>JAAUYT010000001.1 GCA_014804975.1 Clostridia bacterium
AACGTATTTGTCTGCGATCTCGTCAAGTGTGGTTTCGGGCATTCGCTCAATGGAAGGGATGATCGTGGGGAAATGAAGGCAGTTGGCAAATGTGAATCCACCTTTCGATATATTCTTATTCCTTATCTGTCCGGCAAACTCATACAAGCCTCCAAACAGATAGGCATGTATCTGTTGCAGACATTTCATACTACCCGGTTCAAGAGAGTTGAGCAGCCCGCTTTCAAATAAAGTGTATGCCTTCTTACGACTCTGACCGTCAATGGTAGTGTCACTATAAGTGAACCAGTCTAGGAATTTACTCGCACGATTGTTGGGATAATGTTTGGCGAGCAGAATGACGCCATCGCTATTCAAAACATCTGCCTTGCGCTGCTTCCCATCTGGAGCCTCGAATTTGAACCCGTGAGTAGCACTCACGAGTTGAATGCCGTCTTGTGCCAACTTTCGCTTGAGCCAACGCCAATAGTTACCGGCTTTCGTATAGTCAGGCTCATCGTTGATGGCTCTCACGACATCAGTAGCCGAAAACCACCAGCAGTTGTTCTCGTCATCCCAGACCGCCCTCACCTCGCGATCATTGAAAACCGTATCGACCTCTTATCCATAAATCATTTATTTGCTGATTTATCATCTTTTCTTTCGCTACTTGTAGTATGGTAATGTATTCCAATACCTGAAAATCGGGTTCTTGCTTCTCCATCAAGATTTAAGACACTCTTGCCAAGGATAGCAGAATGGCCTGGCATGAGTCTCGCCATGCTCTCCAATGGATTACTCAAATAATCCTTTCCAAGAAAATCTGAAATTTTTGTGGTAGCGGTTGCTAATCCCTCAACAGGATTCAAGGCACTCTTGCCAAAAATAGCAGAATGGTCAGGCATGAATCTCGCTATGCTCTCTAATGGGTTACTCAAATAATCCTTTCCAAGAATGTCTGATATTTTTGTGGCATCGGATGGATTCTCGATTGATTTAATATATGACTGTAAAAAAGATTCAGCACTCATCCAGGGGTTTTCTGAAAAGATCTTGGCAACTTCATGCTCGTTTTCTTCAGGAACAGATGCTATAACCTCTTCTATGGCCTCGTTTTCTCGGTAAATTTCATTTGCTTCAGTAATTGTTTCTTGATTCACAGAGACAGACATGTTTTCCTTAGCATACTCCAAAAACCTCGGAGTTGGATATATCAAAATATTTTTTTGAGTTTCATTTCGAAACTCTTTAATGAGTTCCTTTCTCGGACCAATTGTTTTTCCTTTTACTTTTTCGTACCAATCTTCTTTTGTGTCATCAGTTACAAGAATAACATTACTTCCCTTCTCTTGCGCATATTCAAGCACTTGTTTCCACCATATAAGATCACCATATAGATGACGATTTCCTCTGTCCTTTTTTTCCTTAGCGTCACAATATCCGGGTGGTGTTTTCTCACTGTAACGGATTTGACCATCCTTATACAATTTATTTAGTTTTGAATCATCAAAATCATTACCAACCTTACCGTCAAATAATTCGGTGATTCGCTCGTTAATTGCATCTATTTTTGAATTGTCAGAACACGAGTCTTTCATATTGCGTAGATGGTCACATAATCCTACTATAGTGGATCTGATTTGATTTTCAAACCAATTAATATCGATTTTGGGGTGACGACTGTATTTAGACAAATTTAATTTCTTTAAGAATTCAATCAACCCACTTTCAAGGGATGCTATAATTTGATCATATGCAATGTCTATATCAATATACACTGAACTCCTATTTTGATGATATTCCCAACCGATCTGATATGGAATCCATAATCTATCTTTATAGTGTTCTAATACATTAAGTAAATTTTCCTTATATTCCTCTGAATACCTATATAAGTGCAATAGAACGTTAGTATCAAGAACAATTATTGCATCATTCCAGATATTCTTTACGAGCTCTTTATCAGAAAAAATATAATTCTCAAAGAAGGTATTTCTCATTGTTTTCGTTTTTTAGGGGTCTTTGTTTGATTTTGCTCTTTTTCTGTTTGGAAGAAAACTTCAAACATTCGATTGGCAAGTGCATTTTGGCTGATCATATTCTGATGAGCCGCATAATCCCAAAATAGATAATTATCCCATAAGCCAATCTCAATTTCTTGTAATAGTTTGTCAATCGCTCCTAATTTTAAATTACCATTATCTTCATAGTACATTTTGTCATGTACCCTATTACAGAAAACTAAAATTGCTTGAACCTCCCCATGAGTAAAATAAAGATTTTGCCAATTCTCTGGATCAGAAAAATTACCATTTTCATAACGACTGTTCGTCATTACATTATTAACATAACGCTTTGCTAAGGCTCGCAAAGTGTTCAATCTCAAATTGGAAGAAAAATGATTTTCTACATCTTCATAAAACAAATAATCGCAGTTTCCGTTTTCCAATTGAGATACGATACTATCCAACTCATCATTTGATATTGTAGCATCAGAGAGCTGGATATTAGAAATTTGAAAGGCTGAAGTTAAGGGAACTACAATTGGAACGCCAAGTTTATGGAGTGCTACTAAAACTGCCCTTTTTTCGGATATACTTAATGAAGTATTGAAGTCTGATTGCGCATTTGTATATGGCTGTCCTGCATATTTTTTTAATATGCTAATGGCCTTAAGTGCCGTTTTACGCGTAGCAATTTTCCCCGATTGTTGATACTCATATAGCTTTTTGGAGCCGTATAGAGTACCGATAAATGCTCCTATAGCAGCTGTTAACAATGCAGTCAATAATGTTATTATAGATGACATCATATTAATTCAATTAGAGTATTGGACAATTATTCCCTATGAGCCTGAGAAATGGCTTTATAAGTTTCCGATAGAGAATATATTATTTCTTGATAATGACGGATATCTTCAAAAGCGAGTTTCTGACTTTTCCTATCTTTGAGCCACTTTTGAGCAGGTTGATAACCTCCTATGTAATAGTTAAACACACACTCGTGAATATTGTCAAAGTATTGCGTTTCATTTATATATACACGATTGTTTTTATATTCAACTTTCTCAACTATGTTGCTACCCATAATTGGATAACCTACTTCAACAGTCCAGCTTGAAGAGTGTTCCATTGTATGCAACTCACGGAGCCTCTTGCCCAGCTCAGATATTTGAGTAAATTCGTTAAGATCCTTAGGATAGGGCGCTCGTGGAAAATCTATCCTTAAAAATTCTTGGTACTTACAAATGTAGATAGGAGAGTTGAGCACACCGTAAATATAATCGAAAAGTTCTAACGGATTTAATTTTTTACCAACTTTTTGTTCAATATTTATTATTATATTATTATTAAAGTTTGGTATTTTTTCTAATTCATTAGCCGACCATTCCTTATTGGCATATAGGTATAAGGGGAAGAATGTCACATTATCTTTTGATGATAGCAACGTTTTGTCAATCAGATTTTTAGCAACAAATATGGTGTTTTTATCATCGCGGTTAACTCGAATGACACAAAGGCTAATATTTTCGCCCAGAATCAAGTATGAGTTTACTTTTTTCCGTGGACGGGCCATAAGACCACCTGTTTTTCCTGTAAAATAAACCCATTTTTCATCAAATGGACGATAAGTTATCTTTTTAATTTTCGAATGATCAAAATGAACACCTACATCTGTTTTTGCTGTATCTATCCATTTCTCATCAGACTTGTTAAAGATTGGAGTGGACANCAGTTCAACTGTACTTGTATTAATGAGCGTTGTTATTCTTTCCTTTACAATTTCCTCTGAGTCGCAAATATTAAATTCATCGAATGCTGTGGTTACTCCCATGGAACAAACTTTGAATAACTCATTAATAGCAAATCCTTTGTTGTATTCTTTTTCAAGCCCNAAATCTTTTGGNACGAAAAAATACATCGGNGCCTGCGGTTTCAGCTCTGTNTATGTAATGGTAGAGATATTGTTNNCGTTTAAAAATGAGTATTTGGATTCTCTTTTGCCGNATAAACCATAATGAAATAACNGTCCGAGANTATTTTTCTTCTTTTTGCCTGTCTTTATGAAGAAGTTTATACTCACACCTTGCATGATATCAAAAACATTTTCATCTTTACCACCATTAGGCGCTGTTTCTTTCTTCTTGGAATTGCCATGTAAATCAATAGTATATATNNAATCAAANNCACGAAGCAACTCCCAACGCATTCCACGGAATGTTGGATTGTCAAGAAATCCATGAGGGTTGATATATGCNAATATNCCTTCTCCATTTTGCTCAATGAAATACTGTGCCATTCTGATGAATTTCACATAATCGTCGTTAAGCCACTTAGGATTCCTCTCTTATAGAGAATTTTTGCCTCCGGGTTCTTTCTTGTATGACTGCATCAAGTTGGTAATCCACTCCCCATTGTTTGTACTTGACCCATTATATGGCGGATTACCAAGCATTACCATGACAGGAGTGTCTCTTTTTATGCGGCTTGCTTCATTAGCTTCTTGACTCAGCCACATTGAAAAGAGGGTGCCGATATCCTTATGATGTTCTTCCAATGAATTTGTAAGATAGACTCTTATTCTGCGGTCTGTATTGTGTGTATAACCGGTCGAATTCAATGTCAAATCCAATTTAAGGTGAGCAATTGCATAAGGAGCCATCAGGATTTCAAATCCATTGAGACGAGGCAGTAGATGCTTTTCAACATAACCCTGCCACATTCCCTGCATGTTTGAAAACTTCTTATGTATGCACTTTACCGTCTCGGCCAAGAATGTACCTGTGCCGACAGCAGGGTCAAGTATCTGAACTCGATGATATTTTTCTAATTTAGTTCGTTTGCTTCCTTTAACCTTATGATTATAATTTTCATTGATTACCTCATGTTCGATTTGAGAGTAATCAGCAAGCCCTGTTGGAAGACCGAAATCTTTTTTCAATATTTCGTCTACTGACCTCACGATAAAACCCACAACAGCAGAGGGAGTATACCAGACACCTTTAGATTTACGCAATTTCGGATCATAGAAAGCAAGGAAGTCCTCATAGAAATGAATCATGGGATCCGAGTGTCTGTTATTTCCACCATACCCTTTGAGAATCTTCGACATGTCAGTTGCGGCAAACGAGAGAGCCAAATCATCAACTATCCATGCAATGCGCTCATCAAGATCATACCCAGCTATGCTTTGAAATATCTGACGAAGAAACGGATTAGTTTTAGGAATTAATGTCGCTGCCTCTTGTCGAGAAAAGTCTTCAGGAGTCTTGTCATGTATTCTGGCTGCAAACATTCCGTATGCTATTGTTTGAGCATAAATATCAGCAAAACTCTCATGGGTTATATCATGGAGTAAAACTCTTTTGAAAGCCTCATATTGTCCTTTAAGTTGTAAACTCGTATAATCATCCTCACGATTAAGCACGCGTGTAATAGTCTCAGCTAATAACTTGGCTTTCGATGCCATTATTGAGGCAAGTCTCCCGGCTGATGTTATCTTTTGAGGTGCTGAATTAGCAAAAGATTTAACGATAGCTACAAATTTATCGAAATTCGTATCAATCCCGACAATTTTTTCTCCAACAACATTAGCTATACGGATACATTCTTTCAACTCACCATTTTCATAAAAATGAAAGACAAGATAATCTGTAAATATTATACGGTCGAGCGACTCCTTATACCGATTAAATTGTGATTTATTCTGTTTGCGGCCGTCAAGGTCTGAATCATCAATGTCCTTAGCCTCAACAAATGCAACAGGTATGTTGTCAGACTTGCGAGATATTATATAGTCGGGAGCACCACAATCAATTCTTGCAGGTTCGTTTGTAACTACCATATCCTCCAATACTGACGACATCATCTGCTGTAATGCCGGCCTATAGCTATGTTCACGAGCTATTCCTGTTCGGAATTGCTTGTTTAACTCAGATATGTAGTCCTTTATATTCATGTTTTAAAGTAAGAACACCAGGGTAGCATCTGAAGGCCGACCAAAGCCTGTAACGACTACAAGGATATTCTCAAAGGTTTTTGGCTTTCGCCGTATGTCTTTTTCTGTTTACTGACTGGTCATTTTCAGAGATGCGTTACTTAATCACAAAGTTAGTAATTTTTTTGATATTATAGATGGAAATAACCGGAATTTTTACCGTGTGGAGTCAGATTTCTTACACTTCACATTCATTTTAGCAATTTCCAGATCCCGCCTTTGTCGGGTCCTTCATGGACTACAATGCTGAGTTCTTGCATGTGCTTGAGGTCTCGTTGGATGGTTCTATGGTTGAACCCTAATGATTTAGATAATGTAGATGCTGATATCGCGGGATTGTCCTTTATTGC
>JAAUYT010000002.1 GCA_014804975.1 Clostridia bacterium
TCTTATTTGTTTGTCGAATTTGCTTGTTTAACAAATTCCGTGAGTTACTTTTTAAAATATTTGACCGCACTCTCGAACAGCTTCATATCGTAGTTGCCCAAAACGTTTTTGTACAGTCCGAAGCCCGTGCGTTCCGAATGCCCCATTTTGCCGAATACCCTTCCGTTCGGCGAAAGAATTCCTTCGATCGCGCAGGTACTGCCGTTGGGGTTGAAGTGAATGTCCATCGTGGGCTTTCCGTCAAGGTCGACGTATTGCGTCATGATCTGACCTTTTGCGGCAAGCTCTTTAATTAATTCGGGACTCGCAACGAATTTTCCTTCTCCGTGCGAAATGGGAACGGAAATAATATCTCCCACCTTCAAGCCCGTAAGCCAGGGGCTGTTCACGGACGCAACTCTCACGCGCACGATGCGGGACTGGTGCCGCCCGATATCGTTATAGGTGAGCGTAGGGCAGTTTTCGTCGGTATCGATAATCCTGCCGTACGGAACAAGACCGAGTTTGATGAGCGCCTGGAATCCGTTACAGATACCGCCCATAAGTCCGTCGCGCACGTTCAGAAGACGCTCCGTCTCCTCTTTGACCTCGGCGCCGCGGAAGAACGCCGTAATGAACTTGCCCGATCCGTCGGGCTCGTCTCCGCTTGAAAAGCCGCCGGGAATAAATATTATCTGGCTCTCTTTGATCTTCTTCGCGAATTCCTCGCCCGAACGGGCAACTTCGTCCGCCGTGCGGTTTCTTACGACGAAGATCTCCGTCTCCGCGCCCGCGTCCTCGAACGCCTTCGCGGTATCGTACTCGCAGTTCGTGCCGGGGAATACGGGAATGAGCGCTTTCGGCTTGCCGTGTTTTTGGGTGCTCTCGCCTGTGAATTTCTTCTTATAGGAATAGGCGGGAACCTTTTTCTTCTTCGCGGGCACCTCCGTGCGGTACACCGTCTCTAACTTGCTCTCGTATACGCCGAGGAGCTCGTCAAGCGAAAGCTTTTCTTTTCCGTAGGTAATGAGCCCTTTCTTTGTGGTAACGCCGAGAAGCATTCCCACTCTGTCCTTGGTCGTGAGCTCCAATATAAACGAGCCGTAGTTGTATTCGAAGATATACTTTAAAGGAACGTCGCTGTCGTAAGCAAAGCCGATCTTATTGCCGAGGCACATTTTGAGCACCCCTTCCGCAACGCCGCCGTAGGTAGGCGTGTACGCCGCAACCGCTTTCCCCTCCCGTAAGAGATCGGTCACAAGGGTGAAGTTCTTTTTCAGCGATTCGGGCTCGGGCAGATTGTTCTCGTCGTATTCGGGCTCCAACAGGACGACGTAGTGTCCCGCTTCCTTGAATTCGGGAGAGACGACCTCGTGAACGCGCCCCGTCGTGACTGCAAAGGAGACGAGGGTGGGCGGCACGTCGATATGCTCGAACGTCCCGCTCATGGAGTCCTTACCGCCGATCGCGGCAACGCCCAGATCGGTCTGCGCCTTAAACGCGCCGAGGAGCGCCGCAAGGGGCTGTCCCCAACGCTTGGGATCGTGCCCGGGCTTTAAGAAATATTCCTGAAAAGAAAGATAAGTCGTATTCTTATCCTGTTTAAAGCGTGCGCCGCTCGCAACGAGCTTTGAAACACTCTCGACGACCGCAAGGTACGCGCCGTGATAGGGGCTCTTTTCCATTGCGTAGGGGTTGCCGCCCCAGCTCATATAGGAAACGGCGTCAGTGTGTCCCTTCTCTACGGAGACGAGGTGCGCCATTGCCTGCGGCGGCGTAAGCTGATATTTTCCGCCGAAGGGCATGAGCACCGTGTTCGCGCCGATCGTGGAATCGAACCGCTCCGAAAGCCCGCGCTTGGAGCATACGTTCAGATCGCCCGCAAGAGCCTGATACCCCTTGGTAAAGGAAGCGGGAATCTCCTTTTCATAGCTTTGTACTTTTTCTACACTCGCCTCGGTGTGCTTTTCCGCACCGTTGGAATTTAAGAACTCACGCGAAATATCGACGATGGTCTTTTTGTTCCAGGTCATGACGAGGCGGGGCTTTTTCGTAACCTCCGCAACGACGGTCGCTTCGAGGTTCTCTTCCTCGGCGTAGCGGATAAACTCTTCTACCTTGTCCGCTTCGACGACGACCGCCATGCGCTCCTGTGATTCGGAGATCGCAAGCTCGGTGCCGTCAAGCCCGTCGTACTTTTTGGGCACGGCGTTCAAATCGATTTTCAGTCCGTCCGCAAGCTCGCCGATCGCAACCGATACGCCGCCCGCGCCGAAGTCGTTACACCTCTTTACGAGGAGCATCGCCTCTTTCTTGCGGAACAGGCGTTGGAGCTTGCGCTCTTCGGGCGCGTTGCCCTTCTGCACCTCTGCACCGCAATGGGTGAGCGATTCGAGGGTGTGCGACTTGGAGGAGCCCGTCGCGCCTCCGCAGCCGTCGCGCCCCGTTCTGCCGCCGAGTAAGATTACCTTATCTCCCGCCGCAGGCGTTTCGCGCCGAACGTTCTCTTCGGGCGTCGAGGCAATCACCGCGCCGATTTCAAGGCGCTTTGCAACGTAGCCCGTGTGGTAAATTTCGTCTACCTGACCCGTGGCAAGTCCGATCTGGTTGCCGTAGGAGGAATATCCCGCCGCCGCCGTCGTCACAATCTTGCGTTGGGGAAGCTTGCCTTCGAGCGTTTTGGAGACGGGAACGAGCGGATCGCCCGCGCCCGTAACGCGCATGGCCGCGTAAACGTAGCTTCTGCCCGAAAGCGGATCGCGGATCGCGCCCCCGATACAGGTCGCAGCCCCGCCGAACGGCTCTATCTCCGTGGGGTGGTTGTGCGTTTCGTTTTTAAAGAGAAGAAGATAATCGTGCTGTTTTCCGTCTACGTCCACGTTGATTTTAACGGTGCAGGCGTTGATTTCTTCCGATTCGTCTAAGTTATTTAAAAGTCCGCGCTGTTTTAAGAGCTTGCAGGCGATCGTTCCGACGTCCATGAGATTCACGGGCTTGGTACGGTTTATTTCCTTGCGCGCCGCAAGATATTCATTGTACGCTTCCTCTAATACCTTATCCTCGAAGTGCACGCCGTCGATCGTCGTCAAAAACGTCGTGTGGCGGCAGTGATCCGACCAATATGTATCGATCATGCGGATCTCGGTAAGCGTGGGATCGCGCTCTTCCTTTTTGAAATAGTCCTGACAAAAGGCGATATCGTCCGCGTCCATTGCGAGCGCGTACTTTTTCACAAATTCGTTCAGCCCCTCTTTATCGAGCTGCAAGAAGCCCGTCAAGGTCTCCACTTCCTGCGGAACGGGGTGATTGATTTTAAGCGTTTCGGGAAGGGTCAATTCAGCCTCCCTGCTCTCTACGGGGTTGATGACGTAACGCTTGATCGAATCAAGCTCTTTATCCGAAACGTTTCCGTACACGGCATAAATCTTTGCCGTACGAATGAAAGGGCGCTCCTTCTTCGAGAGCATCTGAATGCACTGCGCCGCCGAGTCCGCACGCTGATCGAACTGTCCGGGAAGATACTCCGTCCCGAACACCTTCGCTCCTTCCGTATTGATTTCCCCGCTCGCGAGGTCCATCTGCGGTTCGGAAAACACCGTCTTTATCGCATAGTCGAAGAGCTCCTTGTCCATGTCCTCCGCGTCGTAACGGTTGATAATGCGAATATCTTCAACGCTTTCGATCCCCAAAAGCTCCCTTACGTCGGACGTAAGAGTTTTCGCTTCATGGTCGAAACCGTGCTTTTTCTCTACGTAAACTCTAAATACCATTTTAAACCTCCTTAATATTTGAGGGAATGATTATTTTTTAGCCTTTAACGCCCTCTGCCCGATGTCGCGACGCATATAGGCGTTTTCAAAATGAACTCCTCTTGCAAGGGCGTACGCGCCGTCGATTGCCTCGCGAAGCGTATCTCCCACGGCGGAAGCGCCCAAAACGCGCCCGCCCGAAGTAAGCAGCTTTTCGCCCTCCGCTTTCGCTCCCGCAACATAAAGGTATTCCCCCGCCTTCGTCTTGGGAAGCGTAATTTCGTAACCCGTTTCGTAATGGGCAGGATAGCCGTTCGACGCTACGATCACGCAGCACGCCGCGCCCTTTCTGAAACGAACCATTTCCTCTTTGAGCCGTCCTTCACGGACTGCAAGCATGATTTCGAGCAAATCGCTCTCCAAAAGCGGAAGCACGACCTGCGTTTCGGGATCGCCGAAGCGGCAGTTGTATTCGATGACCTTCGCGCCCTTGGGCGTGAGCATAAGTCCGAAGAAGATACAGCCCTTAAAGGTGCGCCCCTCTTTGTTAAGGGCTTTCACCGTGGGAAGAAAAATCTTCTCCATGCACTCCTTTTGAACTTCTTCCGTGTAATAGGGGTTGGGCGCAACCGTGCCCATACCGCCCGTGTTCAGCCCTTCGTCGTTGTCGTTTGCCCGCTTGTGGTCCATCGAGCTGACCATAGGGACGATAATATTTCCGTCCGTAAAGGAGAGCACGGAAACCTCGGGACCCGTTAAGAATTCTTCGATGAGAATCTGATTCCCGCTCGCGCCGAACACCTTCTTTACCATGATGTCGTCGACGGTCTTTTTCGCTTCCTCGAAGCTGTTCACAATGACCGCGCCCTTGCCCGCCGCAAGCCCGTCCGCCTTGATGACGGTGGGATAATCGCAGGCTTTTAAGTATTCGATCGCCGCTTCCGCGTCGGTAAAGGTTTCGCTATTAGCCGTGGGAATGCCGTATTTTTTCATGAGGTCTTTGGAATAGACCTTGCTTCCTTCGATGATCGCAGCCGCCTTGTTGGGACCGAAGCAGGGAATGCCCAATGCTTCGAGCCGATCCACGCAGCCCATGACGAGGGGATCGTCCTGCGTGATCGCGGCAAAGTCGATTTTGTGCGATTTCGCAAATTCGACGATTCCGTCCAAATCGGTCGCCTTAATGGGGAAGCACTCCGCGCCCTCTTCCTTTGCGATACCGCCGTTGCCGGGAAGCGCATAGATTTTTTCAACCTTTTTATTGAGTTTTAACGCTTTTACGACGGCGTGTTCTCTACCGCCCCCGCCAACAATTAGTATGTTCATATAAACCTCTTCATATTGTTTTTCCCGCTTTCTATGAACGAGCAAGACAAGGAGAGCGAGGAAAACCCGAAGGAGTTTACAACCCCGTAAATGACTGAGGGTTGCCACAGCTCAACGCCGTATTGCGACGTTCAGAGGAAGCGTAGCTTAGTGATGGAATAATCTCATTCCTGTGAATGCCATGACCATTCCGTAATTATCCGCGGCTTCAATGACGAGGTCGTCGCGCACGGAGCCGCCCGGTTCCGCCACGTACGAAACGCCCGAAAGCGCCGCGCGGTCGATATTATCGGAGAACGGGAAGAATGCGTCGCTTCCCAGGGATACGCCCGTAATCTTTTTGAGGTAAGCCGCTTTCTCTTCCTTCGTGAAGGGAGCGGGGCGCACCGCAAAGTTCTTTTTCCAAACGTTGTCGCCGAGCACGGTCTCCGCTTCGTCGGAGAGGTACAAATCGATAATGTTGTTCTTTTCGGGTCTGCCTACGCCCTCTGCGAATTGAAGATTCAAAACCTTCTCGCTCTGGCGCAAGTGCCACAAGTCCGCCTTGCTTGCCGCAAGCCTCGTGCAGTGAATGCGAGACTGCTGTCCCGCGCCCACGCCGATCGCCTGCCCGTCCTTTGCAAAGCAAACCGAGTTGGACTGCGTGTATTTGAGCGTGATGAGCGAAATAATGAGATCGATCGCCTTATCCTCGGGCAAGGTCTTATTCTTCGTAACGATATTTTTGAGAAGCTCTTTATCGATTTTAAAGTTATTTCTGCCCTGCTCGAAGGTGATACCGAACACCTGCTTGCGTTCGATTTCGGCGGGAACGTAGTCCTTGTCGATCTTGACGATATTGTAGGTTCCCTTGCGCTTTGCTTTTAAAATTTCCAAAGCCTTGGGGGAATAGGAAGGCGCGATCACGCCGTCGGAAACTTCGCGCGAAATGATCTTTGCCGTCACTTCGTCGCACTCGTCCGAAAGAGCGATCCAATCGCCGAAGGAACTCATTCTGTCCGTTCCGCGCGCGCGTGCATAGGCGCACGCAAGCGGGGAATCGTCGAGTCCCTCGATATCGTCCACGAAACAGGACTTCTTTAATTCCGGAGAAAGCTTTTTGCCGATTGCCGCCGCCGTGGGCGAAACGTGCTTAAAGCTCGTTGCCGCAACGTATCCCGTGTTCTCCTTGATTTCCTTGACAAGCTGCCAGGAGTTGAACGCGTCCAAAAAGTTAATGTAACCGGGTCTGCCGTTGAGAATCTCGACGGGAAGCTCGCTTCCGTCCTGCATATAGATCCTTGCGGGCTTTTGGTTGGGGTTACAGCCGTATTTTAACTCGAATTCCTGCATGGTTTTTCTCCCTTGTAATTATCTGTTTTTATTGTAGAGAACGCTTTCACGCGCACCCGTCTTTAAGTCATAAGCGCGGCAATAGAGCGAAATTTTGTTTTCCGCGTTGAGCGCGCTCCAAATTTCCTTTGCAAACTCTTTTACGTCGTTGGGTACCGAAATGAGTTCGGGCTCTCCCTCGAAGGAGGGAAGCGGGTTTCCGTCCGAAACGTAGGTGTGCAGGAAATGCCCCGTACCCGCAACGGGCTCGTAGTCGTAGAAGAAACGGTTGCACGCCGTGCCGAATTTATCGGCGCTCTTCAAAATGGACATCTCGTATTTGTATCCGTTTTCAAGGTGCAGAATCGCACTGATACGCGGCGTAAAGTTGGGGAAGTCGGGCTCGAAGCGGCGCTGCTTCAACGCGTGGCGGAAGCACTTGCCAGCCTTCAAGCTCTCCTCGATGGTATCCGTCTGATCGCCGTTCGTGACGATAACGTCCTTTCCGACCGACTTTACGGGATAGTAAATAATCAGCGAAGGGTCCTGCATTTTCGAAGGATCGTGCGCCTGCGTTTTGAGTGCGCCGTTCTCCTCGACGAAGATGCGGTTGCGGCTGTTCTCGCTACGCCCCATAATGAAGTAAGCGAACATTGCCTTCGTGCCGTCCTGGGAAAGTCCTACGGCAATTCCGCGGCCGGGATAAGCGTTGTCCTTCAACGCGTCCTTCATGCTCTTGATTTCAAAGCTCATATCAATTACCTCTCAGTTTTTTACAAACAGTTTCTACGGCCTCGGGTAAAATCACCCACTCCGCTTCGCGCATGACGCGCTTTTGCAAGGTTTCGGGCGTGTCGCCCTCTTTGACCTCCACCGCCTTTTGCGCGATGATCTGTCCGCCGTCGCACACCTCGTTCACGTAGTGCACGGTCGCGCCCGTCACCTTCACGCCCGCCGCAAGCACCGCTTCGTGCACGTGCAGTCCGTAAAAGCCCTTTCCGCAAAAGCTAGGAATCAGTGCGGGATGCACGTTGATAATGCGGTTCGGATATTTTTTGACGAAGTTCTCGCTCAATATCGTCATGAAGCCCGCAAACACCACAAACTCGATTTCGTTCTCTTGAAGAATTTGCAAAATTCTCTTTTCGCGCTCCGCCCTGTCGGGAATGTCCTTGCGGTCTGCGATTTCCGACTTAATGCCCGCGCGCGCCGCACGCGTCAAAACGAACGCCTCTTTATGATCGGTTATCACAAGCTTTACTTCACCGTCGGGGATCATGCCCGCGTCCGAAGCGTTTATAATCGCCTGAAAGTTCGTTCCGCCGCCCGAACAGAGTACGGCGATACGGATCTTACTCATTCCAAAATAACCCCGCTGTCGCTCTTTACGATCTCGCCGATAACGTAAGCGTCCTCGCCGTTCGCTTTTAAAATTTCAAGCGCCTTTTCTACGTTCTCTTTTGCAACGACCACGCTCATGCCCACGCCCATGTTGAAGGTGTTGAACATATCGTGTTCGGAGATATTCCCTACTTTTTGAATCAAACGGAAGATAGGAAGTACTTTCACGTCGCTCTTTTTGATTCTGACTCCCAAGCCCTTGGGAATGGAACGGGGCATATTCTCGTAGAAGCCGCCGCCCGTAATGTGCGAAATTCCCTTGATCTCCACTTTATCGAGGAGCGCCAAAATGGAGCGCACGTAAATCTTCGTAGGAGTCAAGAGCGTTTCGCCCAAACCTGCGCCGAGCTCGTTTTTATAGGAATCTAAATCGCAGTTCTCGATATCGAACACCTTTCTCACAAGGGAGAAGCCGTTGCTGTGCACGCCCGTAGAAGGGAGCGCGATCATAATATCGCCCGCCTTCATCTTGGACTTATCGATCATCTTTTCGCGGTCTACGATTCCCACGGAGAAGCCCGCCAAATCGTAATCGTCCTCGGGCATCATGCCGGGGTGCTCTGCGGTTTCGCCGCCGATGAGCGCACAGCCCGCACGCACGCAGCCTTCCGCAACGCCGCCTACGATATCCGCGATCTTTTCGGGAACGTTCTTTCCGCAGGCAATATAGTCGAGGAAGAACAAAGGCTTCGCGCCGCAGCAAATGACGTCGTTCACGCACATGGCAACGCAGTCGATTCCGATCGTGTCGTGCTTGTCAAGAAGCATGGCGATTTTCAGCTTGGTGCCTACGCCGTCCGTACCCGAAACGAGCACGGGCTCTTTCATGCCCTTGGGGAGCGGGAACGCGCCGCCGAAGTCGCCGATATCCGCCTTGCCCTGCGGCATGGTGCGCGCGACGTGCTTTTTCATGAGCTCGACCGCCTTATATCCCGCGGTGATATCTACGCCCGCTTTTTTATAACTTTCCGAGTAGCTGTCTTTCATATTAACTCCTTACAGTATTGCTCCGCTTAGAGGAAGCGGTTACTCTTTCCCGTTCCAACAGTAGGTACAAAGTTTACAGGGCTCAATGCCGATTGCCTTTTGTAAGCCTTCGAGAGATTGGAACTCCAACGATTCGAAATGGAAGTTATCGCAAATCGCTTTACGCATTGCCTTTCCGCGTTCCGTCTTTGCGTCGCTGTACTCTTCGAGGTGGTTAAAGCCCTCCTCGCCTTCGAGCTCTTTGATCGTGCGGCGGGTGATTAAATCCATTTCACTCGTCGAACGGGAGAAGTTGAGGAACTTGCAGCCGTACATAATGGGCGGGCAAGCGGAACGCATGTGTACCGTCTTGGCGCCGTGCGAATACAAAAATTCAACCGTCTCTTTGAGCTGCGTGCCGCGGACGATGGAATCGTCTACGAGAAGAAGGTTTTTATCCACGATCAACTCGTGAACGGGAATTTGCTTCATCTTGGCAATCTTATTTCTGTCCGCTTGGTTCTGAGGCATAAAGCTGCGCGACCAGGTAGGCGTGTATTTGATATACGGACGGGCAAACGGAATTCCGCTCTTGTTCGCGTATCCGATTGCGTGGGGAGTCCCCGAATCGGGAACGCCGCCTACGAAATCGATATCGTGTATATTTCCGAGCCGCGCATCCTCTTCCGCCATGATCCCGCCGTTGCGGGTGCGCATAATTTCTACGTTCACCCCTTCGTAAGCGGAAGTGGGATAGCCGTAATACGACCAAAGGAAGGCGCATATCCGCATTTCCTTGCGCGCAGGGGAGAGCTGCTTTATTCCGTCCGTGGATATCTCCACGATTTCACCCGCGCCGAGCTCCTTATCGAGAACGTAACCGAGCTTTTGGAAGGCAAACGATTCAAACGAAACGCAATATCCGTCGTCGCTCTTGCCAACGAGTACGGGAAGCCGCCCCATATAATCGCGCGCCGCTATGAGGTTTCCGCCGTCCTTCAAAAGGAGAATGGACGCGGTGCCCTGTATGCTTGCCTGCGCGTAACGGATCCCCTCTTCAAAGGTATCCTTTTGATTGATGAGTGCGGCGACGAGCTCGTTGGAATTGACCTTGCCGCCCGTCATTGCGTCGAAATAGCCTCCGCCCGCAACGACCTTCGCCATCAGCTCTTCTGCGTTGTTGATGATGCCGACGGTGCAGATCGCATATTTGCCGAGCTTGGAATACATCAGGAGGGGCTGAGGGTCGGTATCACTGATACAGCCTATTGCAGAATTTCCCTTCAACTCGTCGATCGCACGCGCAAACTTGGTGCGGAAGGGTGAATTTTCGATATTGTGAATTTCGCGCTGCAAGCCTAAGACGGGATCATAAGCCGCCATGCCACCGCGCTTCGTCCCAAGGTGGGAATGGTAGTCCGTGCCGAGGAAAACGTCGAGTATTGCGCTGTGCTTACGCACCGCTCCGAAAAATCCTCCCATGCGGCGTTACTCCCCTTTCGTTACGCGGGCAAAGATTTCTTTGTACGCGTCTTCGACGCCGCCAAGGTCGCGGCGGAAACGGTCTTTGTCGAGCTTCTCGTTCGTCTTGACGTCCCAGAAGCGGCAGGTGTCGGGCGAGATTTCGTCCGCAAGCACGATCTTGCCGTCTGCGGTCTTGCCGAATTCGAGCTTGAAGTCGATCAGCTTTACACCGAGGGAAAGGAAGTATTCTTTGAGTACTTCGTTCACCTTGAAGGCGTACTTTTTAATGAGCTCGATTTCCTCTTTCGTCGCAAGCTTCAACGCAAGCGCGTGATAGGTATTGATGAGCGGATCGCCCAAATCGTCGTTCTTATAGGAGAATTCGATCGTGGGTTCGTCGAATACGATTCCCTCTTCCACGCCGTAGCGCTTTGCAAAAGAGCCCGCGGAAACGTTGCGGATAATCACTTCGAGCGGAACGATGCTTACCTTTTTGACGACCGTGTCTCTGTCGGAGAGTTCTTCCACGAAGTGGGTGGGAACGCCCTTCTTTTCGAGAAGACGCATCATCATGTTCGTCATGCGGTTGTTCACGACGCCCTTGCCGACGATCGTGCCCTTCTTCAAGCCGTTGAACGCCGTCGCGTCGTCCTTGTACGAAACGATGCACAGATTCTTGTCGCTCGTCGCATAGACCTTTTTTGCCTTTCCTTCATAGAGCTGCTCTTTCTTTTCCATTGTAATTCTCCTTTTGTTTAAAGATGAAATTTCGCCGAGATTTCGGCGTCTTTTTTAAGTACGCTGTCTGCCGCCGCTTTGCGGGAAGCCTTCAATTTTTCCGAAAGCGCGGAATCGGATACCGCTAAGATTTCGATTGCCAAGAGCGCCGCGTTCTTCGCGCCGTTCACCGCAACCGTCGCAACGGGAATTCCGCCCGGCATCTGAACGGTCGCAAGCAGAGCGTCCAACCCCTCGAAGCTCGACTTTACGGGAATTCCGATCACGGGCAACACGGTGTTTGCCGCGATCGCTCCCGCAAGGTGCGCCGCCATGCCCGCCGCGCAAATGATCGCACCGAAGCCGTTCTTGTCCGCGTTTTCCGCAAACGTCTTTGCTTCCACGGGCGTTCTGTGCGCGGAGTACACGTGCACCTCGAAAGGGACCCCGTATTCCTTAAAAACCTCGAACGCCTTCTCCGCTACGGGAAGGTCGCTGTCGCTTCCCATGATAAACGCAACTTTCTTCATATATCCTCCGAAAAGTAAAAAGAGGCAGTCCTCTCCTATGCGGAAAGTCTGCCCACTATTTTCAATAAATTGAACGATTTAAGACGGCATTTAACAAAAACACTTCTCATGACACTATTATAACAAAATACGACAAAGGAAGTCAAGCGTTCAGAGAAAAAACATCGAGAAATATTTGGCATATAAGAGCAAATTTTCTTAAAATTAGCTCTATAATGGCAGTGCGGCGGGCGGGAGGTTATTATGACGGCTTTGCAATTCTTTAACGCGTTCCGCACGTTCAGTGCGGACGTCTTGCTGCTCGCGCTCGGAGTGACGCTTTTCACGTCGCTCCTCAAAAAAACGGTCATGAAAAACTGCAACAAAAGAGTGTTCGTGTTCCTGCCGTTTGTGATCGGGATCGTCGTGTACGCGGTGTTTTCTGCGCTCGTATCTTTGAGCGCCGACCCCTTTACGAAGGACCTACTTCAAACGGTGGAAAAGGGATTTTCGTGCGGACTTGCCGCGACCCTTTACTACGTGGTCTACGAGCAGTTTATCCGTTCCCCGAAAAAGACGGAGAAAATAGACCCGCTCTATACCCTGCTCGACGGGATCGTCCCCGAAGAGAAGAAGGAAGAGGCAATCGCCTCTTTGACCGAGAAGAGTACGGGCGTAGATAAAGAGCAACTTTCCGAAGTGATTCGGGAAACTCTTATACCCTACGTCTCTCCCGAGCTCTCCGAGGCGGAGACGGGCGCTGCGGTTTTGATCTTAACGCAGTATTTTACCGTTCGGAACGCATGACCGAAAAAGCACCCGCGCAGTAGCGCGGGTGCTTTTTTATGTGATTACTTGTGTAAATTTCTGATATAAGTTATCGCAAGGCAAACGTAGTCTTCCGTAAGATTATCCCACTCGTCGGATATCTTTTCGCACAGTTTTTCGCTAGCCGACTCGGTGGGGTTTTCAAGCGCGTCGTACTTTTTCCGCAGCTTTACACACTTTGAAACCGTCTTATAAGTTTGGGTTGCGCCAACTGTTTGAAGGGCATTTAAGAGCGCCTCGAACTCCTCTTCACTGCCGTTAGAAAAGTACTGTTCCACACCGCCCTCGTCCACCTCCGTATTGAGCCAGCCTACCGAATAGAGAATATTTTCTTCGTCGGTAACAGCGGGGTCGCAAACAAAGTCATAGGTGGGGATTCCCGCCTCCTTCGCCTTGCGCTCTATGCTTTCCAACGCCCAGAAATATCCCAAATAGAGCACTTCGCCGTCGTCGCATTTTTCAAGCAAGTCCTTTGTGATACCGTGCTCGGTTACGTATTTTTCGGTATACACGACTTCTTCCCCGTCCTCTTCCGCCTCAGTTTTCGTATTGGTTTTTGGCAATACTGCAATACCGTTTGGGTAAGAAATAAATTCGAATTTATCGTTTGCAAAGTAATCGCCGCCGCCTAAATCTTTGTACTTTTTAGGCACTTTAATTTCCCGCTTTATCTTCGCATTTTCTTCCGCCTGCTTCACCGCTGCAAGCCACGACGCGGGAGGATTGCAAATATGTTCGCGCATATAAATTCTGCCCTCTATTACGTGAGCTCGGAAAATACTCTCCACAGTCGTTATATTCTTTTCGCCGGCAATCAGGTCTATTTCGTAATATTGGGACGAAAACGGATAGTCCACACGTTCATAATCCCCGTTTTTATCCCGCTCATAAAAAGCGCGATGATCGTAAGAACAATACTCATCTATGCTTGCAAATTTTGCGTAATACGACTCTTCAATTTTTCTTTCAAATTCAAAAGCGCCCCTCGACGAAGTGTAAATTTTATCGTTTAAGCAACCCCACCAGTCATACGAACCAATCTTGTATGGATCGTCATAGCACTCTTCAAGAAGGAAGTCAAAACAGGGCTCGTTAAAATTACCGTCCTTAAAGACTGTAAGGTTTTTGCCGTTCCCAACAACTAAAAAATCGCCGCTTTTTTCAATCTTTCCGATATTGCCGTGCAATTTGATTTGCCCGACAACCTTGCCGCTCTTCGCGTCAAGCTTATAAAACGTATAGCGGTTATCTTCGCCTTGTGCCCACCAGCGCTTATAAGCATAAATGCAATCGTTCTTTTCGTCGGGATAAAACATGTAATCGCTATCAAGCACGGTATGCGCCATTAAGGTGCGCCTGAGCTCTACCGCGGCGGCAAAAGCTTTTGGAAGCTCTGCGCCGTTCGGAACGATCAATACACCCTTTTCCGTAATTAAAATACATTTATCGGCGCTTTTATAAAAATAGCGGCAATAAAAAACGCGGTAATATTCCTGAGGCACATCACTCACTAACTGAGCGTCGCGCGAGGCACGCTCTTCCAGTTCGGCGTGTAAGCCGTCGTAAACACGCTCTACCTCGCCGCTGATTTCACCGAATTTGCAACCGCTTGCATATCTGCGAGAGCTATAACCTCCGTCGATGGCGGAGTGTGCGAAAAACTCGTCCTTTATTTCGCGGGTATTGAGGTCAATGATGAAGTATCTCAATCCGCTTCCCTTATTGGCAAAGCCGTATAGAATATTGTCGCGGACTACAAAATCGTGGTCAGCGTTATCCGTTCTTTTTAGTTTGAATTTCCAATAGGGTGCGTCGTATTCGTTCGCCCTGTACACGACTATTTCACTCGAACAGCTTGCAACGATAAAAAACTCTTTATCTTCGTTAAAGAAAAACCGACGGGCGTTCGAACTGACCGAAAACGAGCCGACGATGCTTCCGCTTTCCACGCCGATCACTACCACCTTTGTGCCTCCCGTATAACAATACAGAAGCCCGCGTTTTTCGTCGGGATAAACCTTGTAAAAATCCTGTTTTGTTAAGATATAACTTTCCATAGCTTAAATTACCAGAAGTGTTAAAAAAGCCTCCGCTTATCACAGAGGCTTTTTATGTACTTACTTTTTGGAATAAGGGTTCGCTCCATAGAGCGCGTCCATCGCGTCGCTGAACTTTTTCGCTTTGTCGTATTGCTTGATATCGAAGCTCTTGACGGCGTTCTCCATTTCCTTTCTCTGATCGCGCGTAAGCTTTGTGGGAACTTCCACGATCACGCGCAGGAAGAGGCTGCCCGTTCCGTTCTTCGACTTAATGCCCTTGCCGTGCAGGGTGAACACCGTTCCCGACTGCGTGCCTTCGGGAATCGTGTATTCGAACACGCTCTCCACGTCGGGCACCTTGATGACTCCGCCGAGCGCAGCCGTTGCGTAGGGAATGGGCAAGTCGAGATAAAGGTCCATATTCTTACGCGTAAAGAGTCTGTGCGGCGCGACCTTGAAGTTGATGATCAAATCTCCCGAAGGGCCGCCCGTCGGGCTAGCCTGACCCAAACCGCGCTTCTTCAAATAGGAGGTGTTATCCACTCCGGGCGGTACGGTGATGCTGATCTTCATATCCTTGCGGGAGTACCCTCTTCCCTTACAGTCGGGGCACTTCTCGGTAACGATCTTGCCCTTACCGTTACAGTCGGGGCAGATGCCCATGCGCACCGTTCTGCCGAACATGGTATCCTGCGTAATGCGGATCTGACCTTTGCCCGCGCACTTCAAGCAGGTGCGAAGCGCCGTGCCGTTTCTTGCGCCCGTGCCGCGGCAAGCGGAACAGCTCTCGTTTCTCGAATAGGAGAAATCTTTCGTGCAGCCGCGCGCAGCTTCCATAAAGGTAAGCTGCATTTCGGTCTGAATATCATCGCCCGAATTGTCCTTAGGCGCGCCCGCAGCACCTGCGGGATCGCTTCCCATGCCGCCCATGCCGCCGAAAATATCGTTGAAGATATCTCCGAAGCCGCCGAACCCGCCAAAGCCTCCGGGACCGCCGGGACCGCCCGGACGGGGACCGCCGCCCATGCCGCGCACGTGGTTGAGCTCGAAGTCGTAAGCCGCTCTCCTGTCTTTATCGGTGAGTACTTCGTTCGCCTCGTTGACCTCTTTGAACTTTTCCGCAGCGGCAGCGTCGCCGGGGTGAAGGTCGGGGTGATACTGTTTAACCAGCTTTTTATACGCCGCCTTGATTTCGTCGACGGACGCCGTTTTGCTCACGCCGAGTATTTCGTAATAATTTTTCTTATCTGCCATGAAGATACCCCTTTCGGTGATTTCTTAGTTGCTTTAATACTGCGAAAACCGCTCGTGGGAAAAACCCGTCGCGGTTTTCTGTGGCGCANNGNGCGCCCTTATTCACGATACGAAAGGATCAAAGGTGAACTTCGTCTTCGTCGTCNCCGCCGCCGACAGCACCGTCCGAGCCGGGCATTCCGCCGTTCTGATAGATACGGCTGAAAATGGGNTGAACGATATCCGCAAGCNNNTCGTAAGCCGCCAAAATCTTGCTGTCGTCNTCCGNTTCNAGCTCTGCCTTCGCGGAGTCGACCGCAGCCTGCATGGTCTCCTTCTCNTCGTCGCTGAACTTGCCNTCTTCGTCTTCNTTGATNGCCTGCTCTACCGAGAAGATAAGACCGTCGAGTCTGTTCTTGTTTTCGAGCTTTTCTTTTCTNGCCTTGTCTTCCGCNGCNTACTGCTCNGCTTCCTTGACCGCTCTGTCGATNTCNTCTTCGGAGAGGTTCGTCGAGGANGTGATGGTGATATCCGTTCTCTTGCCCGTGCCGAGGTCTTTCGCCGCAACGTTCACGATACCGTTCGCGTCGACGTCGAAGGTAACTTCGATCTGCGGNATTCCGCGGGGNGCGGGAGCAATGCCCGAAAGCATGAATCTACCCATCGACTTGTTGTCGCGGCAGAANTCGCGCTCGCCTTGNAGAATGTGAATTTCNACGCTCGTCTGATTGTCNGCNGCCGTGGAGAANACCTGCGTCTTNTTAACGGGNATCGTCGTGTTNCGCTCGATNATTCTCGTGAACACGCCGCCNAGCGTTTCAAGACCGAGGGAAAGAGGCATAACGTCGAGAAGGAGNACGTCNTTNACNTCGCCCGTNAAAACGCCGCCCTGNATTGCNGCGCCGATTGCAACGCACTCGTCGGGGTTGATGCCCTTGAACGGCTCTTTGCCCGCGATCTGCTTTACCTTTTCCACAACCGCGGGAACACGGGTGGAACCGCCGACCAAAATCACTTTGTCGATATCTTTATAGGTAAGTCCTGCGTCTTTCATGGCAAGGCGCATGGGCTCTGCCGTCTTTTCTACGAGGTCGGAAATGAGCGCCTCGAACTTCTGGCGGGTAATCTCCATATCGAGGTGCGCGGGGCCCGCGTCCGTCATGGAAATGAAGGGAAGGGAGACGGAAGTCGTCGTCATGCCCGAAAGTTCGATCTTCGCCTTCTCCGCAGCTTCCTTCAAGCGCTGCATTGCCATCTTGTCCTTGGTGAGGTCTACGCCGTGGCTCTTCTTGAATTCCGCCGCCATGTAGTCCATGAGCTTCTTATCGAAGTCGTCGCCGCCGAGCATATTATTACCGTTGGTTGCAAGCACCTCGAACACGCCGTCCGAAATTTCGAGAATAGAGACGTCGAACGTACCGCCGCCGAGGTCGTAAATCATGACCTTGCTGTTTTCTTTTTCTTTGTCAAGTCCGTACGAGAGCGCAGCTGCCGTGGGCTCGTTGATAATACGAAGCACGTTTAATCCTGCAATCTTGCCCGCATCCTTGGTTGCCTGACGCTGTGCGTCGGTGAAGTATGCAGGGCAGGTGATAACCGCGTCCGTCACCTTGCCGCCGAGATAAGCTTCCGCGTCCGCCTTTAACTTGCTCAGAATCATTGCGGAAATCTCCTGCGGAGAGTACGCCTTCTCGTCGATTTTTACCTTATAGTCCGAACCCATGTTTCTCTTAATGGAGATGACCGTCTTGTCGGGATTGGCAACCGCCTGACGCTTGGCAACCTGTCCCACAATACGCGTTCCGTCCTTTTGGAAGCCCACAACCGAGGGCGTGGTGCGCGAACCTTCCGCGTTTGCAATGACGACGGGCTCGCCGCCTTCCATGACCGCGACGCACGAGTTTGTTGTTCCTAAATCGATACCGATAACCTTTGACATAATATATATTCTCCTTATCTCTGAATTCAAAAATTTATTTCGTTACTACTACCTGCGCAAACCGCAGTACCTTTCCGTTCTGTTCGTAGCCCTTTAAGTAGACTTGCTTGATAATGCCGCTCGCTTCGCCCTCTTCGGGAAGGATCGCCATAATCGCTTCGCACTTGTCTGCGTCGAACTCCTCGCCCAAGGGATTAATTTGCGTGATCTTTTCGTCCTCGAGCAATTTGTAAAACGCCTTTAACACCATTTCGATGCCCTTGCGGGTGTTCTCTTCCGCGCAGCTTTGAAGCGCGCGCTCTAAATTGTCGGCAATGGGGAACAGCCCCTTTACTACGTCCGCCCTGCCCTCGGCATACGCCTGCGACTTGGAAAGAGCGGTGCGCCGTCTGTAATTCTCGTATTCCGCCGTCACCGAGTACCACTTGCGCTTGTACTCTTCCGCTTCCGCCTTGATTGCTTCCGTCTCCGTAAGAGGAATCGTTTCCGTCTCTAAGGCTTCCGTTTGAATTTTTTCCGGTTCTCCCTCGGGAAATTCTCCCGTTGCCGTTTGGTTGTTTTTCACTTTTATACCGCCGTAATGTTGTTCTGCGAAGTTTTCCGCTACGACTTTAATATAATGTAAAAGTGCAAATGTTAAACATTTTTTCCAAATTTTTTTTGAATTTTAAAGAATTTTTTTTGCCCGCCCCTTTACAAGCGCGGCTTTTTATATTAGAATGAAAACGATAAGGAGAAAAATTATGGAAACAAGAGCGATGGAGCTAACTTCGGGTCGCCACCGCGCGGTGGTGATTCGCGCAATCGAGGGACATTTCGTCACGCAGCACTCGCACGTGAGCCACTGCATCGACATGACCAAAATTAAATCGCAGACGGAATCTGCAAAGGCGGCTGCAAGGCTGTTTGCCGCAGACTTTTACAATACGCCCGTCGATACGATTATCACGTTAGAGCGCACCAAAATGGTGGGAGCGTTCCTTGCGGACGAGCTGTCGCGGGCGGGCATTAACCTGCAACAGGACATTGCCGTGATCACGCCCGAAATCACGGGAGAAAAGCTCTTTTTGCGGGACAACCTTCTGCCCTACGTAAAAAACCGCCGCGTGCTGCTTTTAACCGCAACGGCGACGACAGGTATGACGCTTTTATCCGCACTCGAAGGCATCGTCTATTACGGCGGCACGCCCACGGGCGCCGCGACGGTGTTCGGTGGAGACTTCGGCACGGAAGTAAAAATAAAGGGTGCGGAAATGCCCGTGCCCGTCGTGCGGCTGTTCGGCACCGAGGACATTGCGGGCTACAGCTCCTACCACCCCAACGCCTGCCCCTTGTGCAGAGCGGGCGTAAAGGTAGACGCCGTTGTCAACTCGTACGGTTACAGCAAAATTTAATTTTTCGGGCAGAAAAGATATTTAGAGCAATTTCTGTCAAATTCAACTAACGGTTGAGTGCAAACCGTTGTCATACCGCTCCGTATGTGTTATAATGAAAACAACCTACTTGAAGGAGCAACTTATGAAAACCAAAAAGAAATTAAAAATTGCTAAAATCGTCAGCGTAATAGCAATGATCGTGTTCTTTGGTGTGGCAGTCGGTATGTACTTCCTCGAAATTCCCGAAGCAACGATTGCGTTCGTTGTGTTAGCGGTGATTGCGGCAGTCGCTATGGCAATCTTCTTCCGCACCTCGTACGAGGTTTATAACTACCTCGACAAAGAACTCGCTCTGTACGCAGGGATTAACGGCGTTACGCTTACCTACGAAGGGACGAAATATCATTTGGATCGTGCCCAAAAGGGCAGCGCCAATTCCATTTACGTTTGCAAGTTAGAGGACGGCGCGAATATCGAAACCATGGTTTCTTTTACGAAAAAGATTGCGGGCGTGAAAGTAAACGGCAATCTGCTGCAAAAGTTCAACTAAACAAAAACCCTTCCCTTCAAAGGGAAGGGCTTTTATTTTTTCGTCATATACCGCCCGCGGGGCGGTTTTTTTATGTTACGATAGTTATGCGGCGGGCATAAGAGGTGAATTATGACTATCGTTCAATATTTGAGCACGTTCTGCACGTTCAGCGCAGACGTGCTCCTGCTCGCTTTGGGGGTAACGCTCGTTACCTCTCTTTTCAAAAAGACGGTCTTTAAAAATTGTTCGAGGAAACTGTTCGTGTTTCTGCCCTTCGTGCTGGGGCTGGTGTTCTACGCCGCCTACCGCGCAATCGTCACGCTCAGCTATATTCCCTTTACCGAGGAATTGAGCGGCACGTTAGAGGGCGGATTTGCTTGCGGCTGTGCCGCGACGCTTTACTAC
>JAAUYT010000003.1 GCA_014804975.1 Clostridia bacterium
GTTTCGTTCTCTTGCGCTCGACTATCCCGACGACGGCCGCGCGAGAAGGTATGACGAATATCTTCTCGGCAGGAATCTGCTCATCGCACCCGTTTGCGGCGCGATCCCCGAAAGGCTTTCCGTTGAGAATTATACCGCACCCGTAAACGTGACTTTTTACGACGGAATCAAGGCAGAGGGCAAGCCCATTGCGACTGCCGTTTGGAATGAAATCTATTTTAATCTTCATCATGAACCGCCCGTAAGCGGCGTTCCCGTTTATAACTTCTCTGCCAAGATAAGCGCGAAAATCAAAGTAGACAAACCGAAGCGGCTATATGTAAAAAGCGACGATGGCGTTACGGTATATATCGACGGCAAATGCATTCTCGAAGATAACAACACGCATTCTGCCACGCTCTTTTCCCTTATCGAGCTTACTCCGAACGTGGAGCACAGTCTGGAAATCAAATATTTTCAAGCGGGCGGCGAAGCGTTCCTCGGACTCTATATGTCGGACGCCGTCGACGGGGGAGAAAAGGAAATCTATTTGCCCGCAGGGAAATGGATGGACGTATTCGACGGAACGGTCTATTCGGGCAAGCAAACGATCGGGAAGAAGTACGACTTGTATTCCATGCCGCTCTTTGTGCGCCTCGGCGCTCTTTTGCCGCTTGCCGAAAGCGCGCAAAATACCAAGGAGCAGAGCTGGGAGAAGATCGTCTATGACTTTTACCCCGAAAAGGCGAGTTCGGATCAGGGATATCTCTACGAGGACGACGGAGAAACGACTGCATATAAATCGGGGGCGTTTTCCAAGAGCGATTATTCCGCAAAATATTTGGCGGAAGAAAATGCTTTTATCGTGAACTTGTATGCGGCCGAAGGAAGCTTTAAGGGCGAAAGATTTGTGAAAGAAAGAAAGATTATGTTGAAATATCATCTTTTGAAGGGGGCGGAGCGCGTTGCCCGCGTCTGCATCAACGGCAAAGAAGTGCCGTTCGAAAAAGCAAACGGATCAAAGATATTTCCGCTGAATACGGAAAAATCCGCTCCCGACGGTGAAGTACTTACAGTCGGTTCCACTGTGGAAACGACAAAAGATTACGAGGTCAAGTTTTATCTTGAATAAATTTCTTTCGATACGGTAGTTGGCAAATTATATAAAGACTTGCGCAATCCGTCCGTTGGTGATAAATATAGCGTGGTAGGAGTAAAAATTATGTTGCAAAGAAAAGAATATCCGCGTCCTCAGTTCCAAAGAGAGGAGTGGCTCTCCCTCAACGGCGAATGGGAGTTTGCCTTTGACGATCAGGACGAGGGAATCAAAAAAGGATACGATACGGGAAAGATTTCATTTCCTCAAAAAATTAACGTTCCGTTTACCTATCAGTACGAAGCGAGCGGCATCGGTGATACTGCTTGCCATGAACGGGTATGGTACAGAAGAGCCTTTAAAGCAAACTTAAAAAAGCGTGCGCTGCTGTGCTTTAACGGCAGCGACTACGTGACCGACGTATGGGTAAACGGCAAGCACGCTATCACGCATACGGGCGGTTTTGCACCGTTCTCGGTTGATATTACCGATTTTCTTACAGAGGATAACGTACTTGTCGTGCGTTGCTACGATCCGTTCGATCCCACGATTCCCCGCGGAAAGCAGAGCTGGACGAATGAAAGGTTTGGCTGTTGGTATATCCCTAATACGGGCATTTGGCAGAGCGTTTGGATCGACTATTTCGGCGGGGACTGTATCGAAAAATATCAGTTGATACCCGATTACGATAAGTGCAGTATTTCGGGTGAAATCGTAACGCTTCGGAACAAAGCGGACGAGGCGGAAATCGAAATTACGTTCGGCGGAAAGGTCGTTAAAAAGAATCGCTTCGATCTTGACGGAAAGCATACGCGCTACTGCATAAAGCTCATGGAGCAAAACTTCGTCGACGCAGACTATGCATGGTCTCCCGGCCGTCCCGCGCTTTTTAATGCGGTATTCCGTCTGTACCAAAGCGGTAACTGCGTGGACAAGGCGCATACGCGTTTCGGACTCCGTAAAGTTTCCGCGGACGGCAATCAAATCTGTTTGAATAATACGCCTTTATATCAAAGACTGATCCTCGATCAAGGTTATTGGAGGGAGAGCGGTTTAACGCCGCCGAGCGCGGAGGCAATCAAAAAAGATATTGAGCTTGCTATGGCGATGGGCTTTAACGGCGCGCGTAAGCATCAGAAGTTCGAGGATCCCTATTTTTACTATTATGCGGAAGAACTCGGTTTCCTTAGCTGGTGCGAAATGCCTTCCGCATATAATTTCTGCGAGGAAGAGATGAAGCGCATTTCTCAGGAGTGGAACGAAATCGTATCCGCGGCGCGTAATTTTACAAGCGTTATTTGCTACGTGCCTCTGAACGAGAGCTGGGGTGTGAGAAATATCGTTGCCGACAGCGATCAGCAGAATTTTGCGCGTTCACTCTATTATGCGACGAAGGCGCTTGACAACGGTCGCCTCATCAGCACGAACGACGGTTGGGAAAGTCCTGAAACGACGGATATTCTCGGCATTCACGATTACGCCTACGACAGTTCCGAATTTTCCGATAAATACCGCGCCGACCGCTATGACGAGCTGTATCCGCAGGGAAGGCGGCTTATGGCTTACGGTTGTAAATACAGCGGTCAGCCCGTTCTCTTGACCGAATTCGGCGGGATCGCAATGAAGAGCGATACTAAGGGCGTAAATTGGGGTTATAATGAAGGCTCGGCCGATCAGGACGAATTCTATGCGCGCTACGATAATCTCTTAATGGGAATCTACGCGAACAAAGAATTTCAGGGCTTCTGCTATACGCAGCTTACGGACGTACAGCAGGAGGTCAACGGTCTCTTGAACGCCGACCACAAGCCGAAGTTTGATTTGGCGAAGATCAAGAAATTAACAGAAAGAAATATCAATTAAAAATTATCTTTCTAAATCTATAGAATGGCTAACCGCCATAGAACAATTATAAGTTGTTAAATACGGTTAAAGGGCGAGAGACACTAATGTAATACAATTTACACGACCTTCAAGCGGTTATTCCCTAAACGCCACACGCACGAACTCAGGTACAATTTTATTACAAGAGCAAAAGAATTAGGATACATCAATATACCCCACAAATTACCCCACAATTGAAATTGTTATTCTAATTAGGTGGATTACATAATGCAATCCATCTGTCAGATGTTTATAGGATAGAAACGGGGCAGTACCAAGCGTTTTTGTTGTAGGGGATCAGCTCATCATTCATACAGATAATTAAACCTGTCTGTATTTCAAGATTTAGTTTTTCAAGTACCTTAAAGTTTTTATCGGCGTCGGAAGGGTTCTTACTTTTTTTGATTTCAATCGGATAAGCCTTATTCCCTTTCATAATCAGAAGATCGATTTCTTTTTTGTCGATATCTCGATAGTAGTATAAGTCAACAGGTTTTCCTGCATTATAGTAGCTTTTTATTAGTTCGGAAACGACGTAGGTTTCAAAGTATGCGCCCGCCATATTGCCGTTTTCAAGGGTTTCTGCATTCGGCCAACGGCAGAGATATGCCGCAAGTCCCGTATCCATAAAGTATACTTTCGGTGTTTTTACAAGGCGGTTTGTAACGTTGTTAAAATAGGGGTGGAGAATGTAAATGACGCCGGAACGTTCCAAAATGCTTACCCAATTTTTCACGGTAGGGGCAGAAACACCGATTTCTTTGGAAATTTCGTCGTATTTCAATTCCTGCGCCGTGCGCGCTGCCATATAGACGAGAAAGGAATAAAACTCGTTCAGCTTTCCCACTTGCGCCAGGTCCTTGATATCTCGTTCGAGATAGGTGTTCACGTAGTCCATATAATAACGGTCACGCTCTATGTCGGATACGTGCAATTTCGGCATACCTCCACGGAAAATCAAATCGAATATTTCGTGGATATTTTTGTGCTCCATTATTGTCGCACGTTCTTTTAAGTCATTGATTTCAGGGTGGAATAGCCCGACTTCCCGCCCATCGAGTTCCGCTTGGGAAAGCCCTGCTAAATCAAATACGGCAACTCTGCCCGCGAGTGACTCTGAAACGTTCTGCATCATGCGAAATTTCTGAGAACCGGTCAGCCAAAACATTCCGTTATTGTCTTCGCCGTCGAGAGCCTTTTGATCCACGATACGCTTCATCTCTAACAAAATGGATGGAACGCGTTGAAACTCGTCAATCAAAAGAGGAGTGCCGTATGTTTCGAAGAAAAGCGCGGGATCCGTTTCGGCAAGCCGACGAGCGTTTATATCGTCAAGCGTGACATATTTTCTTTGTATTTCTTTGATATGGTTGAGCATAGTGGACTTTCCTACTTGCCGTTGTCCGCAAACCATAACGACGGGATAATTTTTTGAAGCGAGTTTAACTTGCTCTTCCAAATGTCGACGAATATACATACAATCACCATTCCGAGAAAAATAAAGTATAACTTTATTATACTCAAAAAAAAGCACTTTGTCAAATAAAAAATGTAACATTAAAAATAAATACTTTTTAAGGGTGCCGTCCTCGAAAAAGAGCGGCATTTTTTGTTATGAAAAAGCTAAAAATCGTTTTTCAAAACTTGGATTATATTTACCTTTTTCACAAAAACTATTGGCAATGAAATGGTTGTATTTTATAATGCGAATAGTTATCATATTTGTTATTATAAAATCGCGCGGGCCATAGCCCGCATTCGGTATGAAATACCGAATGAAAATGTTTAACGGAGGAGAAGCTGTGAGTAAGCTAACGTTCGAATTTGAAAATAACAAATGTGAATTGGAAATTTCACGGGTAGGGCAGGAGCATTGCCTGCCCCGAAAATTGCATGAAAAAAAGAAAGCAAGAAAATATTCTATGCACTATATTTTTTCCGGATACGGTACGCTCATAAAAAACGGGAAAGAGATCAGCTTGACTAAGGGTAGCATGTTCTTGCTGTATGAGAACGACGAACACGAATATTTTCCCGATCCGATGGCTCCCTGGGCGTATTATTGGATCGATTTCAGCGGCGAAGGCGTAGATAACGTACTTGCCGATTGCGGATTTTCAAGAGAAAAGCCCTATATTTATTTGGGCGATAATGCAAATAATATCTGCAATATTTTTCGCTCGCTTGCGGAAGAGTATGACGGTAGCTCGTTAAAATCGCTCAGCTGTTCGGGCTATACGCTCTTATTGTTTCAGCGACTGATGCAGTATCACAATCAGTACGATAAGACCTTTGCCGTAAGATCGGCGCGGTTCAAAGTATTTCGTGATATTCTCATCTTTATCAATAATAATTACCGCATGAATTTTACGCTCGATGAAATTGCGGAAAAGATGAATGTCACAAAAAAGCAACTGTTCTCCATGTTTAACGATTTTGCAGGAATGACACCCGTCAATTATATCAACCGCTTCCGCGTTTCCACGGCTTGTGTGATTCTGTCGGAATCCTCTATCGGAATCAAAGCGGTTGCTCAAATGGTAGGGGTGGAGGACGAAGCCTATTTTACGCGTATGTTTACGAAGTGGAAAGGAATGAGTCCGCGCGACTATCAGAAAGCGCGTATTCAAGAAAACCCGTACGAATGGTTAAAGGAAAAAGATCTTGATTTCCGTTGAAAAGCTCGGCGGAGATTTAGAAAATAAATTTGATAAGGAGTTATTATGAGGAAACTGAAAGCATTTGCGGCACTTGCACTCGGAGCATGTATGGCACTTCCGCTTGTGGCGTGCGGGGACGACGTTCCGGAGGGAACGACGGAAATTTCGTTCTGGTATGATGCCACGATTACGGCAAACAAATACTACGAAGAGCTTGCCCGTACCTACAACGGAGGGCAGGGAAAAATCGACGGTGTGTACGTCCGTCCCGAATTGACGGGCGGTATCAGCACGGGTGCGCGTCCGTACCTCACCAAAGATTCCCCCAACGTCATGACGATCGCCGAGACGGTGTTTAAGGATTTTGCCATCGACGGTCTGTATGCCGATTTGACGGAATATTACGAAAACGACAAAGAGTTCTATAACGAGAACGACGTTCCCGCAGGCGTTGCAAACCGCTACCGTTTTACGCGCAACGCGGGCGGAATTTCGTATGCGGGTGAGGGACAAAAGCTTGTCGGATTGCCATTCGGCTCGGCGCCGTACGTCGTACTTTATAACAAAAAAGCGTTTAACGCCTATAACATCAATATTGTTTCGTGCGAGGAGGAGAATCTGAAAGCGCAATATCCCTCCTTGCAACCGCACGGCTATGCGGAATACCTGAATTCACCCTTCGACGGGGCTGTATCTTCGACGAACCTTGCGGGTGAAACGGTTTATAAGGTGTTCAATAACCGTATTCCCATGAACTGGGAAGAAATGCGTTATCTCGCAAAATGCTTTACCAAGACGAAAAACGACGGCAAGGGTTATAATCCGACTTCGCCCACGGCATACGGTTACGTCTCCGAATGGTGGTTCAATTACGCCTGGTCGGTGGGCGGCGATTGCGTAGGATACAACGGCGAAAAGTACGAGTTCACGCTCGGCGACAAGACGCCGAATTATCTCGTGACCGCAAAAGACGGCGTTACGGTGGGCAGCGTACACTATGCGGCGGGCGAGACGGTGCGCTACGAAGATAAAGTAAAGCTCACTTCGACGGAAGGGCTCTACGAATTGCCTTCTACCTATACTGCGATTGCGGAAATCAACCGTTTTCCCATTCCGGAAGGTAAATCTTACGACGAGGGCGTCCCCGGTTACGGTATTTCCTATCCCGATTCCACCGACCGCGTGACGGCGTTTACTTCGGAGCTTGCGGCAATGGCAACGCTCGGCGGAATCACACTTGCCGAGCTTGACAGAAATATGCGCGGCAACTATGATATTGCACCCTGCCAGCAGTACCGTGAGTATGTGGGCGGAAGCGTCTATTATGACGGAGAAGAGACGTTTGCAAACGAGTACTTAAAAGTCATCGGAAAAGACGGCTATACGGGCGCTTTGAAGACGGCGGACGGTACCGAAAACGGCACGCCCGTTCAAGGAAATATTGCCGCCTGCTCGGAATCTCCCGCGCTCGTCGTACCCAAGAATTCCGATCCACAAAAGTATGAAGCAAGTTGGAAGTTTATCCGCTGGGCGGCGGGTCCCGACGGACAGAAGATATTAGCGCAAACGGGCGTTGTGCCCAATCAGACGAGCGTGGCGTTTTCCGACGATTATCTGAAAACGCGCACCGATATTAATTTGTACGCGCGTTCTTTGACTGCGATCGGCGGCGACATCGGCGACTGGGCTTACTTCCAGAACGGCAATTGGGTCAAAGGCTGGTCGGGCGATTTTAACGACGAAGTCCGTTTCGGAAACATGGCGTTTGCAGATTTCTTCGCAAACAAGAAGTCTGCGGCAGAGACGGCGATCAACGGAATGAAAATCGTGATGAAGGGCAGATATTGAGATGGAAACGAGGGAAGAAAGCATGAAAGCGGTAACGGCTGCGGAAAAACCCTCAGCCACGAAGCTACCGCATAAAAAGAAAAAGTGGACGAAGGAAAGCATTATCGGCTTGATCATTCTGCTGATCCCGCTCATCGGTTATCTGATTTTCAGCGGTTTCCCCGTTGTCATTTCCTTCATCATTCAGTTCACCGATATGGATCGTTTCGATCTCGGAACGCTCCAATGGAACAACTTTGCGAATTTTTCCGCAGTGTTTACGGACGGAAGATTCTGGCATTCGATCGGAATTACGTTCTGGCTGCTCATGACGCAGTTCGTATCGCTGTTTATTGCTTTGATCGTAGCGGCGCTCATATCACGCGACGTGAAGGGTTCGAAAATTTTTCAGATTCTCTTTTTCGTGCCGTATATCTGTTCGACGATTGCGATTTCGGTTATGTGGATGTGGATTTTTGACGGAAGTTTGCAGGCGGACGGTGAGACGCGCGGTGGCGTTCTCAACAGTATTCTCGGTACAAATATCAACTGGCTGGATAATCCCGATAATCCCGCAACGCTGACCTGGGCAATTTTTATATCCATTGTTTGGCGCGCGCCGGGCTACGGTATCGTCATGTATATTGCGGCGTTCAAAGCCATAAATCCCTCTCTTCACGAGGCGGCGCAGCTTGACGGGGCGAACGGCTTTCAAAGATTTTGGCATATTACGCTTCCCGGGATTGCTCCCACTACGCTCTACCTTGCCATGGCGGGTGTTGCCGCGGGCATGGGTATTTTCGGTGAAGCGACGATCATGGCGCCCATCAACTGGGATCAGGTTGCGGGAAGGGGCGATATGGGCTTGACCGCTATGTATTACATCTATCTCGAAGGGGTGAAGGCGGCGCGCATGCCGACGGCGGCAGTGATGAGCTGGTTTATGTTTATCATTACGTTTGTTCCGTCCTTCCTGCTGTTGCGTTGGCGTAATAAGAAGGAGGAAGCCTTATGAGAAAGGAAAAGGCTGCTTCCAAACGTAAAAGCAAACTTGTTGCCGATATTGGAACCTATATCGGATTGGCGATTTATTTGCTGTTTTTGATTGTGCCGTTCGTGATCATCATTATCACTTCGTTTGCTTCCGACTACGAAATATCCCACAGTATCGGATTTGTATGGACACCGAAATTCTCCGTCGAGGGCTACGAGGTACTCTTCAAAAACGATCCTTATGCGGTGGGTGGTGTCCCCTCAATCTTACGCGGATTTTTCAACACGATCTGGATGACGACGATCCCTACGATAGTGGGACTGCTCGTTTCGGGTGCGGCGGCGTATATCTACGCCAAAGTGAAAGTGCCGGGGAAAAATATTCTGTTTATGATCGAAATCGCGACCATGAGTATTCCGCTCGGCGCGTTCGGCATGGTAAGCTATTTATTCTATTCGGCAATCGGTTGGCAAAAGAGCATCCTGCCGCTGTTTATTCCGGGAATGTTCGGAAGTGCGGGAACGATCTTCTTCCTGCGAATGTATTTTGAGGGGATCAACAAAGAGATCGTGGAGGCGGCTAAAATCGACGGCGTCGGTACGATTGGGATTTACTTCCGCATGATGATCCCGCTTTCGATTCCTGCGTTTTTAGCGCAATTCATCTTTGCGTTTGTGGGCGGCTACAACGATTATCAGGGACCGCTTTTGTATCTCGTCGGCAATAAATCTATGTGGACGTTGCAGCTTTCCATGTCGCAGATCGTTTCGTTCGTCGGCTCGGAGGGCGGTTACAAAAACGTACAGTGCGCTTCTGCGCTCGTCGGGCTTCTGCCCATGCTCCTGCTGTATTGCTTCGTGCAGAAGTTCTTCATTGCAGGAATCGCAGTGGGCGGCGGAAAAGAATAATAAAAGGAGAAAATTATGAGGAAAGTAACAAAAACAGTTGCAGTCGCACTCACCGGTTGTATGGTAGCGGCGGCGCTTGCGGGCTGCGGGTCGGAAACAAAAACCGTACTCGAACTACCTTATTACGACGGCACGGAATATACGAGCGAGCTTCACGACGTTCCCGAATACAACCGCGAGCTGTGGCGTTCCAACGTGAATGCAACGCGCATTATGGAGCTTGCCGATCCGCAAATTTTCGACAATACCTCGCGCGACGGATACTATTACATCTATGCGACGAACGATATGACGACTTCCCGCACGAAGGACTTTATCGAGTGGGAATTCATGGGCACGATTTTGGAAACGCCGAGTGGTTGGGCAGATAGGTGGGCTCCCGAAGTGATCTACGACGAGGAAACGGAAAAGTACTTGTACTTTTTCAGCGCGACCGCACAATCGGGCGCTTCCTGCGTGTTATATCTTGCAACTTCGGATCGTCCTTACGGTCCCTTCGAGCTCGTTGATTTTTCGAACGCGGAAAGCTGCTTCGGCGCAGAGAACGTGCATACGTATTCCGACGATGATTCGCCGTTGACGAAGGACGATTTTGATAGCGGCTTTGAAAAATACACCTATTTTGACCCCGTAAAGTTCGGAGCGGTGTTGAATAAGAAATACGGAACGTCGATTTCAACGACGTATATTCCTACGATTGACCCGCATCCTTTTATCGTTCCCGAAGCGGACGAGGCGCACGGGGGCGAAAAATATCTCTACGTTTCGCTTGACGATCCCTATTATACGGGATTGGATCGCGGAATCTTAGCCGTTAAATGCGATAACTGGTTCAGACCCGATTATTCCACGGCAGAGGTGGTAACGCGCGTGGGTTATTCGACGATAGAGGATTATAACAGGGCGAAAGCCGGAGAAGAAGTGGAGAAGTTATGGTTCGAGCTGGCGGGTACGGCGCTCGTCAACGAGGGACCCGAAGCGTATTATCATAACGGGAAATATTATCTCACGCTCTCCTATTGCGGATACGGCGATCCCGGATACGGCGTCGTGCAGGCGGTCGGCGATTCGCCGCTCGGACCCTTCCGTAAACTCACCGAAGCGGAAAACGGCGTGCTTTTAAGCTACGATGCAGGCGGAAACACCAAGGCTTCGGGAACGGGACACCATTCTTTCTTTGAAATCGGTGACAAATTGTATATTGCTTATCACCGCCATTCGGTGTACGGTACGACGGAGGGCGGAAGAGAGCTTGCCTTAGACGAGATCAAATGGTTGAAAACCGAGGATATCGACGGAAACGAGATCGAGGTCATGTACGTGAACGGACCGACCGTCACCGTACAGCCGAGATTCGATAACGAAGCGGAATACAAAAACATTGCCGAAGAGGGAACGGTGAAGCTGGAAAAGGGCAAGCTTGCTAACGGCTCTTCCGTCGAGTATATGAACGACGGACTGCTTTCGATGAATACCGTCGTCAATCAGGATTTTGTAAACGCCCACATCAAGGAAACGCAAATCACTCAAACGAGCACGTTCTCTATCACGTTCAACGAACTGAAAACGGTGCGCGGGTTTATGGTTTACGACTCTAAGCTCAAAGAAGAGGTGTTCCGCAAAATCAAGAACGTTGAGTTCATCGGCGAGGAGAACGGACAGGAAATCACTTATTATATTGCCGAGCTTAATCTTGACGGGCGCTCGAACATCGTCATCAGCAGCTTCGACGGCTCGGTGCGCAACACGGTGCGCGGCGGCGGAGTGTATGCGGAATTCGACGCAATCAAGGTAAAGCAGATCCGCTTCACCGTGGAAGTTCCCGAAAAGCAGAAGCAGGTCGGCATTGCGGAAATTGCAGTGCTCGGCAAGGTGAAATAAGGAGGGGATAGCATGAAAAAGAAATTACTTGCGCTTGCGCTTTCGTCGGTTACGCTTGCGGTCTCATGCGGTGCTTTGGCGGCGTGCGACGGAGAGACGCAATATAACGTCATAAAGTCTAATAAAGATTATACCTTCGAGCATTATAAGAGCAGTAACGCCGTTCTTGACGAAGAGGTAACGCTCGACGGCGAATTTACCGAAGATTTTTACACAGGCAGGAATTGGTTTTACGGAAAGAAGCGCTTGGGACAGGTCACTGCGGACGTGAAACTCACGACATACACGGGCAAAAACGGCATTTATCTTGCCGCGCACGTAGAGGAGAGTACGATCGTCTACTACAATGCGGCAAAAATCTCCTCCTGGAACAGCGGACTTGAATTTTACTTCGCGTTCGGAGAGGCAAATACTTGGCAGGACGGCTTTTACGAAATCACGGCAACGGCGGGCGAACAGCTCGACGTGCGCAGGGCGGAGATTTCGGCAGGCGGGAGTTTCCGCAACATGGCGCTTACAAGGGAAACCACGCCTCAAATTGCGGTAAAGCGCGTGGGTGATTTGTTGGGCGAAACTTGTCAGGAATATCAATTCGAGATCTTTTTGCCCTATTCGCTGCTTGGAAGGACGACTCGTCCCGATACGGTAAATATCGATGTCTGCCATCACGCCGCAACGAGCGCGGCGCTGAAAAACGAACGCGATCGCTACGACTTCGGCGGAAACGAGCTTTCTTTCTACGGATGGCTGAATCCGAAGGGCGGATATACGTTCAACGCAAACGGCTTTGTAAGCAACAAGCTTGCAATTTCGGCGACGGGCGGCGGAACGGTTGCGGAGAGCCACGGGAACGACTATGCGGTGACGGGCGATATCGTTGATTTTATGATAACGCCTGAGAGCGGTAAAAAGCTTGCAAAAGTCGAAGTGGAGAACGCCGGTGTGACGCAGGATTTAACCGCCTCCGTGCAAAATGGAAAGCTTTCGGTTGTTTGTAAAGGCAATATGTCGGTAAGAGCTACGTTTACCGACGAAAACTAAAACAGGAAATTTCAATCTTCGGATTGATTAAAAAGGAGGAATTATGAAACACAAAAAATTGGTAGGTATTTTGGCGACAAGCACGCTTCTTTTGAGCTCGGCGGCAATGTTCGCGGCGTGCGGGGGTCCAAAGCACACGATCGAGCGCGTAAATGAAACGCAGGCAACTTGCACCGAGGGCGGGCATGCGGCATATTACAGATGCACCGACGAAGACTGTGACAAGATTTTTTCCGATATCAAGGGCAAGCACGAGATTACGTGGGACGACGTGGAAAAAACCGACCCGCTCGGACACAGTATAATAAAAGTAGATGCCAAAGACGCGAACTGCACGGAGGACGGTGCGAAGGAACACTATCACTGCAACCGTTGCGAAAACAACTTTGCCGATGAAGCGGGAACGACGGCAAAAGACGACGTCGTGATCGACGCACTCGGTCACGACATGAAAACAGTTGAAAAGGTGATTCCCGTAACGGGTCAACACGGCGTTAAGGCGCATTACCGCTGTGAGCGCGAGAACGTAGAATATTTCGACAGCTTCGGCGACAAAAAGGTGACGGACGAGAACAGACATGAACTCGAATACGATATGCTCACGACCGCACCGAGCGGCTGGTACGACGTGCATCACGATTTCTCTCATACCAACGACGCCGACCCGTACGTGACGATCACGGGCGAAAACGGCTTGAACGTAGCAACGAGCGAGTATTATACCGATATCGCGTATACTGCCCGCGTGCAGAAGGCAAACGTAAACAGACAGTTTATCGTCCTCTTCTTCGAGAATCAGGCAATCTATTCTGTTTCCGTCGATAACGGTAAAATCAAGTGCGACAGCGAGATGTCGGGTTGGGATTATAGAACAGATAACGGCTATACTTACTTAAACGACGAATGGGAGCATACGCTCTCTGCGGGCGAGCAGGACTGCTACGAGGGCGACGGCTTGGAAGTGACGCTTGCGCGCACGGGCAAAACGGTAAAGGTACTTGTAAACGGACAGGAAGTTCATTCCGCAACCCTTGCCGACGAGTATGAAGCAACGCCTGCAAAGGGTGGTATGATCGTTTGGAACGCCGTTCCCAGTGTCAAATATTACTTCCGCGCAGAAGTGCAGGCGGCAACGCCCGAAGCTCCTGTGGTGACAATCGCTCACGTTGATGAGGATCAAGGCAGTGTAACGCTGAATAAGCAAACGTTTGCTTACGGTGACGAGCTCGTCATTACCATTACGCCTACTTCCGGTTACACGTTCGATACGTTGTTTGTGAACGGGCGGGAGATCACAAGGCTTACGGGCGGAACGTATACGACAACAGCGACGAATATCGTCAACATTTCGGTCGTATTCAAGGCAAAAGAATACGGCTCGTTGAACGCGGGTGTTACGGGCAAAAAGCACGGCGTGACGGGCAACTCGATTGCCGAAAACGCTGCGTTCGAGCTGGTCGGTAAAAGCGAAACGTATTCCGGCACGCTATCAAACGGAACGCTCAATATGAATCAAGTTCTGACCGGCGAGTACACGTTGAAAATAGAGGGCTATCTCGATCAAACTATCACGATCGAAAAAGACGTCGAATACACGACGGCAATTGTGTTTGAATACGATATGTTCTCGATGCTTCACACGGATAACGGCGACGAGGGCTATTGGCATCTCACGGGAACGAAAAACGACTTTACGCATCAGAACGACACGAACGTTTTGAACGTTTTAAGCGGCAGTGACGGTATGTGGGTTGCCTATACGAACGATAAGTACGACGACTTGTATTTCTCCGCAACTTTCAAAGAAGGGCAGTCCTGGGATAACAGAAAGGCGATCCAGCTTGTATTCGATAACGGCACGGGGATTCAGTTTGGTTTGAAACAGGACGGCACGGGTATCTCGTTCGGGTATTGGTATTCGGATAGATACTTGCTCAACCGCGGCGACGAAGCAAGACTTGCTCCCGAAGAAAAAATCGGAAATCTGAGTGCAGAGCAGTTGACGAAATTCAACGGCAACGGCATTACGGTTTCGGTGGTGCGCACGGGAAATAAAATTATGCTTCTCGTAGACGGTAATACCGTTCGGGTGTTGGAGCTTTCCGCAGATTACGCAACAAAGAAATGTACGCCGGCAATTATCATCGAATGGGCGGGCGAGCAGGAAATCGGCGTTTCGGTAAGCACCGCGCTTCCCGCTTTTGAAACGCCCACGTTTGAGCTCACGCAAGGGCAGAACGGCACGGTGACAAAGACCTCAGGCGACACCTATTCCGTATGGGATAAGATCACGCTTGAAATTACGCCCAACTCGGATTACCGTTTGAAACAGCTCACCGTAAACGGCGTTGTGATTACGGGGAATAAGACGGAATATTCCTTCTATCCCGTAGCTGGCGCAAATACGGTGGTCGCGGAATTCGAGCAGATTCCTTACGGCTCGATCAGTGCAGACATCTCAGGTAAAAAGCACGGTGTAACGGGCAACAGCATTATAGACGGCACGACGGTCGACCTCATCGGTGAAGACGGCGTAGAATACAAAGCTCTCACCGTAACGAACGGAAAGATTGCCGTTGACAAAGTCATTGCGGGCACTTATACCGTAAAGGTAGCAGGCTATTTCGACGGTACAATCACCGTTGCCGAAGGAGCGGCATACGAAACGGCGATTGCGCTTGAATACAATTTTATGAAAGGTACGGGCTGGTATGACGATCAGCAAGATCTTTCCCATGTAAATGATGCCGATGCTTACGTTACTTTGAAAGGAAGTGCCGCCGATGATAAAATTCATGTGTCTACGGTGAAAGAATACGATAGTATTGCGATTACCGTAACCTTCGGAAAGGATATGCGCGGCAATAACAATTTGGTCGGACCTGCTTTGATATACGGCGATAAATTCCTTACCGTTACCGTACAAGCAGATAATAAAGCATTTGAAATCTGCGGGTATGGTTCTTATTGGGGGATGGGCAGTATTGCTCCCGACGAATGGAAATCCGTGAAAATGACGGACGAGGAATGGGCGGCATACGAAAACAATACCCTTGCGCTCACGCTTGTTAAGAGCGGGAACACAGCGTATCTTTTCGTCGGCGATACGCTCAGATTGACCAAAGAGGTTGGTACGGATCAAAAGGCGCGCGCAGGCATTATGGGTGACAATACCGTAAAGCAAATTGACGGGACTCCCGTTGAATGGCACTTTAAGGTGGAAGAGGATATCACGGAATATCTTAATAAACTGCCTACCGAATAATTCTATGTTGAACATGGTGTATTCCCGTCGCTTCGGCGGCGGGAATATCCCACATAGGGGTTAAAATGAAATTTTTGAAACGAATACTCGGTATATTTTTATCGGCGGTGTGTCTTCTATGCTTTGCCGCCTGCGGTGAAAAGGACTGCGGCACGTTAACGNTTGCCGATATCGAAAACTTAAAAATCGGCGAAACGCGGGAAATTTCCGCCGTATTTTCCAACGAAGAATACGNTTCGGCAATCGAATACGAGTTCAAAGGAAATGCGATCAGGATCGAAGACGGAAAGGTAACAGCGCTTTCGGGCGGAAGAAGCGTTCCCGTTACGGCAAAGACAACGCACCACGAAACGACGTTCACGGTAAAAACTTCTACCGAACGATATGATAACGGAACGCTTACGATCGAAAATATCGAAAATCTTCCCGTTGGGCAGAGAATAAAAATAAACGCCGTATTTACGCCGTCGGGCGTGTATGAGCCCATTTCTTATACGTTTGAGGGAAACGATATCGAGATTTCGGACGGTTACGTTCGTGCGCGTGTGCCCGATAAAACGGTTACCGTAACGGCGAAAACGGCGCATCACGAAGTGACGTTTACGGTGTCGACCGTCTCCCCCGACGAGGTAAAATATTACGATATATATATTATCGCGGGGCAGAGCAATGCGGCGGGTTATTCTTCAAAGGGCGGAAGTCTTGGCGGCGTATTCGAAAATATCAGCTATACGGGCGAGGTCAATGCACCGCGTACGGGCGGCACGCCCGCGCAGAGCTATTTATCGTATCCGTTTCTTTCGGAAGTGAAAGAGGGGCTCGGAAAAGGCTCGTCGTTTATCGGTCCCGAATACGGTATGGCGGAAGCGTTGAACGGTCATTATTCCGAAGGCAATCGTGCTATGATTTTGAAAACGGCGGCGGGCGGTACAAGTCTTTTCAATTCGACGGGCGGCGAAAACAGCGATTGGGGAAACTGGTATCCCCGTTCACAATGGGGCAGGAATACCGTGAACGCAACAAGCAGTCCGATGGGAGTTCTTTATCAGAGCTTAGTCGATAATTTTGCTACCGTTTATTCACAGCTTGTCGAATACGGATATACGCCGCGTGTGCGGGGTATGGCGTGGATGCAGGGCGAGGCAGATTTGGGCAATCCGAACGGTTACAAAACGCTGTTGAAAGCGTTTATCACGGATATCCGCACCGACTTAAAGGAAATCACGGGCGACGAGAGCCTTGAAAGAATGCCGTTTGTAATCGGGGAAATTGCAACTTCGTTTGCCTACGCAAATAATTCGCAGGTGCCCGCGTTTGTGGCCATGCAACGTGATGTCGCCTCCGAAATGGAAAACGTATATACGGTCAGAACGGACGATCTTATCATCGTCAATGCCGACGGCACGGTAAACGGAACGGACCAATATCATTTTAATAAAAACGATTCCCGTACGCTCGGCAAACGCTTCGGCGAGGCACTTTGGAACAATGCCCGCCGCGACAATAATTGAGGGGCATTTATGAAATTTTTGAAACGAATACTCGGTATATTTTTATCGGCGGTGTGTCTTTTATGCTTTGCCGCCTGCGGCGAAAAGGATTACGGCACGCTTACGATTTCCGATATCGAAAACTTAAAAATCGGCGAAACGCGGGAAATTTCCGCCGTGTTTTCAAACGCGGAATACGCTTCGGTAATCGAATACGAGTTCAAAGGAAATGCGATCAAGATCGAAGACGGAAAGGTGACCGCGCTTTCGGGCGGAAGAACCGTTCCCGTTACGGCAAAGACAAAGCACCACGAAACGACGTTCACGGTAAAAACTTCTACCGAGCGGTATGATAACGGGACGCTTACGATCGAAAATATCGAAAATCTTCCCGTCGGGCAGAGAATAAAAATAAACGCCGTATTTACGCCGTCGGGCGTGTACGAACCCATTTCTTATACGTTTGATGGGAACGATATTGAAATTTCAAACGGATATATTACGGCAATCGTTCCCGATAAAACGGTTGAAATTACCGCAAAAACGAGGTATCATGAAATTATGTTTACTGTAAAAACTGTGCGCCCTGTAACGCTTGTGCGCAATGTAACTGCATGGGTAGGCTATCCCGCAAGTCCGCTTCCCGACGTTTCTTATTTCAAAGACGGCGAAACGGTTACGTGGAGCGGGGAAAATCCTGAAATTGCCGTGCTCGATAAGACGAAGCGCACCCTGTCTGCGGTTGCGGCGGGATCGTTTACGCTCACCGCGCAGACCGAGGGTTATTCCGAGATTTACAACGTTACCGTAAAGTCTGTTTCGAAAACGGGCAAAAAGTGGCAGTTGGATCAGGAAAGGACCGATTATGCCAATCAGATGAAAAACAAGTGGGATATGAGCGGAAACGACGGAAAGACGACGCTGTTTATCGGAGATTCCTTCTTCGACGTCCGCTATTTTTGGACGAACTTTTACAGTTCGTACGCAGAGAAAGACGCTATTTGCGCGGGACTGAGCGGTGCGACGACTTACGATTGGGAACAGTATGCCGAAACGTTTTTAAGGCAAACCGCACCGAAGAATCTTGTTGTAAATCTCGGCACGAATAATTTTTACGACGATCACGATTCGTCGGAAACGGCAACCGAGAGTTTGCAGAGAATGTTCACGCTCATTCATGACATTTTGCCCGATACGAATATCTACTACTTTGCAATTACGCAGCGCAGCGATACCTCGTATAAAACGGGCGTGAGTGAAACGAACGCCGCCATGAAAGCCTGGTGTGAGGGATATTCCTGGATAACCTTCCTCGATACCGAACAGGCATTGACAGTGGACACACTTTTGTCGGACGGAATTCATCCCAAATTAGAGACTTACAGTGTGTTTATGGGTGCGCTTGCGCAAAGCAAAATCGAGATAGAAAATAAATAGAAACAATATGGGTTTGGCATTGGAAAAGACAAATCTTCAAAAGAGCGGACAGAGAAGTTATTACTGCACCTGGCTTGCGCAGAATTTTATCGCGGCAGAGGCGGGAGAGGAGCGCGCCACCGTGCGCCCCGAATTCACGGGCGATCAGGGCGCGAATTGCGCACGCGACAAAATAAACGAACATACGGTGTTCGGCAAAGGCGGCATGGCGCAAGTCAATGCACGCGAAGATCTCTATCTCGTGCTGGACGACGGTTGGGACGTGCCGTATCATATCGATCCCTCCGTACAGAAAGATTACTTCGGTTCGCTCGAAGTGAATACAAAGCGTTTTCCCTGTGCAAAGGGTGACCCCGCGGAAAGGCTGAAAATACTGAACGAGCGGGCAAAGAGTTTGGGCTGGAAGGGGCTCGGTATCTGGGTCGCGGCGCAAAAGTGCGGAAAGGATTATCATTTGCCCTTTTCCGAGGCGGACAAAGAATATTGGCGGGAGCGGATACTTTGGTGCAAGCAGGCGGGCGTAACGTATTGGAAAGTGGACTGGGGAATCTTGGAACACGACAACGCCTTCCGTCGTTTTTTAACCGATACTGCACGGGAATTATTTCCCGAGCTTACGATTGAACAGGCAATTTGCTGTCCGCCCGTTAACGGGAACACCGAACAGTTACAGCGCGGAGCAATCGGAAGATTTCAAGATGATGAAAAGATAAGCGGACTTGCCAAGCAAGCCGTATCGTTCAGCGAAGTATTCCGCACCTACGACGTAACGCCGCCTTTTTCGGTTGCGAGTACGCTGGACAGAGCGGCTTATTTACTACCGTATGCTAAGGGTTATTTGAACGTAGAGGACGAGTTATACCTTGCGGCGGCGCTTGGCTGTCAAATGGGCATTATGCGTTCGGTTTACGGAAGAGGACTGGACGACTGGGACGACAGCGATAGGTTAAAGGAAGCGGATGCCGCGCTGTTCTGGCAGAGGATCGCGCCGCCTTTTACGGGCGGAAAAGTGGAAGTAAGCGAAGAAATTCTTGCGGACGAGTGGACGTTCCAAGAAGACGAGTTTTGGTATCAGGCGGTGAACGGACGGACGATCCGTCAAGGCGCGCCCGCAGTTGTATCGCGCAATGCGCCGCCACCCAAGGTTTCGGAAGGGCAAACGGGGACAAAGCCGTTCACCGTCTGTTCTCTTAATCAAAGCGGCGCTTATTCCGTCGCTGTGCTTCCCCGCACGTTAAACGGAAAGCGGGCTTACGTCGGGGGAAGGGTCGTTTGTTCGCTTGACCGTATGCCCCATAAAATCGCATTGTTCGGCTTTGCCGACAGTTTTGAATTTCAGTGGTGCCAAGGCAAAGCGGTAAGCATTACGGCGGTAAGTATGCTTGGCGGGAACGAGGTCGAGATTCCGCTTTCGGAAGAGGGGAGCATCTTTCGAATCGATGTGGACTTAATTAAAAAAATATGGAAAACCGACGATAAATCTGCTCCTGCGGTATTGTTTACAATACGGGGTAATTGATCGCGGAAAGGGAATAATATGGATAAAATTTATTTAGGTGCGGCGTACTATCCCGAACTGTGGGACGAGAGCGAAGTGGAAAAGGATATTGCCCGTTGTAAAGAGTTAGGTGTAAACTGCTTACGTGTGGGCGAATTCGCATGGGGCAAAATGGAGCCGAAAGAGGGGAAATACGATTTCGCTTGGCTTTTGCGCGTAATTGATAAGCTGTACGAAAACGGCATATATACCGTGATGTGCACGCCCACCTGTACGCCTCCCCGCTGGATGCTGAATAAATACCCCGAAATGCGCAGAGTCATGTCCGATTTGGTCAAATCGGACGTATCCTCACGCTGTCACGTGTGCAAGTCGTCCCCCGTAGCGCGGAAAAAGAACGCGCAAATCGTCACGGAAATGGCAAAGGTATTTTCAGGGCACAAGGGAATCATCGGTTGGCAGATCGACAACGAAATTTTCCCCTACGGCGACGGGTGTTTCTGCGAAAACTGTAAAAAGGGCTTCCGTTCGTACTTAAAAGAAAAATTCGGCACGGCGGAAAAGCTCAACAGGGCTTGGGGCATGGCGCGCTGGTCGCTCGATTACAATTCCTTTGAAGAGGTCGAACCGCCCTATCCTACGCAGTGGCGGCACCCCTCCTTACAAAAAGCGTGGTGGGATTATCAGTGCGGGCTCGTAAAATCTTTCACCGAAGAACAGGCGGGAATCTTACATAACCATGGTTGCGGAAACGTCGGCACGGATATGATGGCGCAAAATTATTTGGACTATTATGCCGTGAACGAGAAATTAGATGTCGTACAGTACAATCATTACGACACGGCGGATCGGCTTTATACGAATGCCTTTGCATACGATTTTCTGCGTTGCGTAAAGGATAAGCCGTTTTGGATAACGGAGACGCAGGTCGGCTGGAACGGGAGCAATTATGCAGATAGCGGCTACCGCGCGAAGGGAAATTGCTATGCGAATACCTGGCTTCCCGTTGCCAAGGGCGCGGAGATGAATTTGTATTGGCTGTTCCGCACGCATCCGAACGGGCACGAAATCGGGCACGGTGCGCTGTATTCCCCGGCGGGCAGAAGCTATCGCGTTTCGGAAGAAGTCAAGCGCGCAGGCGAAGAATTTGTAAAATGCGAAAAATTCTTGACGGATACGAAAATTAAAAGTACAATTGCTTTGCACTATTCGGCGACGGCGATGAATGCGTTTTCCGTCGCGCCGCTCATCAAGGATTTTGATTACCGTCAAACGATTCTTGAAAAATATCATGCGGCGTTGCGCCACTATAACGTGGACGTCATCGACACGCCGCACGCGCTCGACGGATACGAAGTGATCGTATCTCCTTTCCTTGCGTGTGCAGACGAGAACGGTTTTAAGAAACGCATTACCGAATGGGTAAAGCAGGGCGGCACGTGGATCGTAGGTCCTATGAGCGATATCATGGACGGCAACGTGAACCGCTACACGCACGCGCCGTACGGCTTTTTGGAAGAGCTTGCGGGCGTCTACACGAAGTATCAGAAGCCCGTTGCAAACGACATTTTCAAGGCGCAGTGGACGAACGACGGCGACTGCAAAATCGGAATGTGCTACGATGCATACGAGTGCTTGGAAGGAACAAAGAGCCTTGCTCATTATAGAGCGGGAGAGTTTGCTTCGCTCTCGGTGATTACCGAGCGGAAAGTAGGAAAGGGTAAAATCGTTCTTGTGGGAAGCGTTATTTCGGGCGGCGATTTACTGCGGCTTGTGGGTCGTGCGCCGATTGCCGAAGCGAGCGAAAACGTTGTGCTCGTAGAGCGGAGCGGAGATGAGCAGGGAATGATTGCCGTGGAAATCGAAAATAAGAGCGGATATCTTGTATTGGACGGAGAATATACCGACTTAATTACAGGAAAAAATCTGACGGGCAAAATCGAGGTTTCGCCCTATGAAGTTTTTGTATTGAAAAAAGGAAGTAAATAGTATGATCGAAGCAAACGGAAAAACCTTTTTATTGCAGGGTAAAAATTACAGCTATGCGATGCACGTGCTGGATTCGGGCTTTTTACAGCATTTACATTACGGCGGCAGAGTTACGCGAACCGATTTGAATTATTTAATTGAAATCGGCGATACCAATGCGCCGCATATCGATATGAACATGGACATGGCGTTTGATAGAATGCTCTCCGAATACGGTTTTTACGCGCGCGGCGATTACAGGGAAGCGACCGCCGTTTTTGAGCGGAATGACGGGGCAAGTATGTCGCGTCTGCGCTATCAAAGCTACCGTGTGGAAAAGGGCGCTCCGAACATACAGGGTATGCCCCATGTACGCCAAGGGGACGAGACGCTTGTCATTACCCTCAAAGACGATTTTTCCGATATTGCGGTAGAGTTGTATTATACCGTCTGCGACAATTCGGACGTGCTCGTCCGCAATGCGGTCATTCGCAACACGGGGCGCGAGGCGATCATGCTTAAAAAAGCGTTCTCCTTCCGCGCACAGTTGCCCAACGGCAATTACCGCATGATGCGCCTTGCAGGCACTTGGGCACAGGAGCGCATTCCCGAAATCGCACCTATCGCGCACGGAATTACCCGCTTGCAATCCATTCAAGGCTGTACTTCTCATAACACCAATTGTTTTATGGGAATTCTTAAAGAGGGGTGCACGGAGGATGCGGGCGAGTGCCTCGGCATACAGCTTATATACAGCGGCTCGTTTGCATTGACGGCAGAGTGGTGCAAAAACGGTCCGCTCACGTTGCAGGGTGGCATTAGCGATACGGGCTTTTCATGGGAGCTGAACGGCGGAGAAGAATTCGTTACTCCGCAGGTCCTGCTCACTTATTCGGGCGAAGGAATCGGGGGCATGTCGCGGAGTATTCACGACTTTTTGCGCGAGCGCGTGATCAATCCTGCATACGTTTTCAAGCGCCGCCCGATCGTGGTGAACAACTGGGAGGCAACTTATTTCGATTTTAACGAAGAAAAGCTCTTCCCGATCATCGACGAAGCGGGAAAGCTCGGGATCGATACGTTTGTGTTAGACGACGGCTGGTTCGGTAAACGCGACAGCGACTGGTCGGGTCTTGGCGATTGGTTCGTGAACGAGAAAAAGCTGAAAGGCGGGTTAAAAACGATTATCAACCGTTGCAAGAAAAACGGCTTAAAATTCGGGCTGTGGTTCGAACCTGAGATGGTGAATGAGGACAGTGATTTGTTCCGCACGCACCCCGATTGGGCAATCCATAAAGACGGGGTAGAGCCTTGCAGAAGCCGTCAACAGCTTGTATTGGATTTCACGCGCAAAGATGTAGTAGACTATATTTTCGGCGTCGTCTCCAAGGTGCTGAAAGAAAACGAAATTTCCTACGTCAAATGGGATATGAACCGTAATATTACCGAGGTGTATTCGGCTCAGCTTCCCGCGCACCGTCAGGGTGAGTTTATGCACCGCTATATTTTAGGCGTGTATGATTTGGCAGAGCGTCTGACTTCCGCATTCCCGAACGTATTTTTTGAAGGCTGTGCGGGCGGCGGCGGAAGATTCGATGCGGGTATGCTCTATTACTTTTCTCAGATTTGGACGAGCGACGACACCGACGGATTCGAGCGTACAAAGATTGAGTGGGGTACTTCTGTTTGCTATCCGCTCTCCTCTATGAGCTGTCACGTTTCCGTCTGCCCCAATCACCAAACGCAGAGAATCACTCCCTTTGAAACGCGTGGGAACGTAGCGAGCCTCGGCGCGTTCGGGTACGAGCTCGATCTTTCCAAGATGACGGAAGAGGAAAAAGCGCTCACCAAAGCGCAGATAGAAAGCTACAAACGCACGAGTGAGCTGATTTTGAAAGGTGATTTGTACCGTCTAATGAATCCGCTTGAAAAGAACTATTTCTGCGTTATGGTCGTCAGTAAGGATAAGAACGAGGCATACGTTGTGGGCGAACGCATTCTGGGAATTCCATGCGACTACAATCAGTACCTCTATTTGCATGGCTTGGACGAGAACGCGCTCTACAAAATCGAGGAGCTGAATATTACCGCAAGCGGAAAGGCGCTCAAAAATGCGGGCTTACTTTTGCCGAAACTTTCCGATTTCGGCAGCTGGGCGTGGCATCTGAAAAAAGTATAAACGGAGAGTTATATGAAAAAAACAGAATATCCGCGTCCTCAGTTTCAAAGAGAGGATTGGCTGTCCCTCAACGGCGAGTGGGAATTTGCCTACGACGATTCCGACGAGGGAATTAGAAACGGGTATGATACGGGAACGATTTCACTCCCCTTAAAAATTAACGTCCCGTTTACCTACCAGTACGAAGCAAGCGGTATCGGTGATACTGCTTGCCACGAACGGGTATGGTACAGAAGAACGTTCAAAGTAAGACCTAATAAACGTGCATTATTGTGCTTTAACGGCAGCGATTATATTACCGACGTATGGGTAAACGGTAAACACGCCACAACGCACACGGGCGGGTTTGCGCCGTTTTCTTGCGATATAACCGATTATCTAAATGGGGAGAAAAATGTCCTCGTCGTGCGGTGTTACGATAGTTTGGAAACAGCTGTTCCGCGCGGAAAGCAGAGCTGGAAGGGCGAACCGTTCGGTTGTTACTATGTGCCCAATACGGGTATTTGGCAGAGTGTTTGGCTGGACTTCTTCGGCACGGACTGTGTGGAAAGCTATGCCTTACAATCAGATATAGACAATCGTGCAATCAAGGGTGAAATTCATACGCTGTACGGGAACGCGGACGAGGCGGAAATCACTCTTTCTTTTCAAGGGAAGCTTTTACAAAAACAGCACATTGTGTTGCCGCAGAAGCGCACAAGGTTTACAATCGAGCTTGCAGACTGTGCATTTGATTTTAACGATATGCTTTGGTCGCCGGAAAAGCCCAATTTGATTTACGTGGACATCGTGCTTTTTGAAAAGGGAGTGGAGTGCGACAAGGCGCATACCCGACTTGGTATGCGTAAAATTCATATTGACAAAGCGGGGAAAATTTGCCTGAATAATACGCCCCTGTATCAACGGCTCATTCTTGATCAGGGCTATTGGGTGGAGAGCGGTTTAACGCCGCCGAGTGCCGAGGCGCTCAAAAAGGATATTGAGCTTGCCAAAGCAATGGGATTTAACGGCGCTCGGAAGCATCAGAAGCTTGAAGATCCGTATTTTTACTACTATGCGGAAGAGTTAGGTTTCCTCACTTGGTGCGAAATGCCGAGCGCGTATACGTTCTGCGCGGAAGAGGTTGCTTCAATTACAAGCGAGTGGCAGGAGATTATCAAAGTTGCCAAAAATTTTACGAGCAATATTGTCTACGTTCCCCTCAACGAAAGCTGGGGTGTGCGAGAGATCGGCGTAAACAAAGAGCAACAGGAGTTTGCGCGTAGCTTGTATCATTTAACCAAGTGTTTAGATTGCGAAAAGCTCATTTCCACGAACGACGGATTCGAGAACGTCAATCCGACGGATATTGTTTCCATTCACGATTACGACATTGCCAAGGCGGAGCAGTTCCCCATAAAGTACAAAGCGGGGGATTATAACGGACTCTGTCCGCAGGGTTGGAAATTATTCGCCGAGGGCAATTCTTACGAGGGACAGCCCGTACTGTTCACAGAGTTTGGAGGCATGATGCTCAAAGAACAAGGCGTCGAAGGCTGGGGCTATAACGGCTGTGAAGGGAATGCAGAATCCTTTTGCAAGCACCTCGAAGAGCTTGTTAAAGGCATAGCACAAACGGAGTTTCAAGGCTTTTGTTATACGCAGTTGACCGACGTACAGCAAGAGGTGAACGGGCTTTTGCGTGCCGATCATACGCCAAAGTTTGATTTGGCGAAGATAAAGAATTTAACAGAAAAAATCATATAAATAATTTTTTTGAATCTATTGAATGGTTAACCACCATAGAGCAAATAAATAGTTGCTAAATAAGGTTAAAGTCGGTGATACGAGAATTTATCAGCGACTTTTTTATGTTCTTTTTTCGGCGTCTTTCGCTTTATTGGGAGTGAAAGAGAAATACAATTTGGAGGTTAAAACAATGACAATTGGACCGCCTTAATCGGCAGACAAGTGGGAAACAAAAGCCCCCTGCAAGGGCGAACGGGCTACAACGTAGCCTAGTGAGATAAGGTTACAAAGTAACCGATAATAAAAACGAGGAGGAGAAAATTATAAGTTATCAGGTTATCAGAGTGCAAAAATTTACAAAGGGCTCGTTAGGTAAAATCGGCGGAGAATCCGAACGGACAAGCAACGGACATCGCAACGAGGATATTGATAAGGAGAGAACGCCGTTCAATTACTATTATAAAAAATCGAACGAAGGGTTTACGTTCACATGGAAAAGCATCGTCAATGAGCTGAATGCTACGTTCAAGGAAACGAAAAAATCAACTGCATTCGAGGGGATTATAATAACCTCGGACAAAGAGTTTTTTCAGCGGCTGGGGTATGTTGCGGGGGAGGATCCACCGCCCGAGGTGATGAGATTTTTTAATCGGGCTTACAATTTTATATTGCGAGAAATCGGGTATCACGGCACGGATCAAAACATTATCTCTGCCGTGATTCATTTTGATGAAACGACGCCGCACTTACAGCTTTACTATTTGCCTATCGTCGATAAAGGCAAAAAGAAAGTTTACGCCAAAGGCGCTGACGGAAAAGTTTTGCGAAACAAGAAAGGTTCACCCATACAAGCAAAGGATAAACACGGGAAAGCAATCTATGAATTGAGCGAGTTGGAACAACCCAAAATTTGTTCGTCAGACTTTTGGGAACAACGGGGCGGACAGTTATCGTTCGGTAATTTACAGGACGCATTCTATGATGAGGTCAGTATTCTGTATGGATTGGAACGCGGCGAAGTTGGTAGCAATAAAAAGCATACCACGAAGTATGAGTGGCAGAAGCAACAACAGGAAGCCGAGCTTGCAAAAATAGAAGAGCGGGCAACAATCCGTGAAGATCAGGCGAGCTTTGCTACCGCCATGCGCGATAAGGCGATGAACGAGTTTAATGAAATAAACGAACGGAAAGAAATAGCAAGTGAGGAACTCAAACCGTTACAGGAATATTTAGATGCGTTCAAAGAGGCATTGAAGGGTGATTTGCCACTTTCACCTACGAAGTTGCGGAAAATGATAGTAGGGCTTACAACCGAATATAAGCGGCTTGAAAGCGAAAAGAAAATTACCGACGGGGACAGGAAAAATCTTTTCGAGGAATTACAGAAAGCAGAAAAGCGTATTCCCGAATTGGAAAAGTATAAGGACTTTGTTTCCCTTTTAGTCGAGTATGCGCCCGACAAATTAGAGGAAGCGAAACGAGCGGCAAATGAAAGAAAGAATGCGCCGAAACCGCCAATCAAAACAAAGACAAGCGGCAATTATAAATTCTGAAAATTTATAGCGTGAATCGCTTGCAATTTACTGAAAAATAGGGTAGGATACAAAAACAATTTTTGTATCCGTCACCAGATTTATTTTGCAAAAAGTATCGACGAACTTTTTGCAAAGAGGAGCCGCAACGAAGCCAATTTGCAATTTGCCGAACAGGTAAATTGCTTCAAGCAAAGTTTGCGGCGACGCGGTAGGATACAAACCCAGTCGGGAATGTATCTCTCATACAACTTAATACAAAATGACAACTGAATAATTGAAAAATTATAAGGAGGATTTTTGTGAATATGGTAAGAGAACATAGTAGCCATTTAGCGAGAGAACATTGTAGCTACACAAATAAAAAAAGGAGATTTGAAACAACAAGAACTAATTGAAATTTTAACGCAACTCAACACTCTTGATTTGAAGGGCGAACAGAAAAGTGAGATGACAGCAAAGGTTTTGCAGATGGCGGCAGATTCCGTTACACTCGAAACGCTGAAATCGTTACTCGTACCCGACAAATCAAAACAGACGGTAACACCCGTATTCGAGGAAGCCGTCAGACCTTTGGGAAGAAAGTCAAAACTCGGGTTTACTTTAACGAAAAAGGAGATAAAAAGTATGCCCGAAAAACAAAGAAAAATATTTGCCTGCGAAAACAGGATCATACCGTACCGCTTTCATAAGGGCGTGTACGAAGCACATTACCGCAGAGACGGTTTCAAAGTATTCGCTTGCGCAAAGGATTTTGATCAAATGCGCAAGAGGTTCACGGAAAAGCTATTGGCGCAGATGAACGGTGAGATGCCCGTAGTTAGCGTTGAAAAGGAAAAACCGTATCGCGCCGCTTTATTCCGCGATTACCTGAACGAATGGCTTGAAATCAAGCGTAAAACCTGTAAACCTTCTACTTGCAAGGAATACGAACGGTTATGTAACTACAACTTAATACCTGCGTTCGGAGAAAAGCGTTTAGATGAATTAACCCGCCCCGTTATACAAAAATATTTATTTGATTTGGTAGAAGAGGGGAAACATCGAACGGCGGAGAAATTACAGCAAATACTGTGTTGCGTGTTTGATTTAGCAGTAGAGGATTTGAATATTGCTTCCCCGATGAAGAAAATCGTGCTTCCGTATCATGAAACGAAGAAGGGCTCTGCACTTACGAAAGAGGAAGAACGACTACTTGTGAATTGGTGTATTTCTCACAAGGACAATGAAGCGGCATCCGCATTGCTCGTATTGCTTTACTTCGGCTTACGTCGTTCCGAGTTGATAACCTTGGAGGTTGAAGGCGAAATGCTTTCTTGTACCACGAGTAAGGAACGAATGGGGCGAAATGAAGTGAGAAGAAGTATTCCGTTTACGCCTGTGTTTAAGAGAGTATTGCCGTATGTGGACTTCGATAAAGCAAAGAATACCAACGTAAACACGATTTACACGACCTTCAAACGGTTATTCCCTAAACGGCACACGCATGAACTAAGGTACAATTTTATTACGAGAGCAAAGGAATCTGGTTGCAATTTGGAAGCCGTCATGCTTTGGGCAGGACATTCTTTCGATAAAGACATAAAGAGTTCCGCCGTTGACAGAGGCTATACGGACTATTCCAATGAATACTTGATTCAAGAAGCGCAAAAAATTGACTATCCGTTATAATAGGATACATAGAATTACCCCACATTTTCCCCACAATTCACCCCACAATTTTGAAGTGAATAGAGGAAAAAAGACAGCAAAAAAGGCGATTTTTAGCTTAAAAACGCTAAAAATCGCCCGTAGCTGGCTGGGGCGAAGTGATTCGAACACCCGAATGACGGAGTCAGAGGAATTAACCGATTCAATAACCACAATATATAGTATCAATAAAAAACGTAAAAACACAATATATTGCGCTTCCGACGATTTTCAAATTTTACTCCCAACAGCACTCCCAAATTTTGGGAGTGCTGTTTATTTGGTATCTATACTGTAAATATAATTGTCAAGATTCTCTTGACTTTTTTGTTTTAACTGTCTATAATATAGAAAAGTGTAGTTTTTCTTAATCAATTATATAGGAAAAGTGTTAAAAATCATTAAATAAATATATAGAAAAGTGTAGGGGAAAGAAATGCTCTATCGCAAAATCGAAGCTTATATTGAGAATTTTTTAAAGTCAGAATCAAATAAAGTATTGATCATAGACGGCGCCAGGCAGATTGGCAAGACATATATCATTCGGCATGTGGGCAAAAAGCTTTTCCCCAATTTTATAGAAATCAATCTTCTCCAAGATTATTTGAGCGAGAAGTTGTTCGCAAACACGAAAACGGTTGAAGACTTCTATCTTCAGGTCAGTATGCTTGCCGGCGACAAGATGAAAGATAAGGAAAATACATTGATATTTCTTGATGAGATTCAAGCTTATCCGCATCTTCTGACGCTTTTAAAATTTTTAAAACAGGATGATAAGTTTACTTATATTGCAAGCGGATCCTTGTTGGGAGTAACGCTTTCCAAGACGACTTCGATTCCCATCGGAAGCATCGAAGTCAAGCACATGTTTCCTTTGGATTTCGAAGAGTTCCTTCTTGCCAACGGTTTTAACGCACTTGCGATTCAAAGCCTGTATAAAAAGTTTTTGAATTTAGAGAGCTTGGACGAGTCTGTTCATACAAGGCTTATGGATTTGTTTAAGAAATATCTTTTAGTGGGTGGCTTGCCTGATGCGGTGAATTCCTACCTTGCAGATAAAAACATTGTGAACGTCAGAACGATTCAAAACGAAATCCACGAGTATTACGCGATGGACGCTTCTAAGTACGATGAAGATAACCGATTGAAGATTCGCAGAATTTACGACTTAATTCCGTCCACATTGGAAAATAAAAAAAAGCGAATTGTCGTGCAACGCATTGAGGATAAGAAGGGGAAACGTTTCAGCGATTATCAAGATGAGTTTGATTATCTCGTCAATGCGGGTATTGCGCTTGACGTGAATGCCATTTCCACGCCTGTTTTTCCGTTGATCGAATCGAGCGGAAAAAACCTTTTGAAGCTCTACTTGAATGATGTCGGACTTTTGACAAACATTCTCTATCGCCATAATGTGCGTGCGATTTTGGATGATCAAAAGAGTATTAATCTCGGCACGGTCTATGAATCGGTTGTTGCTTCCGAATTAAAAGCGCACGGATTTAGGCTATTTTATTATGATAATAAGGCAAAGGGCGAGGTTGATTATCTTATTGATGACTATGATGATCTTTCAGTCGTTCCTATTGAGGTAAAGTCCGGAAAGGATTATACCGTTCATAGCGCACTCAATCACTTTATGGAAACGGAAGATTATCATATCAACAAAGGTTATGTCCTATCAAACGAACGCCAAATTATGACAAAAGGGAAGGTTATCTACCTACCTATTTACTTTGTCATGTTTTTTGGCTTGGAAAGATAAATGCGAATAAAACTTCCGTAAATATTAAGCAACTATGCGCCAATTGTAATCTTAGAAAGAACGATAATATTGAATAAACACAAAGGAGAAAATCAAATGA
>JAAUYT010000004.1 GCA_014804975.1 Clostridia bacterium
GCCCTTGACCAGAAGCACCGCCTCGAAGAAAAAATCAACGAACTCAATTCACAAACATCAAACAAAAATTCCAGAAAATGAAAACATCCAACAACCTCAATCAACTCCTCTCCCGTGTGAAAAACCTCTTCGGCCACAAGCCTCACAGCGAAGAAGAACAGACCGAACCTACAACACAGCAGCCATCAGTTTCAGACCAACGTCTGAAAGCTGCACTCGCCGAAGTAGAGAAATATCTCGCCGACAACTTCGGAACGGAACCCTCTGCGATGACCTATCAGGAGTACAGTAACGGCATCAGCCTCACCTCTGACAACCCGACATTTTCTACTGCACTTGTCGTCCTGAGGCAGACCAAAGGCATGCTAAATCTCCCCGACAACGTAATCCTCTTGGGCTACGTCAAAACTGACAAAGGCGACGACTANCTCATCGANCACCTNGGNAACTTCATTATCTTCCTTAAGCGACTCGGCNTNAAACANCGCATCCAACACCTCGCCATAGCCTTCTCGAAAGAGCACTANGACNCACCNTANGACGTCAAAACCGCCGACATAACCTGCNTCCGNCTCTACTAATCCCCAATCCTACCCCATCGCNCCGACAAGAANTCANCCTCTNGNCGGNGCTTTTAACATTTAAGGAACTGTCTATGAGTCATCAAGAAAGCACATGAACTCTTTTATAATATTGTGTATGTGAAGAAAATTTACTAACTTTGCAAAATATTACAAGAAATTGTAAAATAATGAAGACTGAAAATAAACCCATACCAGTTAATAGAATTAAAGCCGTTTTAGCCGAAAAACAAATGTCAGCAAAACAGCTTTGTGGTGTCATAGGCAAAAACGAAACAACGATTTCTCGTTGGTGTAATAACAAAACTCAGCCTTCAGTACCACAACTTCATGAAATTGCTCGCATTTTAGATGTAGATGTGAGAGAGTTATTATGCCCAACAAAATAAAAGATGAAAGAAACAATCGAAGATTATTTCATAAATACCGCNGATCCCNCCGACTTTCCAAGTCACCGAGACTATGTTGCGACATATCGCAATTTTCGAGATTTTATGAATCATGAAATTCATCCTGAGGTCAAGACTATGACAACTAGGTTGGATGAAACAATATATTTGAACGACCATAGTACAAATCATATTTCAATGGTTATTGAAAAGGTGTCGGCACTATTGGNAGAGGACTACTCNGTACTTTCTATGTACGAAATATTCTTTTTGTTAATAGCNATTCATATTCACGATGCTGGTCATATTTTTAATGGGCGAGATGGCCATGAAAAAAATGGCGGAAAATTTCTTACAGAGATATCGAAATATGCAATTTCGACTATAGAACTTCGTGAGATTAGCAAAATAGCGCAGGCTCATTCTGGGAAAAATGACCCTATTGGTTATCTTGCATTAGAATCCATAATATCAGGGAAAAAGGTTCATTCAAGATTGTTGGCGGCCTTATTGAGGATGGGAGATGAATTAGCAGATGGTAGACCTCGTAGCTCAAATTATCTTCTGGATCACGATCTCATAACTGAATCTAGTCAGCTATTTCACGCATTTTCATCTTGCCTTGATTCATTTGAGCCTGTAATGAGCAGTCATGAAATTTCAATGACATTTTGTCTAAATCGCGAGATGACCCTTAAAACATTCAAGAAGAACTCTAAGGACGGTTTGATTGAGCTTTTTTTAATTGATGAAATATACATAAGAAGTTTAAAGACTTTTTGTGAATGCCTCTATTATAATCGTTTCGTTCCAGAAAAATTAAGAGTATCGACTCTAAACGTAACCATTAACTTTATTGAAGAAGGGAAATTCGAAGATTTTTACGAACGAATCACATACCGTATTGAAGAGAAAGGGTATCCGAATCTGTCTTTTCAAAATATTTTTGAATTATGTGGAGATTCTCTTAAAAGGGGAGGCTCATTTTTAACAGGTGAGAATATACAAAAACATCTTATAAAAGAAGTCAAAGACAATGAATCCGTTTGAGATAAAAACTCCCGAACAAAACACTGCACAAGATGTAGTGGATCTTTTTGTAGATGTATTTGCCGATTTTAAGCAAGTGCTTGAAAAAGGTCATACATTCCTAAATGGACCTCGTGGATCTGGTAAGAGCATGATGTTCCGTTATATCATGCCTGATTGTCAAATAATCGTTCATAAATGCAAACCAAAAGAATTAGATTTCTTTGCGGCATATATCCCTATTAAATTAACTAACATCAATATACCGGATTTAGATAGGTTAGAAAATCATGCATCAACGATTTTTAATGAACATCTTTTAGCNACCTATATTGTTGCTAAAATATTTGTTTCATTACTGGAATCTTATAAGGATGAGCTAAATTCTATATCTTCTGAAATAAGTGCGTTTTATCAAAATGAATTTATTCCGATTGTGTCTCAAAGTGGTTACACCATTACNGCTGATAATTGTCCTNTATCTTCTGGCATAGAGATNGTAAGACAAATGTCAAAGATATGTGATAGCATGAATAGAGAATGCCTTAATTATTGTAAGAGGATTGCATTATCTAGAGACATTACTGCCCCATATTCGGGGNCCATTGTTGATTTCATGGATTTCGTATATCCCATTATAATGTCACTAAAATCTTTAAGCATTTTNCCNTCCNATAANCCCTTTTTNCTTTTAGTTGATGATGCAGGATATTTAAATCTCACACAGACCAAGATACTTAATACTTGGGTTTCTTACCGTACAACTCGAGATGTNTGNTTTAAAATATCAACACAATTAGATTATAAATCTCATCTTACTATCAATGATAAGAGGATTGATTCTCCGCATGATTATTCGGAAATTAATATCTCAACCGTGTATTCTAGTAGGAAAAGTCAGTATAATGATCNTATTAACGAAATTGTATTGAAAAGGCTTAAAAAGTACCTTAATCTGTCGATTATCCCAACCGATTTTTTCCCCAGCGACAAAGAACAAGATAAGAAGATTGAATTAATTGCCGAGGAAATAAAGAAAAAGTATAATGACCCACAAAAGCCTTACGCAGCCGGTGATGCAGCAAGAAGATATGCTAGACCAGAATTTATCCGTCAACTGCAACAGATTCATAAATCTGGTGCACACTACAGTTATGCAGGGTTTGATCAATTAGTCGCAATATCTTCTGGTATAATTCGCCATTTTTTAGCACCAGCACAAGAAATGTATGCACTAGAATCAACATTGCAAAAGACCGAAAATCTAACTGCAATTCGCTCGTCAGTTCAAGATGAGATAATAAAAAAATATTCAACTGCATTCTTAACTGACGAATTTGATAAGCTAAGAAAAGATGTAAGTGATTCCTCTCATCATCTAGCGGATGCTGATAAACTCTTCAATCTAATTGATTCATTAGGTGAATTGTTTCATAGATTACTCGTGTCTGAAATTAGTGAGAGACGAGTATTCTCCATAGCTTTAACTGATAGACCAGATGAAGAATTACAACGTATTCTCGATATGGGAGAACAATTTGGCTACCTGCATAAAAGTACAATTGGAAATAAGTCTGGTACAGGAAGGAATACTTTATACATACTTAGTAGAATTCTTGCACCTCATTTCAAACTTGATCCTACAAGTTTTGCGGGTTATAAGTTCATGTCCAGCTCGACTTTAAGTATAGCCCTTAAAAATAAACGAGAATTCTTGAATCGGTTTCAGAAACAAGCCGAAGATAATTCAAATTTCACAACGCCTTCATTGTTTGATTTTGACGATTATGAATAAAGAATCACTTTCCAAAACGACCAAGATTGACACTGAGGTGTTTATATGTTGTGCTAGTTTTGAACAACGTTGTTTAAGCATAGCGCAAAAAGTTGATACGTCCGTCATTAAAAGAGCAATAATTTGTACTTTTGATGATAATTGTCTTTCCGTTGAAAATAATCTTAAGTCCCTTTGCGAATTATTCAGAGAGAACGGAACGGTTATTACACTCAAGAAAGATTCTCCACTAGAGAACTATGATAAACTATATGATACATTACAGTCATTAAAAGGATCAAAAACTATCATAGACATATCTACATTTACGCGAGAAATGTTTTTGATATGTTTTCAACTATTCAAGCAGTTGGGTTTTAATCGAGAGCAAATTAGGATTTGTTATAATCCTTCATCGGTATATTCCAATATTACTAGTGCGGATGATTCCGATAAAATATGGTTGTCGAAAGGCGTAAATGAGATTCGTTCAATTCTTGGTTTCTCAGGAAGTCCTTCAACGATAAAAAGGAACTTATTAATTGTTTTGGCAGGTTTTGAGATGGAAAGAGCTCAAATATTGATTGATAGTTTTGAGCCTGCAGTACTTTATCTTGGGAAAGCTCCGGCAAAATTTAGTAACTCTGTAGAATTGAGTAAAATAAATGACGTAAATGTTTCCAGATTATTGGCTGTATATCCTGACGCATTTCATTTCGAATTTTCATGTGTAGATCTAGGTCTTACCATTGACCAGATTACAAAAATCATCGAACAGAATCAAGAACAATACAACATCATTATCAGTCCGATGAACAACAAAGTTTCCACACTTGCTGTTGCTTCAATCGCATTTAAATATCCAGATATTCAGATTTGCTATGCTTCTGCAAATATGTATAACATTTTTGAATATTCAAATCCTTCCGATCAAATCTTGTGGTTCAATGCGCAAGAAATAATACAATAATGAAAAGAATTGGTATTGACATCTTTGCTGGTGCTGGCGGTCTTAGCCTGGGAGCTGAGATGGCTGGAATAACTATTTCACATGCTATAGAAATAAACCGGAGCGCTGTTAGAACCTATGAAAGAAATCATCCTGGCACCAAAGTCATTTGTTCGGATATACGTGATTTAGATCCCACAGATTTAAAACCTAAAGATAAGGGCGTCTTTATTATTATGGGAGGACCTCCGTGTCAAGGTTTTTCATTGTCAAATACAAGAAGTCGGACGATGAAGAATCCTAATAATACGCTATTCGAGGAATTTCTCAGATTCGTTCAAGAAATTCAACCGGATTGGTTTCTTTTCGAAAACGTATACGGGTTTACCAATATGAGCAATGGAGCAGTCAGAAGATTGGTCGAAATATGCTTTAGAAGTTTAGGCTATGAAGTAGCTGATGAAGTTTTATGGGCTTCAGATTACGGAGTCCCTCAACGACGTAATCGATATTTCATGGTTGGTAACCGTGTAGGTATTAAGTTTAAATTCCCAATAAAACACGAAAAGACAATATCTGTATGGGATGCAATAAGCGACTTGCCCATCGTCGGCAATGGCGAACAGTTATTCGAGGGTGAATATCTTTGTGACATAAACGAAGCGACTCCTTATCAAAGGCTTATGAGGCTTAATTCTGAAAAACCAAGTCAGAATTTGGTGTCACGTAACAATGAATTGGTCATTAAACGATACAAGCATATCCCTCAAGGTGGAAATTGGAGAGACATACCTGACTATTTAATGGTTAATTATGCTGATAAAGAGAGATGTCATAGTGGTATTTACAAACGTCTAAAAGCAGATGAACCATCTGTTGTTATATCAAACTACCGTAAGAGTATGCTCATTCATCCTTATCAAGACCGTGGATTATCTGTTAGAGAAGCTGCACGTATCCAAAGTTTTCCTGACGATTTCTATTTTGAAGGCCCAATCTCTCATATACAGCAACAAATAGGAAATGCCGTTCCTCCATTGTTAGCCAAAGCCATTTTTGACCAAATTTTATCGTACTATGAGTAAGGAGAAACTACATATTCCTCAGGCTGATATGCTAATGGGGTCAATGCGTTCAATGGGATATTCTTTTGAATCTGCCTTAGCCGATGTCATTGACAATAGCATTAGTGCAAACGCCGAGAAGATCAGATTATTATTCCCTAGCAATCCACTCGACAAATTGGCCGTAGGAGTACTTGATGATGGTGATGGAATGTCTAAGGATGTTCTTTTAGAGGCGATGAGATATGGTAGCACTTCTTCAGAAGCGATACGAGATAAGGACGATTTAGGACGATTTGGCTTAGGTCTGAAATCTGCATCACTTTCACAGTGCAGAATTTTAACTGTCATCAGTTTCTGGAACGGAAAAATCTCTGCATATCAATGGAATTATAATTATATTCTTGAGAAAAAGAATTGGCTTGTGCTTTCCTTGACAAATGAAGAAATTTCGGTTATCCCCTATTTCGACGAATTGAAGAAACAGAAGAAAGGTACATTAGTCATATGGCAAGACTTTGATATACTCTCAAAATCCCATGATGGGCAAGTATATGATGCTTTAAATGATTATAAAGATAAAGTCGCGCATCATATATCTTTGATCTTTCATAGATATATGTCTCGCTCCAAGGCAAAAGTTTCGATGTTTCTTAATAACCAAAAATTAAGGCCTCTTGACCCATTCCTGGAGTCACATCCCAAAACTACATATCGTAAAGAAATTTCTATAGCTATAACTGATAGCTACGGACAAGAGCAGCACATAAAAGTTAGACCGTATATATTGCCATTTCTTACTGATATGTCTGATAAAGATAAGAAGTTGATTGGAGGTGTAGAAGAAATGCGCTCAAAGCAGGGTTTCTATGTATATAGAAATGAACGTCTTATTATCTGGGGAAACTGGTTTGGAATGAGTCGCAGGCACGAACTCACAAAAAACGCTCGAATTAGAGTTGACATACCTAATTCTCTCGATGATATATGGAGTATCGATGTCAAAAAGCAGGTTGCATCTATACCTAAACGCATACAAAATCAACTCAAAAAATGTGTCGACGATGCTCTTGGTACTTCCGTAACAAAACAAACACATCGAGGCAGAAAGAAAAAAGTTGATGATGATATTGATTATATTTGGGATAGAATGGAAGGCCGAGATAAAACATTCTATTATCAAATAAATCGCGAGAGTGAACTAATTAAATATATCCGTAGTAAAGTTTCCGAACAGGATATATCATACATAGATATGTTGCTAAGTGAAATTGAAAAAACAGTTCCACTACATCAGATTTATGTAGATAAATCGAATGATTGTGTCTCTAAAATAGAAGATGATGATTCTCGACTCGATGACATTTATCAGATGGCAATCTCAATGGTGGATAACTTTAAACAGGCGACAGCTCAAACTACAGATGTACTTATTGATCATATAATGAAGTCTGAACCTTTTTGCCTCTATCCATCTGTAAAGGAAAAACTTGTCTCATATTACTCCCATGAAACTGAGTGAACAACAACGCATAGACGCCTCTGTTATCTCCAGGCGCATGATTTCAGCAAAATATGGAGACAAAAGTGAAATTGAACGTGAATTACTCGTTTCAACCGTTCAGTATGCCTTGGCTATGTTTCCTCCTTACGATGACGAGGATGTTGAGGCAATTGTACGAGATCTTGAATATGAAGTTTCTGTAAGACACACTAAAGGTGTTGCTATATATAATGACTACGATACCAATCCACATGATTGGTATTCCAAATTAAACTTAAGTGATTCGAAACAATTATTTTGGAATCGTTATGAAAAGTTTCTCAAGGGGAAAGGTAGTCTTGACACCAAAAGCATTCAACTCCTTTCGGAAACCACATTGCCAAACATATTAAACTGTCTTGGTAATCCAAACGAAGATTTTGATGGGAAACGTTTGGTTCGTGGTCTTATAATTGGTGATGTCCAATCTGGTAAAACATCTACTTATGCTGGCCTTATTTGTAAGGCTGCTGATGCAGGGTATAAAGTTGTGATACTTCTTGCAGGTATAACCGAATCCTTACGTCAACAGACACAAGGTCGTATTGACGAAGGAATAATAGGTTATACTATACGAAAAGAAGGAAAGAAAAAAATTGAGCGTAAAGTTGGTGTTGGTAATTTCCAGTCTGAAATTCCAGCCTCTTCGTACACTACCGTAGCGCAAGACTTTACAAGGAGTAGCGATAATATTGTTTCGTCGTTGAGTCAACATAAGTCTCTCGTACTTTTTGTTGTTAAAAAGAATGTTGCTGTCCTCACAAAATTACACAAATGGTTGTATAATCAAAATCTTGACCCAGTAAAAGGCTATGTAGATGCGCCTTTACTTCTTATCGATGATGAAGCAGATAACGCATCCGTAAATACAAAAAAACCTGATACTGACCCAACTCGCACTAATAAGGTAATTAGGGATATTTGTGGTTTGTTTAAGAATGCCACATACGTTGGATTTACAGCAACACCATTTGCTAATATTTTCATTGATCCAGATTCTGTAGATTCAATGAAACAGGCCGACTTGTTCCCAGAGGATTTCATTTATTCATTGCCAACACCTTCAACTTATATCGGCGCAAAACGCTTATATGATATTGAAGGCTTAAATTATAATAATCTTCGATTTATTACTGACATCGTTGAGCCAGATTACACTTCTGATGAGTATAAGGTAATGGTTAAAGAGGATATTGAATCCTTAAATAGCGGCCCATTTTATTATCAACACAAAAAAGAATGGGACGGCACATTACCTGATTCACTTAGAGAGGCTCTGCTATGTTTCTTTCTCGCGAATGTTTTAAGAGACTTACGAGGCCAAAAATCTTCTCCTCGTAGTATGCTCATCAATATGAGCAGATTCGTAAAAGTTCAGCAGGTTATTTCGGAACATGTTGAAGCTATTTACAATCAGATTTATCGCATCATAAACTACGATTTTTCAGACATTTATACTAATAATTCTAACATACCTCTTTTTAAGGAGTTAGTCGATTTATGGAGAAAACACTTTTCACATATAAAAGATGTTCCTATTCATCGTATAATTGACAAAGAGAATCTTCTCAACGCCATAAAGGACATCAAAATCATGGTAGTCAACGGAAGCGTTGCCAGTAAGAAACTCAACTATGAAGCAAATCCTTCATTGCGAGTAATAGCTATTGGCGGACTTGCATTATCCCGAGGACTCACATTGGAAGGCCTTACCGTAAGCTATTTCTATAGAAATACTGCAACCTTTGACGTTTTAATGCAAATGGGTCGTTGGTTCGGTTATCGTCATGGATATGAAGATGTGTTCCAAGTATGGACTTCAAGAGAAAGTGCTGAATGGTATTACGAAATATCCGAAGCCTCTGAAGAACTTAAATCTGACATCGAGCAAATGTTTGAGGAGCGACTTAAACCAAAAGACTTTGGAATTAAAGTCCGTAATAATTGCGAAAGACTTCAAATTACGGCAAGTAATAAGATGAGGACTGCTTCTGATTATTTTGTCAGACTAGCTTATTATGGCAATATCTATGATACACCATATCTTAGTTTTAATGCACAGCATAATAGAATAAATCTGCAACAGGTACAGTCGCTTGCCCAAAAACTATTTACGGCCGGCTATAAATATCGATTTGCCGATGTTGGACGTCATTCTGACGATGAAGTGAATTCAAGTTCATATCATGATTCTCGTTTCTTCGAGAATGTCCCTAAATCTATAGTCAGAGAATTTCTGGCTAAAATCCAATGTTCTATGTTAAACCCTAATTTTAATATAGAATACATCTTGGCTTTTATTGACGATACAGATAATGATGGTATTGAGGACTGGGACATTGTATTTGAAGGTGGTAACTCAAAGAAACCTTATTCAATTCCTGAATTATCAAATATTGACTGTATTTCTCGTCCATTATATGACCACGGAAATGCAGTACAGATAAGTTCACGCCGGCGCGTTTTGGGTACACGAGAGGGTGATTTCTGCTTGTCCGAGCAAGATGCAAACATTGCAAGGACGAAGTGCATAGACAATTGGATATATAATGAGAAGATTCCTGCTGATGTTGCAAAAAAGAAGGACATCCCATTAAAGGCGTTCTTTCAATATTTACCCAATCGCAAACCAATGCTTATTGTGATGGTAATTGACCCGGAAATTAAACCTGAAGATCCCACACATAAGTATAGCATCGGCTTTAAAAAGTTTGTTGAGGACTTAGGCTCCGATCAGGTTGTCGCATTTGCAATAGGATTTCCTGGACGACAAGACGAGGAGGCTGCCAAACATTACAAAGTAAACAAAACATGGATGCGTATTAATGGAATCTTTGAAGATGATGTTGATACTGAGAACGACGAAGAATATGATGGATAGTTTATACGAAAAGTTTAAAGCCGGTTATAAGAACGGATATTTCGTCAAAGTTGGCGAGAAAGCTCATAATATGTTTATAGGCAAAGACGAAGAAGGTCGTTTTTGCTTTGAGTTTCGTGGTTCGTTCACACCGGTAAAACTTATCGGTTCAAAACCTTTAGCTGTGAACCAATATAAGGATAAAGAAACCTCATATATACTTCGTTTTTCTCTCGAACAGGATGAATTACTTGGTTGTTTTGCTGCGTTCGGAGAGGATTTGATTTCTGCGGCTCAGGATATTACAGATGAAAATTTAATCTATCATATTTTATCAGATAGATTCCAGGCATGGAAAAAGCTTTTTAAATCGGATAGAAGCCGTTTGACTGAGCCGGAAATCATGGGATTAATTGGAGAACTTTTATTCCTTAAAGAAAAAGCAATTCCAAAGTGGGGTGAATCTATAGCACTCGACAGTTGGATGGGCCCGGAGAAAACTCATAAAGACTTTTCATGTGACAACGAATGGTTTGAAATTAAGACAATTAATAGTGGCAAAGAAACTGTTCATATCTCGTCTATTGAACAATTAGATAGCGATATGCCAGGTTGTCTTTATGTCTATAGCTTTGAAAAGATGAGCCCCTCTTATGATGGGCTGATTGTTAATAAATTAATTAGGAACATACTTGACTCTCTTGGAACTCACCCGAAAAACATATTTCTAAACAAATTGGCATATTTCGGATTTGATTTTTCTCCAGAATATGACAACCTCGTTTTTAGGAAAGTTGATGAAAATTGCTACTTAGTTGACTCAGATTTTCCTCGTCTAAAACGTAATCTTCTCCCACTTGCTATTTCCAAGTGTCAATATGACATTATATTAACCGAAATTGAATCCCTTAAATCTTCTCTCTAACAAATGGAATTATCCGAATACAGATCAGAGTTTATCGATGAATTAAGATTTAACGCGGAGCACGATGGCTCCGAGCCAGAATCTCAATTCATTAACTGGATGTTGGAAAAACTCGAAGATATAGGTGAATTATATGACCCATACCCAGTTTCAATCGTAATGAAAGGACGCAGAGGCCGTAAAATGGCTTTTGATGCCTATGCTTATGATGAGGCAGATAATTCACTGATACTTATTTCTAGTTACTTCTCCAATACTCGTGACAACGCACCAACATTAACGAATACTCAGATTGAGGACATGTATAAGCACATGGTCAATTTTGTTGATGAAGCTGTCAACGGACACATAAGCGATTACTGCGACGACTCTGATGATGCTATTACTATTGCAAAAGAATTTGCAAAAAAAATTGGAACAGGAATGTTAAACACTGAAATAAATCGTTTCAAGTTTTATATCATTTCTGATGCAGTTCGCAGCACACAAGTAAAAAGCATTGAAAGGGAAAACTTCTTGGATCGCCCGGTTGAAATATGTCTGTGGACTATTGACCGCATATTCCAAACGTTTGCCTCTAATTCAAGCGAAATAATTAGAATTGATACACATGATTTTAATTGTTCTGGAATCCCATGCTTGAAAGCGGACATAGGACAGAATGCTGATTATGATGCATATCTGGGCATTGTACCTGGTCAGTTCCTTGCCGACATATACCTTAAATACGGAAGTAAACTTCTACAAGGAAACGTGCGTGCTTTTCTTAGCGTGAGAGGAAAGGTTAACAAGGGTATTCGAGACACTATTATGAATCGCCCACGCAACTTCTTCACATACAATAACGGCATAGCAGTTGTAGCTCGTTCAGTTACATTCTCAAAGGATGGTAGCAAAATTATTAGTTTCTCCGATCCTCAAATTATTAATGGAGGTCAAACGACTGCATCTCTCGCTAATGCTGTGATAAAAAAAGAGGATAAAAAAGGACTGGGAGCAATCTTTGTCCCGATGAAACTTACTGTTCTCAATGTTGAAGATGAAATGACGGAGGAACAGACGGAACGGTATAACGAAATTACAAAAACAATTTCGCAATGTGCCAATAGTCAAAATGCTGTCTCTGAAGCAGACTTCTTTTCTAATCATCCGTTCCATGTCCTTATGGAAAATTTGTCCCATAAAGTCATGGCACCACCTGTTGATGGTAAGCCATATCAAACAATATGGTTCTACGAAAGGTCGCGTGGTAAGTGGGAGCAAGAGCAGATGAAGATGAGTCCTGCCGAACGTAAACGTTTTGGAGAGATGAATCCCAAAACACAAGTTATCAAAAAAGAAAAACTCGCAAAATGCTTGAACGCGGTACGCATGAATCCGCACCAGGTTTGCCAGAGTTCTGCTATAAACTTCAGTAAGTTTGCAACTTACATTGAAGATTTATATACAACATCAAGAGATTCTATAAATGAAGAATTCTTCAAGAAAGGTGTTTGCTCAGTTATACTTTTTGATCAACTTGACAAGATTATAGGTAAAGCTGATTGGTATCCAAAAGGCGGTAATAAGGCCCAAATCGTCCCATACACAATCGCCAAACTCTTTACGTTGCTACCTAAAGGTATGGATATAGATTGGCGTTCTATATGGCAAAAACAACGTATAACTTCTGAAATGGCAGAGGAGTTGGAAAGATTGGCATACTTTACACATAAGTATCTTGAAAAAGAAGCAAAAGGTGGACTTGTCCGTTCTATGTGTCGTGTAGAGGCAACATGGTCAAACTTCCGCAAAGTTCCTTACGAGCTTTCTGACAACTTTTTAAAATCACTTGTTTCAAGTGAAATTCGCAAAAGTGACGAAGCGAGTGCAAAACGAGCCCATAAATTCAATTCTAAAATAGATGCATCTATAGAAATCTTCTCTCTCGGAACCGATTATTGGATGAACGTATATAATGAACTTCTTAAAGAAAGTGTACTTTCTTTTGGAGAGCTAGAGTTCATCAAAGGAATTGCAAGCTATATTAAGAGGACTAGTTTGCCATCAGCTGCGCAATGCAAAAGGCTTATACGCATAATCAACAAAGCCGAAGACAAAGGATACATAATGCCGCAATAATGTGCATATGGCTAAAGAACGATTTTATTACGGTTCAACGATAGAGGAGTTCGTCTCCTTGTCTAACGATGAGATTATCGGTAGGCTCGCCATGGCTTCGCCACACAACGATAATCCCGAAACAAAGGCATCTTGGCTCGAAGAAATTGAGACCTTGAAAAGCCCTTTGTCGAACTATTGTGGCCGAGGTTCAATCTTTATGGAATATAATATTCCGAGAATGGGCCGACGTGCGGATGTTGTACTGTTGATTGAAGGCATCATCTTCGTTCTTGAATTCAAGACATTAGGAAGTAAGTTTTCTTATCAAGCCTCATCTCAGGTATGGGATTATGCGATTGACTTGAAGAACTTTCAGCTTAAAACATTCGACCGCACAATCATTCCAGTTGTAGTTGTACCTGGCGAAAGAGACCGAAATTGCGACTTAGAATTAGTAGCTTCGGAAGATGGTGTTTATAACCCCACGCAGGTAAACGACAACAAACTCTCCGAACTGATTTCTGATACGCTATCCGCCATTGCACCATACGTAGGCACTGATAACGATATGCAATGGGCACGCGGAGGATATGAACCTACGCCAACAATCATTGAAGCTGCCGTCGCTCTTTACAGTGGCCACTCCGTTGAGGATATCACAAAACATGACGGCGACCTTGAAGCGACAATGACTGAAATCGAGCATATTATTGAAACGTGTCGTGCAAAAAAGGAAAAAGCCATCTGTTTTGTTACAGGTGTTCC
>JAAUYT010000005.1 GCA_014804975.1 Clostridia bacterium
TTCCGACGTACCGCTCACCATCGAGGCGTACAGACTGTTGCACCGCGAAACGGACTATCCGCTCCATTTGGGTGTGACCGAAGCGGGCGCGGGAGACGCGGCGCTCATTAAGAGCTCGATCGGAATCGGCGCGCTTCTTAGCGACGGGATCGGCGATACGATCCGCGTATCCCTTTCGAGCGATCCCGTGGAAGAGGTCTACGCCGCAAGGCAGATTCTCCGTGCGTGCGGGCTCGATAAGGAGTTCGTCGAGGTCGTCTCCTGTCCGACCTGCGGGCGGTGCGAGTACGACTGCCGCGGACTTGCCGCAAGGGTGAACGAACGCGTAAAGGGCGTAAAGAAGCGTTTAAAGGTTGCCGTGATGGGTTGCGTTGTGAACGGTCCCGGAGAGGCGAAAGAGTGCGATTTGGGGATCGCGGGCGGCAAAGAATATTGCATGATATTTTACGGAAAGGGCGAACAGGTGCGCGTGAACGCGAACGACGCGGAGCGCGTATTCTTTGAAAAATTGGAAGAGCTTATCAAATGAAGAGCAAAGCTTATTTAGAGGAAATCAGAAAATCGGAAGGGCTCGAAAGAGCAATTCTCAAAGATATCGTCGTCGAGGGAACGAAGGCGACTTTTCGGCTTATCACCGACAAAACGTATTCGCAGGAGGACGTAAGGTACGCCGTAAAGGTTTCGGAAAAGTACGTTCCCGCGGGCTTTACGGCGGACGCGAACGTTATGAAGTCCGTACCCGAAGGGGCGGCGGTCGCAAAGTTTATACGGGAGTATCTTTCCAAAAAGTATCCCGTCGTTTCGGCGTTTTTGGAAGAGGACGACGTGCGCGCGGAGGCGGGCGTAGGCGGCGGAAGCTTTATCGTAAAGGTCGGCAAGGACGAGGCGGTCCGCTTTCCGAAGGGAGAGGTTTTAGACGCGCTCGCAAAGGAACTTGCTCTGCGCTTTTGCGGCGTGTGGAGCGGGGAAATCGAGCTTCGCGAAAGCTCCGAATTCGAACTCAAAGAAGAGGAAGAGCCCGAAGAGTACGTGCTTACGAGCCGCAGCTTTCCGATCGTCGACTATATCGCGATCGACGGAGCGAAGCCGAAACGCGCGATCTATATTGCCGATCTCAATTCCGAGGCGCAGGATATCACCGTCTGCGGAAGCGTTATATACGTTGAGGAACGCACGAGCAAGAACGGAAAGACCTTTTTCACTTTTACCCTGAGCGACGGTTCGGGACAGCTCCGCGCCGCATATTTCAGCAAAAAAGCTACGATCGAAAAGGTGCGTAAAATTCAGCGCGGCGACTTTGTCTGTCTTACGGGGAACAACGAAATTTACAACGGCGGGCTGTCGTTTACGGCAAAGCAGGTGGACTTCGGAACGCCGCCCGAGGGCTTCGAACCCGAACCCAGACCCTCGCTCCCCGTTCCCGCGCGCTATAAAAAGGTTGCGCCCGTCGCGATTGCCGACTACGAACAGAGCGACCTGTTCGGAAAGGAATCGCTGCCCGAAGATTTCGTGAGCCGCGACTTCGTCGTGTTCGACTTGGAGACGACGGGGCTCAACAATTCCGAGGCGGGCGGCATGATGGATCACATCATCGAAATCGGCGCGGTGCGTATTCACGAGGGGAAGATCATGCAAAAGTTTGCTTCCTTCGTCGCGTGCCCCGTCAAAATCAGCGACGAAATCACGAAGATCACGGGAATCGATTCGAGTATGCTCGTGGGCGCGCCCGAGGTCGGAGACGTCATGGCGGACTTTTATAAATTCTGCGACGGGGCGGCGCTCGTGGCGCACAACGCGCAGTTCGATATTAAATTCGTGCGGCACTATGCAGGGGTCGAGGGCTACCGCTTCGAACACAAGCTCTACGATACCTTGACGTTTGCGCAGGTCGTATTAAGGCTTTCGAATTACAAGCTGAATACGATTGCCGATTACTATAATTTCAAGTTCAATCACCACCGCGCTTTCGACGATGCGTTTGTGACGGCAAAGGTGTTTATCGAGCTTGCGCGCACGAATAAAGGACTTCCCCGATTCTGAAAAAAATTTTTCATAAAACACTTGCGTTTTTTGGTAAGATATGGTATACTTCAAATGCTTAATCTGATAGGTCGTGGATTGAGAGCGGGCTTCCGCTCTCAATTTTGTTAAAAAGGGGAATCCGAACGTGAAAGTTAAACCCGCAAAAGAAGTGATCGATTTTTTACAGCCCGTCGTAAATGGGTTTGACGCGGAGATCATCGACGCGGAATGGAATATGCGCGAGAGCTCTTTAACGCTCATAATCGATAGCAAAAACGGAGTCGATTTGAATTTGCTCGAAAAGGTGCACCGCGCGGTGGACGCTCCGCTCGACGAGCTCGATCCCACCTTCGGGAGCGCGTACACGCTCAACTGTTCGAGTCCGGGGCTTGACCGTCCCTTCAAAACCGAAGCGGACTTTATAAGGCACGTGGGCGAGAAAATCGAGGTTCACCTCTACGCGCCCGTGGACGGAAAGAAGTATTTCGAGGGCGAGCTACTTTCTTTTGAAGAGGGCAAAATCAGAATCAAGGCGGAAGAGGGAGAGAAGGAATTTCCCTTTGAAAAGACGGCAAAGGTCTGTCTTTTGATAGAAGTATAAAAAGTCCGGAAATACAACGGAATAATCAATAAGGAGATATTATGACAAACAAAGATTTCTTTGCGGCGCTTGCCGACTTGGAACGGGAAAGGGGAATCAGCGAAGAGGTGTTCTTAGGCGCGCTCTCCACGGCGCTTGCGTCCGCGTATAAGCGGCTCAACGAGGGGAACAGCGCAAACGTAGACGTTCAGCTTAACCCCGAAAAGTGCACGATCCGCTTCTATTATACGCGCACGGTCGTTGACGCGGAAGAGGCGGGCGACGGCGAAATCACCTTAAAGGACGCAAAGCTCGAAAAGAAGAGCGCAAAGGTGGGCGACGTGCTTTCGAAGGAATTCGTTCCCAAAGATTTTTCGCGTATCGCGGCGCAGACCGCTAAGCAGGTCATTCTGCAACGCCTGCACGAGACGGAGCGCGACAATACGCTCTCCGAATTTACCGATAAAGAGGGCGAGCTCATGAGCGGACTCGTTCGCAAGGTCGATTCCCGCAGCGTGTATATCGAGCTCGGCAAGGGTACGATCGAAGGACTTCTTTTGCCGCAGGATCAGGTCCCCGGCGAACGCTACGAGGCGGGCGACAGATTGAAGGTTTTCGTAAAGCGCGTAAAGAGCGGCGGAAGAAACGCACAGGTGCTCGTATCGCGTTCCGCCCCCGGTTTAGTCAGACGGCTTTTCGAAGAGGAAGTGCCCGAAATCAAGCAGGGAATCGTCGTCATCAAGAGCGTTGCGCGCGAAGCGGGTCACAGAACCAAGATCGCGATCGCTTCCTCCGATCCCAGAATCGACGCGGTAGGCGCCTGCGTGGGCAATAAGGGCGCGCGCGTAAACGCAGTCGTGCAGGAGCTCGGCGGCGAAAAAGTCGATATCATTCTTTACAGTGAGAATCCTTTGGAATTTATCGCAAAGGCGCTCTCTCCCGCGACGGTCGTATCCATCACGCAGACGGACGAGAAAGCGGCGGTTGCGGTGGTGCCCGACGACAAGCTTTCGCTTGCGATCGGCAGAGACGGACAGAACGCCCGCCTTGCGGCGCGGCTCACGGGCTGGAAGATCGACGTGAAGAGCGCTTCAGCGGCGGAAAAGCTCCATATCGGCGAGTACGATTCTCCCGAAGAGACGGAGGAAGTACCTACCGCAGACGAGGAGAGCGATGTCTGAAAAGAAAGTCCCTCTCCGTATGTGCATGGCGTGCAGGGAGAGAAAGAGTAAGAAAGAGATGCTCCGCGTCGTAAAGAGCGAGAGCGGCATTCATCTCGATTTTTCGGGCAAGGCGGAAGGGCGCGGCGCGTATCTTTGCAACAGCGAAGCGTGTTTAAATAAGCTCCTGCGCTATAAGCTCGTAAATAAAACTTTCTCGTGCGACGCGGGCGAAGAGGTCTACAAGGCAATCGAAGAGGAGTTCCGTGGAAGGAAACAAAATTGAAGCGTATTTGGGTTTTGCGCTCAGGGCGGGGAAGCTCGTCTTGGGACTGAACTCGATCGAAACAATAAAAAAAGGGGTCTATTGTCTGCTTCTCGACGAAGAGGCGGCAAAGAATTCCCACAAGGAAGCCCGCAAACTCAAAGTAAGGTTTGCCTGTCCCTTGATTATCACAAAGGACTTGGGTGCGCTCATAAAGCGCGAGGGCTGTAAAGTAGCGGCAGTAAAAGATTCTTCGCTCGCAGAGGCGATCCTCAAAGAGGCGGGCGATAAAGGTATGACGATCGAAGGAGCAATCGGGTAAAATATGGCAGATAATATTGTAGAAAAATTAAATTCCCTTCTCGGCGAGAAGGGCGCGGGTGAAATCTCGAAAAGAATCGCAAACAACGAGAAGAGCATTGCCGCGCTTCTAAAAAAGATCGGCGAAATTCAAGCCGAAAAGCGTGCCGAGGAAGAAGCGAGATTGGCTGCGGAAGAGGCGGCGCGTCTCAAAGAGGAAGCGGAAAGAAAGGCGGCGGAGGAAGCGGAAAAAGCCAAACAGCAGGCGGAGGCGAAAAAGGAAGCCGAAGAGAAAGCGGAGCAAAAAGCAGAAGCTCCCGCTCCCGCACCCGAAAAACCTGCGGCGCCCGCACGTCCCGCTACGTTCCGCCCCGAAACTTCTGCTTCGCGCCCCGCACGCCCCGCACCTCAGGCAGGCGGGCAAAAAACGTATATTCCTTCGAGACCCGCGAACGGGGCACCCCGTCCGCAGGGGGCGCGTCCTCCCTTCAATTCGCAGCGTCCGCAGGGCGCGGGCTTCCAAAGACCCATGGGCGGTATGCGCGCTCCCGTTGCGCCTCCGCCTCCCCCTCCCACACAGAGAAGGGACGCGCCGAAGAAGTTCGAAAAAACCTACGTGGAGCGCCGCCCCGTCAACAAGCGCGCGCTTCAACGCCAGCAGGGCGCGGATGTAAACGACTTTGACGAGGACAAGAGCGGTTATAGAAAGGCGCGTTTCGGTAAGAAGAACGCTAAAAAGGAAACGCAGACCATAAAAATCGAACACGCGGTCGTGACGAGCAAGGAAATTCCCATTAAAGAGCTTTCGGAAAAGCTCGGCATTTCCGCAGTGGAAATTACGAAGCGCCTCTTCAAAGAGGGCGTTATGAAGACGGTCAACGAGTCGATCGACTACGACAACGCGGCGTATATCGCGTTGGAGCTTGGGATCGACCTCGAATACAAACCCGAAAAGACGGCGGAGGAAGCGCTCTTCGAAGAGCACGGCGCGGACGAGAGCGAGAACACGATCACCCGTGCGCCCGTCGTTACCGTTATGGGTCACGTCGACCATGGTAAGACCTCGCTTCTCGATAAGATCCGTTCGACGAACGTGACCGCAGGCGAGGCGGGCGGCATTACGCAGAGCATCGGCGCGTACACGGTTACCTTCTCCGAGGGCAAGCAGATCACCTTTATCGATACCCCCGGTCACGAGGCGTTCACGGCAATGCGTGCGCGCGGCGCGAAAATTACGGATATCGTCGTTCTGGTCGTCGCGGCGGACGACGGAATCATGCCGCAGACCGTAGAGGCAATCAACCACGCAAAGGCGGCGGAGGTTCCCATTATCGTCGCCATGAACAAAATGGATAAGCCGCAGGCGGAGCCCGACAAGGTGAAGCAGGGACTTTTAAATCACGGTCTCGTGCCCGAGGAATGGGGCGGCGACGTCATCGTCGTGCCCGTATCCGCAAAGACGGGCGAAGGAATCGACGCCTTACTTGAAAATATCTACTTGCAGGCGGAAATGAACGAGCTCAAAGCAAATCCCGACCGCAAGGCAAGGGGCGTGGTTATCGAGGCGAAGCTTGACAAGGGCAAGGGACCTATGGCGAGCGTCCTCGTGCAGAACGGTACGCTCCGCACGGGCGACAATTTGATTTCGGGCATGACGATGGGCAGAGTCCGCGCCATGTTCGACGACAACGGAAAAATGGTCAAAGAGGCGGGTCCTTCGATGGCGGTCTCCGTATTGGGACTTGAAGACGTGCCCAACGCGGGCGACGGAATTTACGCCGTCGATCAGGCGCTCATGAAGAAGGTGCAGGAAGAGAGAAAGACGCATCTTCGCGAATCCATGGTCAAGGAAACGCAGAAGCTCTCGATCGACGACTTCTTCAAGCAGGCGGACGCAGACTCCAAAAAGGCGTTCAACGTCATCATCAAGGCGGACGTTCAGGGCTCGGTCGAAGCGCTCAAAGCTTCCCTCCAAAAGCTCTCGAACGAGGAAGTGGAAATCAAAATTCTGCACGCGGCGGCGGGCGCGGTTACGGAGAGCGACGTCATGCTTGCGGAATCGGCAAAGGCGATGATCATCGGCTTCAACGTTCGTCCCGACGCAAAGGCAAAGACGCTTGCAGAGCGTTCGCACGTCGACGTAAGACAGTACCGCATTATCTACGAGCTTCTCGACGATATGGAGGGCGCGCTCAAAGGTATGCTTTCCCCCAAGTATCAGGAAGTGTACATGGGCAAAGCGGAAGTCAAGCAGACCTTCAATATCACGGGCGTGGGCACGGTTGCAGGCTGCTACGTGACCGAAGGCAAGCTCGTGCGCGGCGGAAAGCTCAGAATCTACCGCGACAATATCATGATCGTCGAGGGCGGCGTGAAACAGCTCAAACGCTTTAAGGACGACGCGAAGGAAGTCACTTCCGGCATGGAATGCGGCTGCGCGATCGACGGCTTCAACGAAATCAAGATCGGCGACTTTATCGAGTGCTATCTCATTGAGGAAGTGAAACGGGCATGAAAGGGCAACGGCACGACCGCGTAGACAGCGAATACAGAAAGGAAATTTCCTCCGTGATTTCGGGTCCGCTCAAAAACAAAGAGCCCGAGCTTCACGGAATCATCTCCGTGACGGGTGCGGACGTTTCGCCCGACTTTAAGACGGCGAAGGTGTTCGTAAGCGTGTTGGGGAAGAATAAGGAAGAGGAAAATCGTTCCTTCGAAATCATAGCGGAGAACGCAGGATTCATTCGTCACGAGCTCTCCCTCGTCATGCGTTCGCGCACGGTGCCGCAGCTCACCTTCGTGCGGGACGGAAGCATGGAATACGGCTCGAAGATGGACGCGCTCTTTTCCGAACTTCACAAGGACGACTAAGGACGAGAAATGACGACTCTCAAAGAAATTGCAAAAATTTTAAGAAATAGCAAAAGCGCGGTGATCTTTACGCATCTGCGTCCCGACGGCGACACGATCGGGAGCGCAATGGCTCTTTCCCGCGCTCTTTCTTTTTTAGGAATCAAGAACGAAGTCTTGAACGAGGGGGAAATTCCCGAACGCTTTTCCTATCTTAGCGGCGTGAAGGAAATCAAGACCGCGCCCTCGTTCGACGCGGAATGCTTTATTTGCGTCGATTCGAGCACGGAATCGCGGTTGGGGCTGCTTCGCGATACCTTTCTTGCGGGCTTGAAGAAAAAAATCACGGTAAACGTGGATCACCATATTTCGAATACGAACTACGCGAAGTATAACTTCGTTCGCGACCGCGCGAGCAACAGCGAAAATATCGCAGAGCTCATCAAAGAGCTCGGCGTGCCGTTTACGGAGGATATCGCGGAATTTCTCATGACGGGCATGGTCACCGATTCGGGCGGGTTTTCCCACAGCGACGTGAACGGCGATTCCTTCCGCGCAGCAGGGGAAATGGCGGACGCGGGTGCGGACGTGAATAAAATCACTTACGAAACGATGAAAAAGCAGTCACGCCCCCGCGCACAGTTTTATCTGAAAGCGCTCTCCCGCCTCCGTTTTCTTCTCGACGATAAGTTTACGGCGGTCGTCGTGCCGCAAGCGCTTTTGGACGAATTCGGTTTGAAGTCGGATTCCACCGAGGGGCTTGTGGACTTCGGGCTTACGATCGACACGACCGAGGTCAGCGCCTGCTTTTTGGAGGTAAAGAAGGGGCAGTACAAAATTTCGCTCCGCTCCAAAGGCAAGGTCAACGTGAACGAAGTGGCGGGCGTGTTCGGCGGCGGCGGGCACGTGTTAGCGAGCGGCTGCGTGCTCTTCGGCGAAGAGGAAGAGGTCGTCGAAAAAATCAAGTACGCCGTTTGGCAAAGACTTTAATCTATGACGGGTTTTATCAATATCAATAAAGAGACGGGCGTTTCGTCCGCCTTTGTTGTAAATCGAATCAAGCGGCTTGCGCATACGCCTGCGGGACACATGGGCACTTTGGACCCGCTCGCTTCGGGCGTGCTTCCTGTGGGCATAGGGAACGCGTGTAGACTGTTCGACTATTTTTCGGATAAGAAAAAGACCTATCTTGCGCGGTTCCGCTTCGGCGTGACGACGGACACGCTCGACAGTGAGGGCGAAAAAATCTTCAAGGGCGAAGTGCCGAACGCGGAAGAAATCGAAAAAGCGCTTCCCGCTCTTACGGGGAAGATTTCGCAAGTCCCTCCCGCATACAGCGCGAAGAGCGTGAACGGGGTTCGCAGTTATACCTTAGCGCGGGCGGGCAAGGAAGTGGAGCTTGCCCCCAAAACGGTGGAAATATTTTCCTTCCGTTTGATCGAACAAACCGCGCCCGACGAATTTGCATTCGAAATCGTCTGCGGGAGCGGCACCTATATCCGCGCGCTTGCCCGCGACCTTGCGGGAAAGCTGAAAACGTATGCTTATATGAGCAAGCTTGAACGCACGGCAAGCGGGGTCTTTACGATTGAAAGCGCGGTCACGCTCGAAAAGCTATCGGAAGAAAATTTAAAAGATTACTTGATTCCCACGGAAGAAGTGCTTGCCTATCCCGTGCTGAATTTGGAGAGCCCGCGCGTATTCAACGGCTTACAGGAGCGCGTTTCCGAAAAGGACGGACTGTATAAGCTGTACAGAAGCGGTGAATTTTACGGGATCGCAAGCGTGAAGGACGGACTTTGTAAGGCGGAGAAAAAGCTATGTTAGAAATATACCGCTACGGCGAATCCATTTCCACGCCGTGCGCTCTCGTGCTGGGCGGCTTTGACGGCTTGCATCTCGGTCACTGCGCGCTCCTGAATGCAGCGAAACAAACGGGGCTTCCGATTGCGATAACCACCATTTTAGGGGTCAAGGGAAGCTCCCTTTTCACGGAGAAGGAGCGGACGTTTGTATTTGACAATACCGGCATTGATTTCGTCTATGAAATTCCCTTTACCGACGATTTGAGAAATATGAAAGCGGAAAATTTCCTCATCGAACTGTTCGGGAATATCCGTGCGAAGGAAGTTTTTTGCGGAGAAGATTTCCGATACGGAAAAGACGCGCGCGGCACGCTGCCGCTTTTGAAAACGTTTGCGCCCGTCCACGTGGTGGAAACGGTCAAATTGGGAGATACGAAGGTTTCTACGTCTCTGTGCAAGCAGTATCTTCGCGAGAACAATTTCAAAATGCTTTGGAAATTGCTTGACGAGGAATCCGGTCCGTTCTACGATTATAAATCGTATTTCATTCAGGGAACGGTCGAGCACGGAAGGCACGTGGGCAGGACTTACGGTTTCCCCACGCTCAATCTCAGCATTCCGCCCGAAAAATTGTTGCCCGAAGACGGCGTATACGGCGGCTTTGCAACGACTGCGAAAGGGACGTATAAGACGATTATCAATATCGGCGCGCGCCCCACGTTCGGCGTGGAAGAAAGAAAGGTCGAAGCATACTTAAAAGACTTTTCGGGCGATCTATACGGCACGACGGTGCGGGTTTATCCCACCGAGTTTCTGCGCCCGATTGAAAAATTTTCCACGGAAGAAGAACTGAAAAATCAATTAAAAAAGGATATTGAAAAAGTATGATAAAATTCGGACCGAGCGGGAACTCGGAAAGCTTCTATGCGGAGGGATTCGAACATTCGGAGGATTCGGCGGCGTTCGTAAAGGGGCGCGGGCTCGACTGCTTCGAGTACTCCTTCGGGCGCGGCGTGCGTATGACGGAGGGGAAGGCGATCTCGATCGGCGACGCGTTTCAAGAGGCGGGAATCGAAATTTCGGTGCACGCGCCTTACTTTATCAACCTTGCCAATCCCGACGACGAAATGGCGGCAAAGTCCTACGGCTACGTGCTCGATAGCGGCAGGGCGTTAAAGCTCATGCAGGGTAAGCGGTGCGTATTCCACCCCGCGACCGAGGGCAAGGAGACGCGTGAAGTCGCTTTTGCCCGTACGCTCGACAGGGTAAAAATTTTAAGGGACTATATTTATCTGAACAATTTGCAGGACCTTATCTTCTGCCCCGAAACGATGGGAAAACTTGCCCAAATCGGCACGATCGAGGAGATCGTAGAAATCTGCTTAGTCGATCCCGTGTTCACGCCCTGCGTCGACTTCGGTCACGTGAACGCACGCGAACAGGGTTCTTTGAAGCGTGCCGAAGATTACCGCGCCCGCCTTTCGTATATGATCGAAAAGCTCGGCTACGAGAGAATGAAACACTTCCACGTTCACTTCTCAAAAATCATGTACGGCGCAAAGGGGGAGATCAAGCATTTGACCTTTGAAGATACCGTCTACGGTCCCGAATTCGAACCGCTTGCTCAGGTGCTGCACGAGCTTAAATTGGAGCCCTATATCGTGAGTGAATCGGCGGGCACGCAAGCCGAGGACGCCGCCGAAATGAAACGGATATATTTTAGTAAGTAATTTTCAACCGTTCCGAAAGGGACGGTTATTTTTTTATTTAAAAATTGCAATCATCAATACCGTCTAAATAAGTTGCAAAAAATCACAAGATATGGTATAATTTGGTAGCGGAATTCTTCGGCATAATTTTTTGCACGCAAATTTTCGAAAAACCCCGCTTATGAGGTACATATGGAAGAAAATCAACATCAATATAATGCGAATGATATAACCATTCTCGAAGGGTTGGACGCGGTTCGTCTGCGCCCCGGTATGTATATCGGGTCTACGGGACAAAAGGGACTGCACCACATTCTTTGGGAAATCGTGGATAACGCGATCGACGAGGCGGCAAACGGCTTTGCCGATTCTATCGACGTGCACATCTACAAAGACGGGAGCGTATCCGTTGAGGACAACGGGCGCGGTATCCCTACGGACATTCACCCCAAAACCAAGGTTTCGGGCGTACAGGTGGTATTTACGCAGCTCCACGCGGGCGGTAAATTCGACGAGCACAACTATTCCTTTTCGGGCGGCTTGCACGGCGTGGGCGCGTCGGTCACGAACGCACTCTCGAAGTGGCTCAAAGTGCGCGTGTACAAAGAGGGAAAGGTCTACGAAATGGAGTTCCACTCCTACTACGACGAGGCGAAAAAGAAATACGAATCGGGCGTGCCCGTCGCTCCGTTAAAGGACTTGGGACGCACGACGGACAAGCACGGAACCTTCATTCATTTCATGCCCGACGACAAAGTTTTCGCGACCACGAATTTTCAGCTTTCGACGATTTCCAACCGTTTGAACGAGCTTGCTTTTTTGAACCGCGGCTTGAAAATCACGCTCACCGACGAGCGCATTACCATGAACGAATTCAAGGGCGAAGAGGACGACGACGAGAACGTTCAGCTCGATTTAATGGGAGTCACGCAGCCCTATTCGGTGACCTATTGCTACGAGGGAGGAATTTCCGACTTCGTTCTGCACCTCAACGAGGGGAAGACGAAGCTCTACCCCGATCCCATCTATTATAAGGGCGAGAAGGACGGCATTCTGGTGGAGTTCGCCATTCAGCACACGAACGACTACACCGAAAATCTCTTCTCCTTCGTAAACAACATTCCCACTCCCGAGGGCGGCTTCCACGAGATGGGCTTCCGCGCGGGAATCACGCGCGTATTGAACGACTACGCGCGCGAGACGAAGGCGCTCAAAGATAAGGACCCCAACTTCCTCGGCGACGACTTCCGCGAGGGACTTACGGCGGTGCTCTCGATCAAGATGAAGAACGTGCAGTTCGAGGGGCAGACCAAGACGAAGCTCGGCAACCCCGAAGCGCGTTCCCCCGTAGAGGGCTGTACCTCGGAAGGGCTTCGCGCTCTTGCCGACGATAAGGAGAATAAAAAGACCTTTGACGAAATGATCAAGAAGGCGCAGGGCGCGGCGAAGGCGAGAATCGCGGCGCGGCAGGCGAAGGACACGGCGCGTGCAAAGAACAGTATCGATTCGTGGACGCTCGTCGGAAAGCTTGCCGCCTGCACGGGCAGACACCCCGAAGAAAACGAGCTCTTTATCGTCGAGGGCGATTCCGCAGGCGGAACCGCCAAGCAGGCGCGTGTCCGTCAGTTCCAATCGATTTTGCCTCTTCGCGGCAAACCCTTGAACGTAGAGAAAAAACGTATCGATCAGGTGCTTGCGAACGAGGAGATCCGTACGATCATATCGGCGCTCGGCGCGGGGATCGGAAACGATTTCAATATCGAAAAAATCAACTATCATAAAGTCATTATTCTTTCCGATGCAGATCAGGACGGGTTCCATATCCGCTGTATTCTTTTGACCTTCTTCTTCCGCTATATGCGCGATCTCGTAAACGAGGGGAAAGTCTATATCGGAATGCCGCCCCTCTATAAGGTGTACAAGCAGGGCGGCGGCGTGGAAGAATACGCCTACGACGACAACGAATTGCAGGAAAAGATCGATAAAGTCGGCAGAGGGTATCTCATACAGCGCTACAAGGGCTTGGGCGAAATGAGCGCCGAACAGCTCTGGAAAACGACGATGGACCCCGAACGCAGAAACTTAACGCAGGTCACGATCGAGGACGCAGTCGCCGCCGACAATATGATCGCAACGCTCATGGGCGACAGGGTAGAGGGAAGAAAAGAATTCCTTGCCCGCAACGCGAACTTCAACAAAGAGGACGCGTTTATCGACAGAGTGAAACTCAAAAAGGAGAACTCCGATGAAGAAAAATGAGAGAGAAAAAGAGGAGCGCAAGGGCACGCTGTTCGTAACGCCCCTCGAAGAAGTTCTTCCTTCGAGTATGCTCCCTTATGCGGAATTCGTTATTCTGGATAGAGCGCTTCCGCGCGTGGAGGACGGCTTAAAGCCCGTTCAGCGCAGAATTTTATATACCATGTACGAAATGGGGCTTCTGCCCGATAAGCCGCACAAGAAGTCGGCGCGTATCGTCGGTGATTGCATGGGTAAATATCACCCGCACGGCGACTCCTCCGTATACGACGCAATGGTGCGTATGGCGCAGGAATTCAACATGGGAAGAACGCTCGTGAACGGTCACGGCAACTTCGGCTCGGTCGACGGCGACCCCGCCGCAGCAATGCGTTATACCGAGGCGCGCTTAGAGCCCATTGCACTCGAACTGTTACGCGACCTTGAAAAGAACACCGTTCCTTTTTCCCTGAACTTCGACGATTCGTTAAAGGAGCCCGATATGCTCCCCGGGCGTTTCCCCAACCTGCTCGTGAACGGGTCTTCGGGTATCGCCGTGGGACTTGCTACGAACATTCCTCCGCACAACCTTGCGGAGTGTATCGACGGCGTGGTCGCCTATATCGACAAGCCGACGATCAAGCTCAACGAAATGCTTGCCTATATCAAAGCGCCCGATTTCCCTACGGGCGGCTGGATCATTGCCAACGAGCTCAATCAGGCTTACAGAACGGGCAAGGGCAAAATTACGCTTAGAGCCAAGATCGTCGTCGAGGACGGCGATTCCGAGAGCAAGAAGAACATCGTCATCACCGAGCTTCCCTATCAGGTCAACAAGGCGAACCTTTTGAAGCATATTGCGGAGCTTCGCGACGAGAAGAAGGAAGAGTTTGCCTTTATCACCAAGGTCAGCGACGAATCGGACAGAAACGGTATGCGTGCCGTCATCGAGGTGCGTGCCGAGTCGGATATCAACAAGGACTTGAAGCTTTTGTATAAGCACACCGATCTTGAAATCACCTTCGGTATGAACATGGTTGCGATCGCCCGCGGTAAGCCCGTTCAAATGGGGCTTATGGAGATCATCAAGCACTACGTCAACTATCAGAAGGAAGTCGTTCTTCGCCGCACGCGGTTCGAGCTCAATCAGGCAAAGGAACGCTGTCATATTTTGGAAGGGCTCATCATTGCCGTTCGGAATATCGACGAAGTCATTAAAATCATTAAGCAGGCGGAGTCCACTTCGGACGCGCGCGACAAGCTCCGCGCACGCTTCGAGCTTTCGGAAAAGCAGGCGCAGGCAATTCTCGATTTGCGTCTTGCCCGCCTCACCAAGCTCGAAGTGTTCAAGCTCGAAGAGGAGCTCAAAAAGCTCAAAGAGCTCATCGAAAAGCTTACTGCGATCGTGGGAAGCAGCCGCTTGCAGTTGCAGGTCGTGAAAGACGAGATTCTCGAAATCAAGAAAAAGTACAAGACGCCGAGAAAGTCGCAGTACGTCTTTTCGGAGGACGAGGCGGCGGCGGAACGCAAGGATATCCGCGGTCCCGGCGTGAAGAGTCATTTGCTTATATGCGCAGACGGCAGATTCAAGTGCGTGAGCGAGAAGAACTACAATATGTCGAACAGGACGGTCACGGAAAAGACGGCGATTACGACCGTGCCGAAAAAGCGCGTTTCCGTCATGTCCGATCAGACGGTGCTCATCTTTACCGACAAGGGAAATTGCTATCCGCTCCCTGCGGAGAGCGCGAACCGCAAGTTCGGCGATACGGGCTTCGAGCTGAGCGATTTCTTCAACGACGTAGACGCCGACGAGAAGATCGTCTCCGTCGTGCCCGCCGGTGACGACGGGAGACTCCTGTTTATTACGAAACGCGGTATGCTCAAATGCTCGGATCGGAGCGAGTACGCAACGGGCAAATTCCCGTATCCCGCGTTGCGCCTCAACGAGGGCGACAGCGTTCTCAACGTGCAGCTTGACGAGGAAGACGATTATATTACGGCGTTCTTCGTCACGCGCGAGGGTATGTGCCTGAATGCGAAAAAGGACGATATCCCCGTGCAGGGCAGATTCTCGGGCGGCGTGAAGGGCATGAATTTAAAAGACGGCGACGAAGTCATTTTCGGCTCGCAGATCGACGGCGAGGGCGAAATCGTCGTGGCGACGACGGAGGGCAGATTCAAGCGCGTTATTGCGGCGCAGATCGATCCCATTTCGCGCAACTGCAAGGGCGTGAAAATTGCGAACCTTGGCGGAGAGCACGTTATCTTTGCAAACTACGTAACGACGCCTTATCAGCTTGCGCTCATGTTCAAGAATGGCAAGATGAAGGAAATTTCCACCGAGGATATCCCGATCGACGCAACGAACACGCGCGGCAGAACGGTAAAAGGGGTCAAGGAGCCCCCGAAAGCCGTATTTGCAATGGATTGATTTTCCGCGAAAAAGTTCGGTTAAAAACTTGCAATATTCATAAGAGCGTGCTATAATAATCTTACAACTGAATTTTCTTTGGGGCGGGGTGCAATTCCCCACCGGCAGTAAAGTCTGCGAAGAGCTTACGCTCCCGAACGGGTGAAATTCCTGTACCGACGGTATAGTCCGGATGATAAAAGAAAGGTAAATCGTATTTTTGCGCCCCGCATTTTCGCGGGGCGTTTTTTTACCGAAAGAAAATTCACAAATTTTCGGAGGTATTTTTATGGAAGAAGAACAGAACGAAGAGGAACGGCAGGAGAGCGTTCCCGAAGAACAGACAGAGCCCGTTTTGCAAGAGGAGCCAAAAGAGGAAAAGACTACGAGGGGAGAGCGGGTAAAGGCGATTTTGCGCGAGCACTTTTCCGCGCCGAGACTTGCGTATATGGCGCTCTTTACCGCGCTTGCCTACGTCGTGACTTTTCTCGAATTTCCTATTTTTCCCGCAACACCCTTCCTGAAATTGGACTTCTCGAACGTGTTCTTTTTGATCGAGGGCTTTATCTTCGGACCCGTAGAGGCGATCGTTTCGATCGGGATCAAAGAATGTTTGTCCCTGATCGATACGCAGACGGCGGGTGTGGGGGAGCTTGCAAACTTTTTAATGTCGACCGCATTTATTATCGTACCCGCGATCGGCTATCGCTTCTTAAAGGGTAGAAAGTGGGTTGCGGTGTTTCTCGTCGCCGCCTGCGCCGTGCAGATAAGCGTGAGCGCGCTCGTAAACCGCTATATCAACTATCCGTTCTACGGTTCGCTCTTCGGCTTCGACGGTGCGGCTATGTTTAACAGCACTTGGGAATTCGTGATTGCTTTTAACGCAATCAAGAGCGTATCGATAAGCGTTCTCGTATTTCTCGTGTATAAGCCGCTATCGAAGTTTATCAAGGCGACCGATTTACGCTTTCAAAAGCGTATGCAAAAGGTAAAGGAAAAGCGTAAAGAAAGATAATAAAATTCGATTGCAAAATTCTGTCATATAGGATATAATATCTTATATGGCAGTTTTTGTTTCTCACGGCGAAAAAGATACGCTTGCCTTTGCGGAGGAATATGCAAAGACGCTTTGTGCGGGCGACGTCGTCTGTCTCGAAGGGGACATGGGCGCGGGCAAGACGGTGTTTGCAAAGGGCGTTGCCAAGGGCTTGGGAATTCACGAGGAAGTGACGAGCCCGACTTACGCATACGTGAACGCCTACGGAAACAAGCTCTTTCACTTCGATTGCTACCGCGTGGAGAACGAGGCGTTCGCGGAGGCCTTGGGCTTTTCGGAGTACTTCGATATGAACGGAATCTGCCTTGTGGAATGGAGCGAAAATATAAAGGGGCTTCTTCCCAAAACCGTAAAGCGGGTCAAAATTACGGGAAGCGGACAGATAAGGGAGATACAGTATTGAATTTTCTCGGCGTTGATACGAGTTCGGAATATTTGACGGTCGTAGCCTGTAAGGGCGAGAAGCAAGAGACGCGGCTGATTCAAGATTGCCTGCGCAATCATTCCGTGCGCCTTATGGACGAAATCGACTCCGCACTCAATGCGCTTTCCATGAAGCCCTCCGACTGCGACTTTTTCGCCGCGGTTACGGGACCGGGGTCGTTTACGGGAATCAGAATCGGCATTTCCACCGTGAAGGGACTCTGCCTCGGAACGGGGAAGCCTGCGCTTGCAGTCACTTCTTTCGAGGTGCTTGCATACGCTGAAAAAGACGAAAAACTTCTTTGTACGATCGATGCGGGGCACGGCTATTTATACGCTGCGGGCTACGAGGGGCGAAAGCCCGTAATTCCCCCTGCGTACCGTTCGAAGGAAGAGACGGAGGAGCTCGTAAAACAGGGCTACCGCCCGATCGATTGGAAATCGGGCAATCCCGCAAAGGGCTTTTTCGAGGCGGTCAAAGCGAACTATCAAAATGCGCGCCCCTGTCAGGAGCTTGCGGCGCTGTATCTTAGAAAATCTTCTGCGGAAGAAAACTTGAAGAAATAGGAGTTTCAATGAACGGGCGAGAGTGGACGACGGAGGACTTAGCTGAAATCGCAAAGTTGGAAGAGGACTGCTTTTCCGACCCTTGGAGCTCGCGTATGCTTGCCGATTCCTTTCTTTCGGGCAGCTTTTTCGGTTCGCTTCTCGAAGAGGGGGACGGCATCACCGCCTACGGCGGAATGCACGTAGTAGGCGAGGAAGCGGAGATCGAGCTCATTGCGACTGCCGAAATGTACCGCCGTTGCGGGCGGGGCGGGAAGATTTTAGACGATCTTCTCGAAGAAGCGAAGCGGCGCGGCGTGAAGTCGGTATTTTTGGAAGTGCGCGTCTCCAACGCGGCGGCACAGCTCTTATATCTAAAAAAAGGGTTCAAGGGCCTATACGCCCGCTCCCGCTACTATCCGGACGGAGAGGACGCGATCGTGATGAAAAAGGAGCTTTCTTGACGGGCGTTATTGAGCGCGGAAGAGGAAAGGACTTAGTATTTCTGCACGGATATCTCTCTTCGAAGGAGAGCTTCTATCCCCAAATCGAATATTTTTCGAAATTCTACCGCGTGACGGCGTTGGACTTCCCCGGGTTCGGGGAAGCGGAGCCCTTAACGAGCGCGTATTCCGTTGGCGACTATGCCGACTGGACGGAGAATTTCTTAAAGGAAAGGGGAATTGAAAACCCGCTTGTGATCGGACATTCCTTCGGGGGAAGGGTCGCGATCAAATGCCTTTCGCGGGGAAACCTGTTCGAACGCGCCGTACTGTGCGGCTGTGCGGGGATCATTCCCAAACGTACCTTACGCTACAAAATGCGGGTGAAGACTTACCGCTTTGTAAAAAAAATCGCACCCCGCTATGCGGAACGCAAGTTCGGAAGTGAGGAATACCGTTCGCTTCCTCCGCTCATGAAAGAGAGCTATAAAAAAATCGTCAACGAAGATTTGCGGGAGGACGCCGCAAAAATTCGCGTGCCCGTGCTGTTTATCAACGGCGAAGAGGATCATGAGACGCCGCTCTCTTCCATCAGAATTTACGAGAGCGTAATCGAGGGGAGCAAGGTTCAAGTGCTTCGCTCGGCGGGACATTTTGCGCATTTAGATAATCCGCTCGCCTTTAACTTGGCGGCAGAGGAGTTTTTCAGGTGACCACGGAACTTTGGTATTACATCGCCGCGGGCTCGATCGTGGCGGCAACGCTTTTATGCTTGACCGCTTCGTCCATGCCCGCAATCATGCAGCAGAGCGGCTATTCGGGAGAGGGCTTTCTCGAATGGTACTATGAACGCGGCAACATGATTTTGGGCAGACACATGCTGCTTGCGCTCTGTCTGTTTCTTTTGACTGCGCTCTTTAATCTCTGTTTTTCCTTTCTCGACGTGGTGTGGGCGAATCTCATATCGCTCGTGCCCTTTGCGGGAATGTGTATTCTTTTCCGCTTTTCCGATCGGCGCGCCCTGAAAGTGCCCGTAAAGCGTACGGGGCGCATGATGCGCGTATGCGGAATGTATTGGTTTCTGCTTACGGCGGTCATTTTCGGCGTGTGCGTGGGGTTCACCTACGGCGCGCGGGAGATCACGGGACTTGCGAATTATTTCAGATACGTCATTATCGCGGCAATGCCCTTCTTCTTCCCCGCACTCTTTTCGCTTGCAAACAATATCGTAAAAATTTACGATGTGCCGCGCAATAAACGGTTCGAGAAGAAGGCGGCGAAGCTGCTTGCGGAGAGCCCCTGTATAAAGGTCGGAATCACTGGCAGCTTCGGCAAGACGAGCGTCAAGAACATGGCAAGGGAGATCCTTTCGGAAAAATATAAGGTGATCGCGACGGGCGCTTCCTTTAATACGCCAATCGGCATTGCCCGCACCGTGAGCGAAATCGGGCTCGACTGCGATATCTTTATCGCGGAAATGGGCGCACGCAGAGTGGGCGACATCAGGGAACTCTGCAAAATGGTAAATCCCTCATACGGCATTATTACGGGGATATGCGCACAGCACCTTGAAACTTTCGTCTCGATCGACAATATTATAAAAGAGAAGGGCGTTTTAGCGAGCTACGCGAAAAAGGTCGTGCTGGGAAAAAGCGCGGCGGTGATTCCCGCAGAGGAGAAGCTCGTCGAGGGCGAGGACTTCGCCGTCGAGGATATTACCCTCCAAACGGACGGAACGGGCTTTACGCTTCGGCTCAAAGATGAGAAGATCGAAGTAAAAACGGAGCTTCTCGGCAGGGCGGCGGCGGAGGATATCGCGCTTGCCGCGGCGCTTGCCTTCCAGCTTGGTATGAGCGCGGAGGAAATCAAAAGCGGAATCGAAAAGATCAAGCCCACCCCGCACCGCCTTGAAAAGTCCGAGGCGAACGGCGTTACCATTCTCGACGATTCCTATAACTGCAACGAAGAGGGCGCAAAGTGCGCCGTAGAGGTTTTAAAGCTCTTCGAGGGCAACAAGTGGGTCGTGACCCCCGGTATCGTGGAGCTCGGTATTCTCGAAACGGAGAAGAACGAAGCGCTCGGCGCTTCCTTCGTCGGACTCGATCAGGTGGTGCTTGTTGGCGAAACGCTCGTGCAGGCGGTGAAGAAGGGCTACGTCAACGCAGGGGGCGACAAGGAAAAGATTCGCACCGTGCCCACCCTCAAAGACGCGCAGGAAGTGCTTGCAAAGGAGCTTGCAACAGGCGACACCGTGCTGTTTTTGAACGACTTGCCCGATATTTACGTAACCTAAATAAAACGAAAATTTTATGCAAACACCGAAGAAAAATTTTCTTCGGTGTTTTTCTATGAGGTGATTTTATGAAAACAAACGTAGCAGTCTTTTTCGGCGGAAAGTCCAACGAACACGATATCTCGATCATTACGGGCATTTACGCCGTCAATCTATTGCGGGGCGCGGGTTATAAGGTTATCCCCGTCTATCTTCCGCGCGAAGGCGGAATGTGTTACGCCGACGCAGAATGCGTAAAGGACATTACGGAGGGAAAGAAAAAGTTCGTGCCCGCCTATCTGTTCGGCGGAAGACTTTGGAGCGTAAAGAAGAAAAAGGAGCTCTTTAAAATCGACGCCGCGCTCAACTGCTGTCACGGCGGAGCGGGGGAGGACGGCACGCTCTCCGCGCTCTTGAAGTGGAACGCTATTCCGTTTGCTTCGCCCGATACTGCAATTTCGAGCGTGTTCATGGATAAGTGGCTCGGCAAGATCGCGGCACGGGGGCTTGGTATTCCCGTTGCGCGCGCAATTTGTATGAAAGAGGGGGAAAGCGCCTCTCTTGAAAAAGCGGGCGGATTTCCCGTTATCGTAAAGCCGGTGACGCTCGGTTCGAGTATTGGTATTAAAGTGGCGCACGACGAGGAGGAATTTGCTTCGGCGCTCGATTACGCCTTCCGCTTTGATAAGACCGTTCTCGTTGAAGAATACTTTGCGCGCAAACGCGATATCAACTGCGCCGCATACCGCAAAGGGGGCGAAGTCGTCACTTCTCAATTAGAAGAGGTGTTCTCAAACGACGCAATTTTGTCCTTTCACGAAAAGTACGAACAGGCGGCAAAGCAGAGCCAGCTTCCCGCCGACGTGCCCGAAGAGACGGCGCAGGAAATCAAGGAGTACACCGCAAAGATTTACGAGAGCTTTTCGTGTAAAGGCGTGGTACGTGCGGACTTTTTGATCGCGGACGGCAAGGTGTATTTTAACGAACTCAACACCGTGCCCGGTTCTTTAAGCTGCTACCTCTTCGGGGAATCGCTCACAGACGCGCGAAACTTTTTAAGCTCGCTCGTGGAAGAGGCGCTTAACAGTCAAGCGGAAGAAAAGGAAATCATACATACGTCCGTTCTCGATTCCGCGGTATTTGCAGGCGGTAAAGGGAGTAAACGGAGAAGTTGATTTTATAAAATAAGGCGCAGCATTAAACTGCGCCTTATTTTTATGTTGAAAATAAAATTTAATTGTGATACAATCGTGATTACGAATAAGGTATTTTCTATGCGTGATAAAAAATTCCCCAAAAAAAGTTTGGCTGTTGCAATTATATGCGTATTGCTGTTTATTGCGCTTATCGTTATTTATGCCACCATGGCTCATAGCGGCGAACGCTATGTTCTGGCAATCCTTGGCGTCGGAGTGCTTCTTTTTCCGATCATGATAGCCGTATTATATAATAGTATTAAAAATTGCTTGTCTTATTCTAAGTATAAAAAAGTAATACAGAACGGAATAGACGGTACTTGTAATATTTTCGATTGTCAAATTCGTCGTGCGAACGGCAAGCAGTGGCTTTCATATTATTCGCTGATTTTGCATTATGTCGACGACGGAATAGAAAAAAGTTTTACGACGGGGTATGATTATATCAAAGAAGAGTATGAGTATTTATGCAAACGTAAAAATATAAAGTGCCGATTTTTGGACGGTCTATTGATCGTCACCGAGGCAATTCCCAAAAACGTTTATAAAAATTTAACGCCCATTGGGAAAGTGAATTCTAAATTCGTGCGCGGCTTTATTAGAGCCTGGTATATCATAAGTGCCATTAGCGTAGCGGTGATCATTGCCGCAGTTGCCGTAACAGTAATCACGGAGGGTACTCTTTTTCTGATAATAAGTATTAGCTGTGTTTTCGGTGTGAATTTAATTTGCGCTATCATTTTTGCGATTTGTTTCTTTATGGGAAAGGTTTAGAATTTCCGCAATGATAAAAAAATCAGCTGACAACAAGTTGTCAACTGATTTTTTGGTCGAGGCGACGAGATTTCGCCTTTGGCGGCGCGCCCCGATGCACAGCACTCGTGCTGTGCAGTTTGCGGCAAGCTTTTTTGTAATCACACCCTGTCGCCCGCAAACCGATTGCTCCCGCAATCGTCTCCACCCTCAAATCTCGTCGTTATTCGTTACATACCAAAACCCCCAACGGACAGTTGTCCGTTGGGGATTTTGGTCGAGGCGACGAGATTTGAACTCACGACCTCTTGGTCCCGAACCAAGCGCGCTACCAAGCTGCGCTACGCCTCGTCGATTTCATATTATATCAAATGCGTCGGTGTTTGGCAAGTGTTTTTTGATTTTATTTTTATTTATGCCATGAAATACTTGACGTCGGGCGAAAGCTGAAAAAACGCAAAAAACTATAAATTGCACTTATAGTAGATATGAGTAAATTTGATTGATAGAAGCTCGTTGAAATATTTGACTTAAACGATGAAAAATCATATAATGTTCATAAAGAAGTACAAAAGGGAGCCATGTAAAAAACATGAACGTTACTGAAATGTTCGGCTGCAACGTATTTAACGACGAGGTCATGAAAAATTCTCTTCCCAAAGAGGTCTATAAATCTTTGAGAAAGACGATCGACGAGGGCGAGCCCTTCGATTCCTCGATTGCCGCCTGCGTTGCAAACGCAATGAAGGACTGGGCGGTCAGCAAGGGGGCGACCCACTACACGCACTGGTTCCAGCCGCTTACGAATTTGACGGCGGAAAAGCACGACAGCTTTATCGAGCCTTCGGGCGACAAAGTCATTATGCAGCTTACGGGCAAGAGCCTCATCGTAGGCGAGCCCGACGCTTCCTCCTTTCCTTCGGGCGGAACGAGAGAGACGAGCGCCGCGCGCGGTTATACCGCATGGGACCCGACTTCTCCCGCATTCGTCAAAGAGGGCACGCTCTACATTCCTACGGTATTCGTCTCCTATACGGGCGAGACGCTCGATAAAAAGGCGCCGCTCTTAAAATCGATGACTGCGCTCGATACGCAGGCGAAGCGGCTTTTAAAGCTCTTCGGCATTCATTGCAGAAAGGTGTCGACCACGGTTGGCCCCGAACAGGAATATTTCCTCATCGACGAGCAGGCGTACTTAAAACGCAAAGATTTGATTTTGACGGGCAGAACGCTCTTCGGCGCGCCGCCCGCACGCGGACAGGAGCTTGAAGACCATTACTTCGGCTCGCTCAAAACCCGCGTCTCCGCATATATGCACGATCTCGACGAAACGCTTTGGTCGTACGGCATTTTCGCGAAATCCAAGCACAACGAGGCCGCACCCGCGCAACACGAGCTTGCGCCCGTATTCACGACCACGAACGTTGCGGTAGACGACAATCAGCTCACCATGGAGCTCATGAAAAAGGTGGCGAAAAAGCACGGGCTTGTATGCCTTCTGCACGAGAAGCCCTTTGAGGGAGTGAACGGCTCGGGCAAGCACAACAACTGGTCGCTCTCGACGGATACGGGGCTTAATCTTCTCGATCCCGGTGACACGCCCGAAGAGAACAGCCTCTTCCTTCTCGTGCTTGCGTGCGTGATTTCTTCGGTCGATAAGTATCAGGGTATTTTGCGTGCCTGCGTGGCTTCTGCGGGGAACGATCACCGTCTCGGCGCAGACGAAGCGCCGCCCGCCATTATCTCCGTGTATCTCGGCGATCAGCTCGGTGCAATCGTCGACAGCCTCGTGCTCGGCAAGGCGTACGTTCCCAAAAAGGCGATCCCCGGTTCGATCGGCGTTCCCGAATCGCCCATTTTCCCCATCGATACGACGGACAGAAACCGCACTTCTCCGTTTGCGTTCACGGGCAATAAATTCGAATTCCGTATGCTCGGTTCGCAGGCTTCCGTTGCAGACCCCAACATTGTCTTGAATACGATTGCGGCGCAGGCGTTTGCGGAAGCGGTGGACGCGCTTTCGGGAGCGAAGGACTTCAATAAGGCGTGCCGCGAATACGCCGTAAAACTTCTCAAAGAGCATTACCGCATTATCTTCAACTACAACGGCTACGGTCCCGACTGGGAGCCCGAAGCGGAGAGAAGGGGACTTTTAAACAACAAGACGACTGCGGACGCAGTGCTCGAATTTTTCAAGCAGGAGAGTATCGACGTATTCGTAAAGCAGGGCGTGTTCACCGAAAAGGAAGTGATCGCCCGCGCCGATATCATGCTCGAAAATTACGTAAAGACGATCAACGTCGAAGCGCTTACGACGGTGGAAATGGCGCGGCAGGAAATTTATCCCGCCGTCAACAGATACGTGACGGAGCTCGCTTCGGCAGTGCAGGCAAAGCGCGCCGTATCCAAGGCGGCTTGCAAGTACGATACCGAGCTAATCGAAAAACTCTCTTCTATGAACGACGCGCTCATGGCGGGCGTGAAAAAGCTTGAACAGGACCTTACGGAAGTTCCTAAGGAGCAAAAGGCCGCTTCCCGTCAGATGGCGCACGTGATCGTGCCCGACATGGAGGAGGTGCGCCGCGTTGCGGACGGTATGGAAAAACTGTGCGCCCGCGACTACTGGCCGTTCCCTTCCTATACCGATATCATGTATAGCGTAAAATAATGAAAAAACGTTTTTTGACAAGTATATCCGTTGTTATAGGCGCGTTAACGCTGCTCTGCGGTTGCGCCCTCTACGGCAACGACCGTTCGAGAACGGACTACGTTTATACTTACGAAACGGACGGTAAAATCATCTTTTACGGCGTTGAAAGCGTATACGGCGGAGACCGCCTTGTGTTCGATAAAGACGCGGGAACGCTTGCACTTGAAGAAAGTGCGGAGGAGGTCTGTTTCGCAGATCCCGCCGTGCTCGACGGCAAGACCTTCCCCCGTAATTCGTTCGAGGCAATCGAAGGATACGAGGGGCTTACGGAAAAGCTGTTGGAATTTGACGATAAGAAAGACGCTCCCTGCGTGCAGGCGTATGCGTTGAAAGCGGAAGACGACACGGCTTACGGCTTTTGCAACGTTTATACTTCTTCAACGGGCTTTCTTTCGGGCGGCGGACAGGTCGACGTAAAAAAGATCGACCGCAGTATCTTGTTTACTTATTCTCCCGTAACGAACGAACTGACCGTGCTCGACGAAATCAAAAAGGGTTGCGTGGTCGCGTTCAATCAAACCCGCTGTATCTATTTTTACGACCGTTCCTATTATTCCAAAGAGATCGGAAAAGAGGACGCTGTCAAGCTCTGCGAGGACGGGGCGTACGACACGGGATCGACGCATTACAGTTACGCAAATTTCTATTTTAACGGGGACTACTGCATTTTCAAATTCCACCGCGGATACAACAATTATAAAAAAGATTACGACAATTTTTTGTTGTTTACGATGAACGGTAAAAAGCTTGCCGAATTGCACGTTCCTTCGAATTTTAAATAATTAAGAACCGCGCCGCTTGACTTTCGGCGCGGTTTGTTGTATATTTATATTATGGAATTTGAACGGCAGAAAAAAGAAAAGAATCCCGTCCTTGCGATATGCTACGACTTCGACCGCACGCTCACGCCCGACGATATGCAGGCGCAGGGCTTTATCCAATCGGTCGGCGCGGACGTCAAGGAATTTTGGGAAGCGTCGAACGCGCTTGCCAAAAAGTCGGATATGGATAACAACCTTGCCTATATGTACTTAATGGTGCAAAGCTCGATCGGCAAGTTCTATTTGACGCGCGATGCGCTCTATGACTACGGCGCAAAAATCAAGCTCTACCGCGGGGTCAAAGACTGGTTTTCCCGCCTGAACGCATACGGAAAGGAGCTGGGCGTGATCGTGGAGCATTACGTAATTTCCTCGGGACTTCGGGAGATGATCGAGGGCACGCCGATTGCTAAGGAGTTCAAAAAAATCTACGCGAGCGCGTTTTGCTTTGACGAGAAGGGCGTTCCCGTATGGCCGGCACAGACCATCAACTATACGAACAAAACGCAGTTCCTGTTCCGTATTGAAAAGGGGTGTCTCGATATCAACGATCACGAAGGCGTCAACGAGTATTTCGAAGAAGACAAGCTACGCGTGCCCCTTCGGAACTTCGTGTATCTGGGCGACAGCGAAACGGACATTCCCTGCATGAAGCTCGTTTCGAGTGCGGGCGGTCACGCCGTAGGCGTGTACGACCCGAGGGGCAATAAGGAAAAGGTGTACGCTCTCATGAAGAACAACCGTATCCGCTATTTTGCGCCCGCCGACTATTCGGAGGGGAGCGAGCTTGATTTGCTGTTGAAAGCGATCATCGAAAAAACGGCGAAATTCGAAGAGCTTCAAGATAAGCACATCAGAAATCTGATTCAGACGCGCGCCTACTTTGCGGGTAAAAATCAAAACGACTGAGGAAATATTTATGAAAGTGAACGTAAAAAAATTGAGCGACAACGCAAAGCTTCCCGTCTACGGCTCTGAATACGCGGCGGGAGCGGATTTGTATGCTTCGGAAGGGGCGGTTATCGGTGCGGGCGAAACTAAGTTCGTGCATACTGGAATCGCGGTAGAGCTTCCCGCGGGCACCGTGGGGCTCGTGTACGCGCGGAGCGGCATGGCGTGCAAGCAGGACTTGGCGCCCGCAAATAAGGTGGGCGTGATCGACGCGGACTACCGCGGCGAAATTATGGTTGCGCTCCACAACCACGGCAAAGAGACGCGCAAGGTGGAAGAGGGAGACAGGATTGCGCAGTTCGTGATTGCGCCCTATTACACGGCGGAATTTACGGAAGCGGAAACGCTTTCCGATACGGTGCGCGGCACGGGCGGCTTCGGCTCGACGGGGAAGCAGTAATATGAGAATGCGCCGTAAGCGCAATTTAGAACCCCGCATGGAGGCGTGCAGGGACTTGCTTCTCGTGCGAGGCGCGCCCTGTTTGAACCTCAAAGAAGCGGAGGAGAATTTTCGCGCGCTTTTCGATTATAAAGAAGTGTTCGGAAGTTCCAACCCCGTGGAGCTCGAAGTGGGTTGCGGGAACGGCGGCTTTATCAAAGAGCTTGCAGTGCGGGAAAAGAGTACGAATTTTTTCTGCGTGGAAATCTGCGACAACGTGATTCTGACCGCTATGGAGCGCATTCAAGGCGAGGGGATCAGGAACGTGAGGTTTTTGAATATCCCCGCCGAAATCTTGCGTTGCTATCTTCCCGAAGGAAGCGTTCAAAAAATCTATTTAAACTTTTCCACGCCGCTTCCCGAGCATAGCCGTGAAAAACAGAGACTGACTTCTCCGCGCTTTTTAAAGATTTACGATTCCCTTTTAGCGGCGGGCGGGGAGATTTTGCAAAAGACGGACAGCGAAGAATTTTTCGATTATTCCTTGAACGAAATGCGTGGCTTCGGGTTTGAAATCGTGCGCGTTACGCGTGATCTTCATAGGAGCGAGTTCGCAAAAGACAATATCGTCACGGAGTACGAACGCGGATTTTTAGAACAGGGCAAGCGTATTTTTGCATTGACGGCAATTAAAAAGAACTGAGTCCGACGGCCTTCTATGAGGGGCGTCGGATTTTTCTTATATAAGATTGACATAAAGTCGTTTTTGGGATATAATAAATATGATAGGGTAGCTATCTTAGCGAGAGAATTATGACGGACGAAAAAGACGGAATCCCTATAAATCCATTTCGGTTTAGCGCGCCTCAGCCCGCTAAGCCTAATGAAGCATCCGTCGAAAAACCCGCGGGGAGCGCGTTCAGTTTCAGTGCGCCGAAGCCGGAAGAGAAGCCCGCGGAAAAACCTGCAAGCACGGCATTCAGTTTTAGTACACCGAAACCCGCAGAACCCGTAAAAGAGGAGAAGGCGGCGGAGCCCGTTATCATTCTCGGCGGTGCGGCAGAGGAAAAGCCCGCGGAAAAACCCGCAAGTACGGCATTTAGTTTTAGCCCGCCGAAGCCCGAAGAGAAGCCTGCGGAAAAGCCCGCAAGCACGGCGTTCAGTTTCAGTGCGCCGAAGCCCGAAGAAAAACCTGCGGAGAAGCCTGCAAGCATGGCGTTCAGTTTTAGTGCGCCAAAGCCCGAAGAGAAACCNGCGGAAAANCCTGCAAGCACGGCGTTCAGTTTCAGTGCGCCGAANCCCGAAGANAAGCCCGCGGAAAAACCCGCNAGCACGGCGTTCAGTTTCAGTGCGCCTAAGCCCGAAGAAAAGCCTGCGGAAAAACCTGCAAGCACGGCGTTCAGTTTCAGCGCGCCCAAGCCCGAAGAGAAACCTGCTGAAAAGCCCGCAAGCACGGCGTTTAGTTTCAGTGCGCCGAAGCCCGAAGAAAAACCCGCGGAAAAGCCTGCAAGCACGGCGTTCAGTTTCAGTGCGCCGAAACCCGAAGAAAAGCCTGTGGAGAAGCCCGCAAGCACGGCGTTCAGTTTCAGTGCGCCGAAGCCCGAAGAAAAGCCCGCGGAAAAGCCTGCAAGCACGGCGTTCAGTTTCAGTGCGCCGAAGTCCGAAGAAAAGCCCGTGGAAAAACCCGCAAGCACGGCGTTTAGTTTCAACTCACCCAAACCCGCAGAACCTGCAAAGACTTCGGGCAGTGCGTTTGGTTTCAGTGCTCCCAAACCTGCGGAGCCCGTAAAGCCCGCGGGCAGTGCATTCGGTTTTGGTGCTCCCAAGCCCCCCGAAAGACCCGTTAATCATTACGAGGAAGAAAAGGTAGAAGAGCAAGTCGTTATCTTAGGTGATGAAGATGATGATTTCGTTTTCGGGGACGGACATATTGCGGCGGAAGATTCCGACGGCGACGAGTGGAATTTCTGAAAGAGATAAAAAATAAAACGGCACGGACGAAAAGTCCGTGCCGTTTTAGTATCGAATTAAAAGATTGCTTTGATCATCTGCGAAACGTAGGTCACGGGCACGAGCTCGATTTTACTTTTGAACTTTTCGCACGCCTTCATGTTTTTAGAGGGAAGAACGATTTTTTTAAAGCCCATTTTAATGCACTCGTTCACGCGCTTTTCCGCAAAATTCACGCCGCGCACTTCGCCCGTCAAGCCCACTTCGCCGAAGAGTGCGGTGTATTTATCGACGGCAACCATGCGTTCCGCGCTCGCAAGCGCCGCGCATACAGCAAGATCTGCGCTCGGTTCGTTCAGCTTAATGCCGCCCATTGCATTGAGGTACACGTCCTGCGTACCCAAGGGAAGCCCGCACCGCTTTTCAAGCACTGCAATCAAAACCGTAAGGCGGTTGGGATCGACGCCTAACGACATTCTTCTTGGAAGTCCGTAAGAAGTCTTTGCCATGAGCGTTTGAATTTCCACCATCATACAGCGGTTGCCCGTGATGCTCGGCGTGACCGTCGCGCCCGCCGCAACGCCGCGGCTGTCCGATAAGAAGAGTGCGGAATAGTCGGAAATGCCCTTAATGCCTTCGCCCGTCATTTCGAAAACGCCCACTTCCTGCACCGAACCGAATCGGTTTTTCACGGCGCGTAAGATTTTAAAGCTTTCGGTGTTTTCGCCTTCGAAGTAGAGCACTGCGTCCATAATGTGTTCGAGCACCTTGGGACCAGCAAGCGTGCCTTCCTTCGTGACGTGCCCGATGATGAAAAAGGTGATCCCGCGGGACTTAGCAATGCGCATGAGCCTTCCGGCACACTCGCGCACCTGCGCAACGCTTCCCGCAGAGGAGGAGAGCGCCTCGGTGTACACGGCTTGAATAGAGTCGATAATCACGTATTCCGCGTCGAGGAAGGCTTCTTCCGCATTGTCGAGGCAGGTCTCGTTTAAAAGGAGCAGGCTCTGGGAATTGAGTCCCAACCGCTCGCAACGCAGTTTTACCTGCGAACAGCTCTCTTCCGCGGAGAGGTATAAAACGCGGTGCTCCTTCGCAAGGTGTGAGGCAACCTGCGTTAATAGGGTAGATTTTCCCACGCCGGGGTCACCGCCGACGAGCACGAGCGAACCTTTTACGATACCGCCGCCCAAGACGACGTCGAGCTCGGAGTTGCCCGAAGATACCCGCTCGTACCGCTCGAATTTTACTTCGGAGAGGGGGACGGGGCGGGAGTAAGCGCGGGAAGAAGATTTCTTGATAGGAGCGGGCGCGACCGCCTCTTCAATGAGGGTGTTGAACTTTCCGCAGTCGGGACACTTGCCGAGCCACTTGGGGGAAGTATATCCGCACTCGTTGCAAACGAATTGCGTGTTTGATTTTGCCATAATTTTTACCTCTGTAACGATTTATAAACTTTATCCTAACAGTACGCTTGCATGGCAAGTGATTCCTTTTTTCTCGCCTACGTAGCCGAGCTTTTCGTTCGTACCTGCCGCAACGCCGATCGCACTTTCGGGAAGATGTAGCGCTTCGCTCAAACTCTCTTTGATTCGTTCGATATGCGGAGAGAGGCGGGGCGTTTCGGCAAGGATCGAAATGCTTACGTTCTTAGGAGCAAGTCCCTGTTCTTTTACAAGGCGCAAAACCTCTTCGAGAAGATTCATGCTGAACGCGCCTTTATATTTGGGGTCGGTATCGGGAAAGTAATAGCCGATATCCCGTAAGCTCGCCGCAGAGAGGAGCGCGTCCATAAGCGCGTGCACCAAGACGTCGCCGTCGCTGTGCGCTTTCAAAATCTTATCAGACGGAATGCGCACCCCACCCAAAGTAATAAAGTTGATAAAGGGTGCGCCCTCGCCCTCGGCGTAGAAGGCGTGCGTATCCACTCCGAACCCGACCCGTTCGGCGGGAACAAAATCTTCGGGATAGGTCAGCTTTTTATTTGTTCTTTCGCCTGTAAACAGGGCGGGGCGTTCCTTTGCATAGGCAAGATAAATACCGCTGTCGTCGGTAAATTCGTTGCCGTCTTGCAACGCCTTTTCATAGCATTTGAGAAGTTTATCTTTATAAAACCCTTGCGGAGTCTGCACGGTGTAAACGCTTTGGCGCGGAGGAACGCTTGCAATGTTTCCGTTTTCGGAAAGTACGGTGGTGTCGGTTGCGGGAAGGGCGCAAACGCCGCTCCCGTATTTTTTTACGCTTTCAATACAGTTTGAAATGATATTCGCCGAAACGAAGGGACGCGCCGCGTCGTGCACGAGAACGATTTCGCCCTTTGCCTCTTTCAGTCCGTTGTAAACGCTTATCATTCGGGTCGCGCCGCCGAAAACGAGTCGGGCGTTCGGATAGGGGGAGAGAAGTTTTTTGATTTGCGTTTCTTCCTCCTTTCGGCAGACGACGATTATTTCGTCTACGAGAGGGGAGAACGCGGAAAGGGAATAGCAAAGCACGGGGAGCCCGTTCAGCTCTTTTAAAACTTTATTTTCTTGAAAGCCCGCGCGCTCGCCCTTGCCCGCCGCGCAAATGATTGCGGTAATCACTGTATCACCTCGTACAAAGACTGTGCCTCGTCCTTTTTGACGGTTTCCTTTACTTGCAGGATTCTGAACTTTACAGAACCCGTTGCATAGTGCAGCTCCACCTCGTCGAGGGGCTTGATTTCCTTGGAGGGTTTCGCCTCTTTTCCGTTGACGATAATTTTGCCCGCATCGCAGGCGTCCTTTGCGAGCGATCTGCGTTTCAAAATACGGGAAACTTTAAGAAATTTGTCGATTCTCATAAATATCTCCGAAAAAAATTGAAATATTTTCAAAAAGCTGTCAAAACAGGTTGACATCTTTTCTTTCATGCTTTATAATGACATACTGTATCATTATGCTGTGGCAATATGTAGTTTCGCGGTAAAAAGCGAACGTTACATACGAGCGTTTACCCAATTATTATAGCGTAAAATTTCCCGAAAGTAAAGAGGGGAAGCGGCATTTTCAACAAAAACATTTTCGATTTTTATCGATGAAAAGATATACTCGGTAGATCGCCAAATGATAACAACAAAAAAAGGAGTTATAAAGGCGGATGAACTTACCCATTCAGAAGTATGGCAAAACCGAGAGAAGAAAGTTCGGTAAAATCAACGAAGTCATCGAAATTCCCGACCTCGTAGAGATTCAGAAAGAAAGCTATGAATCTTTCGTGAAAGAGGGAATCGGCGATATCTTCGAAGATTTCTCCCCGATCACGGACTTCTCCGATCACTTCGAGCTCTATTTCCTCGACCACTCGTTCGGGGACAAGCCGAAGTACGACGAGAAGGAGTGCCGCAACCGCGACGCTACTTATGCGCTTCCTCTTAAAGTGAGGGTGCGCCTTCGCAACAAAGTGAAGGACGAAGTTATCGAATCTGACGTCTACATGGGGGACTTCCCTCTCATGACGGAGAACGGTTCGTTTATTATCAACGGTGCGGAGCGCGTTATCGTCTCCCAGCTCGTTCGTTCCCCCGGCGTAAACAACGCAGTCGAAACGGACAAGACGGGCAAACAGATGTACGAAACGACCGTCATTCCCAACCGCGGCGCGTGGCTTGAATTCAAGCAGGACGCGCAGGGCGTTCTGTGGGTAAGCGTCGACAGAAAGAGAAAGCTCACCGCAACCGTGTTGCTCCGTGCTTTGGGCTACGGAAGCGACCGCGCCCTCGAAGAGCTCTTCGGCGGCGACAAGATGATTGCAAATACGATCGCGCACGACGCGAAAGACAATCCGCCGATCAGAAGCGAATCGGACGGACTTATCGCGCTGTACAGAAGACTGCGCCCCGGCGAAGTTCCTACCGAGGATTCCGTTCGTCAGCAGCTCAACAACTTGTTTTTCGATCCTCGCCGTTACGACGTCGTAAAGGTCGGCAGATACAAGTTCAATAAAAAGCTCAACCTCGCGTACCGCCTTCCCGGCTGCCGCGTGGCGGACGATATCTTCCACCCCGAAACGGGCGAGCTCCTTGCAAGCAAAGGGGAGACCGTATCCGAAGAAAAGGCAAAGGAAATTCAGAACGCAGGTATCGGCGAATTGTACGTGCTCGTCAACGACCCCGTCGACGGCGAAGTGCGCCACAAGATGATTTCGAACAACACCGTGGACTTTGCGGCGCTCTCCGATAAAGACCCCAAGGCGTTCGGACTTTTGAAAACCGTATACTATCCCAACTTCGCGTTCTCCAAAAAGATTGCGGCGGAATGCGCCGAGCTCACGGAAGAGGAAGTTGCGGACAAGTATCTCGACGAAATCAACGCGGTGTACTACACGCGCGAAACCGCTCCCGAAGCGGACGAAAAGCAAGAGGAGAAGAAGAACCGCGAAAAGAGACGCGACGCAAGACTCAAATTCGTCAAGGCGTGCAAGCTCTTCCACGAGCTTCTGAGCCGTAGCGACGTGGGCCGCGCTTCGGACGCGCCCGTTGATCTCAATGCAGAGACCCGCGTTTTAGGCGTTACGCCCGAAGAGAAGAAAATCATTCAGCCCGTCGTCGATAAGCTCAACCACAAGTGCATTACGGTAGACGATATCGTGGCGGCTGTTTCCACGAACCTCGATTTGCAATACGGAATCGGCACGGTGGACGAAATCGACCACCTCGGCAACCGCCGCGTGCGTTCGGTAGGCGAGCTCCTTCAAAATCAGCTCCGTATCGGTATGGCGCGTTTGGAGCGTCTAATCAAAGAGCGTATGGCGACCGCCGATCCCATGGAGGTCACGCCGTCCTCGCTCATCAACGTTCGTCCCATTCCCGCGGTCATCCGCGAGTTCTTCGGCTCTTCGCAGCTCTCGCAGTTCATGGATCAGACGAACCCCATTGCAGAACTCACGCACAAGCGTAAGCTCTCCGCACTCGGTCCCGGCGGTCTGAACCGCGACAGAGCGACCTTCGAAGTCCGCGACGTTCACCACTCGCACTACGGTCGTATGTGCCCGATCGAGACCCCCGAAGGTCAGAACATCGGTCTTATCTCGTCGCTCGCGACCTTCTCGCGCGTGAACGAATTCGGCTTTATTATGTCCCCGTACCGCAAGGTGGATAAGGAGACGGGAATCGTCACCGATCACGTGGACTATCTGACAGCGGACGAAGAGGACAGATACGTCGTCGCGCAGGCGAACGAACCCCTCGACAGCGAAGGACATTTCGTGAACGAGCGCGTCGGCTGCCGTTACAGAGAGCTTATTACCGAGCTTCCCCGCGAACGCATCGATTACATGGACGTTTCTCCGAAGCAGCTCGTTTCGGTTGCAACGGCACTCATTCCCTTCCTTGAAAACGACGATACGAACCGTGCACTCATGGGTTCGAACATGCAACGTCAGGCAGTGCCTCTTCTCAAAACGGAGAGCTCCATCGTTGCAACGGGTATCGAGGCGGCGATCGCGCGCGACTCGGGCGTTATCGTAAGAGCGAAGGAAGCGGGTACCGCAATCGGCGTCGCTTCCGATCAGATCACGATCCGCGAGGACAGCGGGTTTGAAACCACTTATCCTTTGAAGAAGTTCGAGCGCTCCAACCAGGGCACCTGCCTCAACCAGCGTCCCATCATCTCGACGGACGACAGAGTGGAGAAGGGCGAGATCATTGCAGACGGCTCTTCCACCAACAACGGTGAGCTTGCGCTCGGTAAAAACATTTTGGTCGGCTTCATGGAATGGGAAGGCTACAACTACGAGGACGCTATCCTTATTTCCGAGAAGCTCGTACAGGACGACGTATTCACTTCCATTCACATCGAAGAACACGAGACGGAAGCGCGCGACACCAAACTCGGCGAAGAGGAAATCACGCGCGACATTCCCAACGTGGGCGACGACGCACTCAAAGATTTGGACGAAGACGGTATCGTAAGAATCGGTGCAGAGGTCACGAGCGGCGATATTCTCGTCGGTAAAGTTACCCCCAAGGGCGAGACCGAACTCACCCCCGAAGAAAGACTCTTGCGTGCGATCTTCGGCGAGAAATCGAGAGAGGTGCGCGATACTTCCTTGCGTGTTCCCCACGGTGAGGGCGGTATCGTCGTAGACGTTAAAATCTTCACGCGGGAGAATAAGGACGAGCTTTCCCCCGGCGTCAACAAGCTCGTGCGCGTGTATATCGCGCAGAAGCGTAAAATTCAGGTCGGCGACAAGATGGCGGGTCGTCACGGAAACAAGGGCGTCATTTCGCGCGTGCTTCCGCAGAGCGATATGCCTTTCCTGCCCGACGGTACTCCCTTGCAGATTCTTCTCAATCCCTTGGGCGTGCCTTCCCGTATGAATATCGGACAGGTCTTGGAAGTCCACCTCGGCTACGTTTGCCGTCAGCTCGGCTGGAAGATCGCGACCCCCGTATTCGACGGCGCGACCGAGAAGGATATCGAACAGCTCTTCAAAGAGAACAATCTCTACAATCCCGAAGGCAAGGTCGACGGTAAGTTCCAGGTGTTCGACGGCAGAACGGGCGAACCCTTCGAGAACCGCGTCACGATCGGTATCATGTACATGATCAAGCTCATTCACTTGGTCGACGATAAGATCCACGCGCGTTCGATCGGACCTTACTCCATGGTTACGCAGCAGCCCCTCGGCGGTAAAGCGCAGTTCGGCGGTCAGCGTTTCGGTGAAATGGAAGTCTGGGCGCTCGAAGCCTACGGCGCGGCGCATATCCTGCAAGAGATTTTGACGGTCAAATCGGACGATATCGTAGGACGTGTTAAGACCTACGAGAGCATCGTAAAGGGCAACAACATTTCCGAGCCCGGTATTCCCGAAGCGTTTAAAGTGCTCTTGAAAGAGCTTCAATCGCTTGCGCTCGACGTGAAGGTGCTCACCGAGAATAACGAAGAACTCATCATTCGCGAATTCGAGGAAGAGGACGAGAGGGACGATTTCAGGCGCGACGCGCACGAACCCGAACAGGACTTCGACTTCGGCGTGGAAGAAGAGGACGAGGAAGACGTCGGCTCGATTTTCGACGACGCGGGCGAGGACGAAGATTTCGTATCCGAGGACCTCTTCGCGGATACGGACGACGATTTGTCCGACGTTTCGGACGACTTCGACTTCGGCGATATCTTCGCAGACGACGATTCGGACGACAAGGAATAAGAGAGGGAGGGTAAAAAGATGTTTGAATTAAACGATTTCAATTCCATTCAGATCAGCGTAGCGTCTCCCGAAAAAATCAGGGAATGGTCATACGGCGAAGTTACGAAGCCCGAGACCATCAACTACCGCACCCAAAAACCCGAACGCGACGGACTTTTCTGCGAAAAGATTTTTGGACCCACCAAGGACTGGGAATGCCATTGCGGTAAATATAAGAGAATCCGTTATAAGGGTATTATCTGCGAAAAGTGCGGCGTCGAAGTGACGCGTGCCAAAGTGCGCCGCGAGCGCATGGGGCATATCGAGCTTGCCGCTCCCGTTTCGCACATTTGGTACTTCCGCGGCGTGCCTTCTAAAATCGGGCTTCTTCTGGATATGAGCCCCAAGGCGCTCGAACAGGTCATTTACTTTGCGGCGTACGTGGTGCTCGATCCCGGTACGACGGGCTACGAATACAAACAGGTCATCAACGATAAACAGCTCCGCGAGACGGAAGAGGAGTTCGGCGATTCTTCCAAGACGGGCTTAAAAGTAGGCATGGGCGCAGAGGCGATCCGCGAGCTTTTAATGGCGGTTGATCTCGACAAAGAGAGCGAGGAAGCAAAGCGCATTATCGAGAACAGCTCGGCAGGTCCCAAGCGCGTGAAGGCGATCAAGCGTATCGAAATCATCGAGGCGTTCCGCAAGAGCGGCAACCGTCCCGAGTGGATGATTTTGACGGTGCTTCCCGTCATTCCGCCCGATCTTCGCCCCATGGTGCAACTCGACGGCGGCAGATTCGCCTCGTCCGACTTGAACGATTTGTACCGCCGCGTTATCAACCGTAACAACCGCTTAAAGCGCATGATCGAGCTCGGCGCGCCCGAAATGATCATCAAGAACGAAAAGCGTATGTTACAGGAAGCGGTAGACGCACTCATTGACAACGGCAGAAGGGGCAAGCCCTTATCGGGTCCCTCCAACCGTGAACTTAAATCTTTGTCGGGACTTCTCCGCGGTAAGCAGGGTCGTTTCCGTCAGAACCTCCTCGGTAAACGTGTCGACTACTCCGGTCGTTCGGTTATCGTCGTAGGACCCGACTTGAAGATTTTCCAATGCGGACTTCCTAAGGAAATGGCGATCGAGCTCTTCAAGCCCTTCGTCATGAAGCGTCTCGTAGAGACGGGCAAGTGCCACAACATTAAGAGCGCAAAGCGCACCGTGGAAAAGGGCAAGGACTTCGTTTGGGACGTTCTCGAAGAGGTCATCAAGGAGCACCCCGTTCTTTTGAACCGTGCGCCTACCTTGCACCGTCTGTCCATTCAGGCGTTCGAGCCCGTGCTTATCGAAGGCAGAGCCATTAAGATTTCGCCCCTCGTCTGCGGACCTTTCAACGCGGACTTCGACGGCGACCAGATGGCAGTGCACCTTCCTTTGAGTATCGAGGCGCAGGCGGAAGCAAGATTCCTGATGCTTTCCGCAAACAATATCTTAAAGCTTGCAGACGGCAAGTCGGTAATGAGCCCCACGCAAGATATGATTATCGGTGCGTACTATCTGACCATTTTACGCAGAGAAGAGGGCAAGCGTTACGACGCCGAGGGCAGACCGAACCCGAACGGCGAGGTCTACGAACCGCCCGTATTCGCTTCCTTTGACGAAGCGCTCATGAGCTATCAGCTCAAAGATACGCATTGTCAGGACGAAGTATACGTCCGTCGCACGGTGGAGCTTCCCGAAGGGAAATTCGACAACCTTCCGCTTCCCTACGAAAAGACCTTCGACCGCGACGGAATCGCGGCAAACAACGGTTTCCGCGGCAGAGTGTTCGTCACGAAGAACGAAGCTACGGGCAAGCTTTCCGTCACGGGCGTCATTAAGACGACGGTCGGCAGAATTATTTACAACGAGGGTATGCCGCAGGATCTGAATTTCGTCAAGCGCGAAAATCCCGAGGACTACCTCAAACTCGAACTCTCCACCGAATTTATCGAATCCATCAAGGGTTCGCGTGCAATCGGTAAAAAGCACCTTTCGAAGATCGTCGAGGCCTGCTTCAAGACGGGCTACGCGCCCAAGGCTTCCTTCGTGCTCGACGCGATCAAGGAGCGCGGATATAAATATTCCACGCTTGCGGCGCTCACGACCTCGGTATTCGATATGAAGATCCCCGAAGAAAAGGCGGAAATCGTTTCGGGTGCAGAGAATCAAGTTGCAAAGATTTCGAAGATGTTCGCCCGCGGTCTCTTAAAGGAAGAGGAACGCTATCATGCAGTTATCTCCGCTTGGGACGACGCAACGGACAAGGTTGCAGACCTTCTCAAAAAGCAGGGCGCTGCGGATAAGTTCAACCCCATTTGGATGATGGCGGACTCGGGCGCGCGTGGTTCGATCGACCAGATCAAGCAGCTTTCGGGTATGCGCGGACTCATGGTCAACCCGCAGGGTAAGAAAATCGAAGTTCCCGTTAAATCGTGCTTCCGCAACGGACTTTCCGTTCTCGAATACTTCATTTCGTCGCACGGCGGTCGTAAAGGTCTTGCGGATACGGCACTTAAAACGGCAGACTCGGGATACCTTACTCGCCGTCTCGTAGACGTCTCGCAGGACGTTATCGTTCGCGAAGAGGACTGCTCGGCAGGCAAGAAGCCGCGCGGTACGTATATCAAAGCAATTTGCGCGGCGGACGGTTCGCCCATCGAGAGCCTTGAAGACAGACTTACGGGCAGATTCGCGGCGGAGGATATCACCGACGAAGCGGGCAACGTGATCGTTCCCTGCAACGAAATGATCAGCGAAGCGAACGCGAAGAAAATCGCGGCTATGCCCAAATACGGCAGCGAGGAATCGCAGGGCGTGTATATCCGTTCCATCTTCAACTGTACGACCCGCTACGGCGTATGCGCGAAGTGCTACGGTAAGAACATGGCGACCACGCTTCCCATTAAAATCGGTGAAGCGGTCGGCGTCATCGCGGCGCAGTCCATCGGTGAGCCCGGTACGCAGCTTACGATGAGAACGTTCCACACGGGCGGTATCGCGGCTACGGGCGACATTACGCAAGGTCTTCCCCGTGTCGAAGAGCTTTTCGAGGCAAGAAAGCCCAAGGGCGTTGCAACGATCTGCGAATTCAAGGGTATTATCAACGTGGACGACAGCGACAACTTGAAGCACGTCAAGGTCATCGACGAGGATACGGGCGTAGAACTCAAAGAGTACGAGCTTCCGTTCAACGCAGAACTCAAAGTGGCTACGGGCGATCACGTCAACCCCGGCGCACTCCTCAACGGCGGTTCGGTGAACCCGCAGGATATTATCCGCGTAGAGGGCGTGAAGGGCGTTCAAGACTATATCCTCGAACAGGTTCAGTCCGTTTACCGTTCGCAGGGCGTTGATATCAACGATAAACACGTCGAAATCATCGTTCGCCAAATGCTCAGAAAGGTTCGTATCGAGAACGCGGGCACGACGGAAATGCTTCCCGGTCAGCTCGTCGATATGTTCACGTTCGAAGAGCAGAACGAAAAGACGATCAAGAACGGCGGCGTTCCCGCCACCGCAAAGCGCGTACTTCTCGGAATCACGAAGGCGGCTCTTGCAACCGATTCCTTCCTGTCTGCGGCGTCCTTCCAGGAAACGAGCCGCGTGCTTACGGAAGCTGCGATCTGCACCAAGCGCGATCCGCTTATCGGTTTGAAGGAAAACGTTATTATCGGTAAACTCATTCCCGCAGGTACGGGCATGAAGGAATACAAGAACGTTTCCGTACAGGCTACGGGCGGCTACCGCGATTCGCTTGCGCAGGAAACCGCAGTCGCAATCGACGAAGAGTAATGAAACGAATAAAAAGCGCACCCAAGAGGGTGCGCTTTTTTCTATTCTATGGGGTGCGATAAAAAGTAGTTGCGGTTGTATTCGACGGACGGGTGATCGGGGAATAGGGCTTCCGCCTGTTTGTGGTATTCATACGATTTTTTCAAATCGCCCCGCTCGTACGATAATCGGCAGAGTCCCAAGAGGGGCGTGAGGGAGCGGGCAAGGTCGTCCTCGAAATCGCCCTCCGCACTGTGGTCGCGGCATAAGAGCGCCGCTTTGTACCAATATTCCGCTTCGGAAAGCCGATTCGTTTCGTGAAGTAGCTCCGCGATTTTAACGCATACTTTTGCCCGCGGTTCGCCGTAGCAAAAGCTTTGATAAAGGGCAAAGAGCGCACCTTCGCAGTTGTTCCGTGCGCGCCGCGTATCGGCTAAAACAAGGCACGCCTCGATTTTGTTTATATACCAACCGTCTCCGTCAAGCATACTTTCAAGCGTATTTTCGGCTTCCGAAAAGTACTCGTTATAATACAGCTCTCTGCCGTAATAGAAGAGGTTGCGCCCGTCGAGCGGCTCTTGCCTTTTCCACTTGCGGTAAATATCGAGGTTGCGGCTTCCGCGCGGCTTGCCGCTTCCAAGGTGTTGCACGCAGAAGTCGGAAGAAAGGACTTTTCCGTGCGGGGCAATACACTCGTGCACCCGTCCTTGCCATTGAAAGCCCGCACTGCGTTTTACGATCCGTTCGCGCATAAATCTGAGAACGGGTTTTCCGTCCGCGATTATCTCGTAGGGAGACATAACGATATCGGGTTTTTCGCTTTCCAAGTCGGCTTTGAGCCGAATAAAGCGTTCGGCGTTTTCGGGCGTAATGAAGTCGTCCGCGTCGAGCCACAAAAGGTAATCTGAGCTGCCAAGCGAAAAGGCGTAGTTCCGTGCCGAGGCAAAGTCGTCGATCCATTCAAAGGAATAAACCTTTGCGCCGAAGCTTTCCGCAACTTTTACCGTACCGTCGCTCGACCCCGTGTCGACGATAATCACTTCGTCCATGAGATTTGAGGCGCTTGAAAGACAGCGCCCGAGAACTTCTTCTTCGTTTTTTACGATCATGCACAGCGAAACCGTCATAAAATGAACCTCTTTTATCAATTATCAATATGATAGTAGTGGGGCGTTTTGTTACCGAACCCACCGGTTCCACAGAGCAAGTAAATTATGGGAAAGCAATAAGACCGTTAGATACAGTTAATATCTTGCGGTCTTATTTCATGATCTTAAAAAATACAGATGAAATGATTTGGGTAAGTCGTGTATGAACGCGTTGTTTTTACCCAAGCGGCATTTGCTATAAAGTTTCATTACAAGTTAACAATGTACAAGTATTGTTGTGGCTTAAAATGGAAGTTTATTTTAGTTGACAAATACGTTGTGAAAAGTATAATATTTATATTATACTGTATAGAAATACATTTATATTCAGTTATGTGGCAATTCTATTCATTTAAGGAGCATTCGGCAATTATGAGAGTTAAGAAAAGTTTAATCAGTTTAATTGCTTTTATCGTAATGGCGGTAGCTCTCTGCTTCGGCTTAACGGCGTGCGGTGCA
>JAAUYT010000006.1 GCA_014804975.1 Clostridia bacterium
ACGGCTCGCATCTGACTTGCGTTGCATCCAAATGGGAATAATGGAGTTTCAAGATTAAACCTTTTTATACCCTGATTGGAATTAATATAACTGGATGCAGCGGTTGATTCATCAACAAAATCAATTCTGGAATAAACCGATGACAGTATACCTACCGATGCTTCATCATCCTCATCTATACCAAGTGTATTGATTCCGGCACACTGTCGCAGATAATCGAATATGTTTGTTGCTCTTCCTGTTAAACAAGACCGACGAATGTCAACATCGTTTCCTGAGTAATGTTTGACAAAACCGCTGTTATAAGTTATTGCATAATATTTTATGGCGTTTTGGACAAACAAATTAATCTTATGAATATTCGTTTCCTTTTTGCCATTGACAAAAATATGACAATTCTCAAGATCAATTGGGGTCGGGTTCGTTATCCATATAACGTTATCTCTGGAATATGAATATATTTTATCAGTGTTCTGAAATTTGATGGCATATTTATAACCGTCAAGTCTAATGGACTCAACCTGATAAGTTTTATCTATGCCATTAATTAATATAACATTAGCCTGAAGATTCATATGTCTGTATCCAATGAAAGAAGGTTGTCGTTGAAACGGTCGAAGTCAGACTGGAATAGACGGTCTTGGACAATGCGGTATTTCTCAAACTCCGACTCTGCAAAACTCTTGGCAAATTCAGCAGTGATTTTTCCGGCATCAGTTAGAACTACATCGCCGGTTGCTTCAAGTATAATGTCAATACGTTTAGCCCAATCCTCCATTGTCATAGGGATATGCCGCTTAGCCATTCGCTCCGCCATGTCGAGGACTGCATTGACAAGACGCCCCATATCTTCAAGCTCGTTCTCCTTGAGATAATTTTTGGCGATACTGACATCTGGCTTTACGATTTTTCCGTGAGGAGCATTCTCCCATGTGGTCAGTCCCATGTGTTCTTTGTCAGCATCGGCTCTCTCCACAATCAATTCAGCTGCGGTATGTCCATGCACTGCATAGTGCATCTTATTTTGTACCTTCTTGAAGAAAAGCCGTGTGGTCGGAGCATCTCGGTTATAGTCAATCGCGGTTGAGTATATATCTGTCAATTTTTGATAGAAACGGCGCTCGCTCAGACGTATCTCCCGAATCTCAGCCAAAAGATGCTCAAAATAATCCTCTCCAATAAACGAACCATTTTCCATTCGCTTCTTGTCAATCACATATCCCCGAATGGCAAACTGACGCAATACGAAAGTACACCACTGCCGGAATTGGGTAGCCCGTGTGCTATTCACACGATAACCCACAGATATAATGGCATCAAGATTATAAAAAGTAACATCTTTAGTCTGAGTCTTATTCGGTATTGCACCATGCTCCGTGGTTATTTCCATTTTGGAAACAACCATTTCTTCGATAAGCTCTCCGGTCTCAAAAATATTTTTTAGGTGTTTGCTTATGGCCGGAACACCCACATCAAAAAGCTGCGCCATAGCCTTCTGCGTACACCAGACACTTTCATCCCGGTACACAACCTGCACACCATCCTCCTTCCCCTCAATCTGAAAGATCAGGAACTCCGCAGTACTATTTCGTATCTCAAACTTCTTCGCCATCACATATAAGAGACTCTATAATCTGTAGCTCATTATTTAGATGATTTCCTCGTATAATGCTTATCCAATAACGAAAAAACATTCGTGCTGTAGAATCCTTTTTTCGCTGATTTTGGATTCCCGGGATCAAGAACTCTCTCTCGGAATAATTTCTTTTTAGTTTTAATTTCTTTCCTTATAGAATTCCAATTTTTATTTTGTACAAAGTCGGAGTATCGTTCCTTACATCGTCTAATTAATTCTGCATTATCCCATGGATATCGTTGACGAATATTTTCTTCAGTTAGAGCTATTTTCACACCATTTTCATCATATGTAAAGCCTAGAGAGTTGAATGAATTACCTTTCTTAAAATCAATATCAATAGTGATTGCTATGTCATAGTTTTGATCAGAAGAATCCTCACCAACAATCTTACTTTTAACAAGAGAAAGATAATTTTTAGTTTCATCCGTCAAAATTGATTCAGATACTACATTAGATGCTACATATGCTAACGGCATCAAATAAAAATTGTATTTTGATATTTCTATTTCAATATCCTTTTCTCGTATTAGTGAGATATAGTTTTTGATACATGCAAAGCCTAATTCTTGTACTTGTCGAGATATATTATCTATATTAGTAAAATGAATAGAGTTATCTCTAAGCTCAATAATAGCATCAATATTACTACATAGATTGGAAGTAAGATACTTTTGACTCTCAAGAATTGCAAGCGCTTCTATGATTGAAATTGTTTTGGGATTTCCACTTCTGTTTTTATCTATGAATTTTTTTGTAGTAGATTTAACTCCAGCTTTATTTACGTATGGTTTAAGGACATAGAGGGAGCGAAGTTTGTACTTATTTTGTTTGAGAATAATGGCTTTTAATAATAGTTCCCATGCATTTACCGCTAATATTGCAAATGTTTCTTCGCGATATTGAAAGTTTGGTTTATTGTAAATTTCTATTGCGGATAACATACTCGCAATAGATTTGTCAAGTAGACTTCTATATGTCTTATTAATTTTCATATTCTCAGACTGGCATTTCTTGTATCACTTCGCCTTTGAGGAGTTTTCCGTTTGCATGTTTGTTGCGTTTGATACCATCGGCACCCCACGTTCCCCATTGTTTGAAAAAGAAACGTGCACCTTGTTCTTCGACTTGCCTACGAATGTTCAGAGCCCAAGCCTCTTGCATCGGCCGTGCTTTGGGCCCACTCTCACCACCTACGATTACCCAGTCTATTCCTGTCAAATCAAGTTCACCAAGATCTTCTACAAGCGGTTCACATGATAGGAATTTTACAGATGCTGATAAATTTCGAAGAAAGTCGATTCTAAAACGTGAAGATTGAGCCTCAACAGTAACACCAAGCCAGACATTACCAGGGATAGAACATGTGGCAAAATATTCTGCCATTCTTTCTGCTCTCTTTGTCAGGATCTGGTATCTATGTTGTGGAGTGCGTTTAATAATGTCAAACATCTTGTCCACGAACTCAAACGGCACTTCCTCATGAAAGATATCACTCATTGAACACACAAATATGTTATGAGCTCCTTTCCAGAGTAAAGGTTCCTCTAAGCTCTGCTCATGCATTGTTACCTTAAATCCATTTGAATATTTGACTTGCCCCATTGCTTTAAGGCGTCGAGACATGACTTCTGCGTAACAATTCAAACATCCAGTTGATTTTTTAGAACATCCGGTAATAGGATTCCATGTTTTGTCCGTCCACTCAATTTTACTTTCTGACATATTAAAATTTTACGTGACAATTCTCATTTAACAATACGCTTACCTTATGTTGCTTTCCATCAGTATACCATGAAGTCACTCTGCCTTCATTGACTAACCTTCTCAGTGCTTCAGTATAATGATTTCTGCTATACAAGGTTTTTATTTGATGAGACTCAAAAATCTCTATGGCGGTTAAAGTCTGATCCTTAAAGGTCGAATATAATGTTTCTTTAAGCACGTCAATATTCTCAGATTTCGTGTCAAATAAATCAAGAGATGAATTTTGAGAACCCAATTTGGGATCAAACGTATAAGTGTTTACTCCATCAAAAATTGTACCTACGTTGGCAAAATCAGTATATATCTGTTTGATTAAATCAAATCCTCGTCTAGATTTAGTGATATGAAGAATATAGTGACTGGTGGTCACAGAATCTTCTTCTTGAAACTTGAACGCTGTATAATACACCTGTTCCCTCCCTTTTATAGACACAAGTTTCTGATATTCTCTACCTAAAGAATCAATTATATATTGCAGACGTTCTGCTACAGTCCATTTCAAGCGAATATTTGCTTTGGTCTCTTCGTAAGAACACGGAAAAAGCTCTCTTAATATTAAGTCAAATTTATCATTTTCAAAAGCAGGATTTATTCGCTTTGTATTAATGAAAATGAATGCCTCGTTACCCCAAAAAGATAAGAACTTGGCAATTATAGATGTATCAATATTTTTATATCCAAATGGATCTATGAACAGGACGGCAGGGCACTCATTCTTGCCATTCTCCATAGTATCTGTTACAAGGAATGTGTTTATCCCTTGGCAAGTTCCAACTTCTTGATCACGAAAATAAACTTTTTGTGTAAAAGTCCCTGTTGGGAATTCCTGAGTGAAGTTCTGTTCAAGAGCTTCTTTATACTCTTTATCGTTAAAAACCATCCAGACACGTTCCCGAAGATAGCTATCTTTTACGCAATTCCTCGCAAGAAGGATAGGCGTGGACGGGTTGCCATCATCATATTTACCGGGACCAGCAAATAGGTCATAATAACCGATTCTTCTTGGCACATGTTTGCTTGATATTATTTTAGCATAAGACGGAAAATATTCCGCCACTATACTCGCCTTTACTCTAGATGAAAGAGTCTGTTTTTCAAAGAAATTTGATGTGCTCATATTTACGGTTCTATTGTTATGGAGTTGGAGTTATGAGGAGTGGTATGATATCGTAGGTTACTGAGATGGTCGGCATCTGAAAGATGAAATTAATCCGAAACAAAAGATACCGTGGTCTTTAGATTCTTAATATCACCGACCCCAATTTTTTGTGAACAGGAAAGAAAAATTTAGGAGATACAGGTACCATTATCCTTTGAATACTGATGAACGGTGAAACTTCATAAATTCTTGACGAGCTTCATCCAATGGAAGCAGTTGCACAAACTGGCCATCAACTACGCCTAAACGCTTTTTATTGGCCGGAGAAATCCAATTAGAAAGGATAATTTTACGGTCTTCGGTAAAAGTCATAAAACCACGGTCAAAAAGTTTATCGTAAAGAGGCGACAACATAAAACCATTTTTTGGATCTAACTTTTCAGCATCCGTAGCGACGGCCCAAGGTTTGATATGGCTTGCAATAAGAAGGCGCTCGTCGTTAATCATAGTGATGGGGCAAAAAGGACATTCAGCCAATAATTTCTCACGATATTCTCCTTGTCCCTGACGTGCGTATCGAATTGCCTTGTCGCGAGAAGTCTCCTTTGGTTGCGCCACAATTTCCGCTTTTTTACCTTTCTTGCCATAGGTAAAAACAAGGGCTTCTTTTTTATCAGATATAGCTTCGAAGTCAGCAAATAATTTCCAGTAATACATGGTTGAGCCTTGTGGGTCAGTAAGCTGCATTACTGAAATATATGAAACCAGCGGGAGGGAAATTTCACGGATAAGTTGATATCCGAAATCAGTAGAATTGACGTAGCCTCGTGGACCTTTTATTTGGTCTTGAGCGTAGACTTTAAATTCAATAACCTCAGGCAAAGCTTCAATAGTCCTCATACGTTCATGCCATAACTTAGGCATCTCAGCTGCACCTCTATAAGTTTGTGAAGGATGCAAATATTCAGAGTGCAGTGCATTCATATATGAAATGAGATCTGATTTGAGCAAGAAGCAATGAGCGACAAACCCCTCGTTTCCAAAGAATGGATACATAACTTCCTTGGAGCCAACGTACAATTTTGCCTCGCCATGTCCAGTTCCTAATTTTGATGCACCCATAACGAAGCAATCTGGAACAAATATGGGAGTGTTGAATGTGTCAACGAAATTAAAATTTACGCCTTCAATTTTCATGATACAGGTTCTCCGTAATTAGTGATATCGAGTTGTTTAAGTAAAGCAATAAGAACGTCAACAACAATACTGTTTCCAGCCTGCTGATACATAGAGGTGTCTGATACTACGATATTAAATGAGTCTTTGAAACCCATAAGGCGCAAACATTCGCGTGGAGTAAGTTTACGAATACGTCCTTTATGAGTAACATAATTATCAACTCCGGCACGGTGCATTTTGTGCATTGATTGAAGTAGTGGACGAGCGACATCTAAATCGGTTTCGGTAGAAGTTCGAAAATTTTTAGTGCCGGGGGTCAAGACATAATTTTTTACTTTCTCAGACAGATAGTATTTTTCTTCAACGTCTCTGACGTCGAAAATAAACTCGTCCCACCCTTCCTCATAAGGTTCATTTTCCAATGCAGGATGATAAACAAAATCACCATGCCAATTAAATTGTTGGTTGCGCTTCTGACAAAGAGCAACATCCCCATTTATTTGTGTATAGCACTTTGTACGGTTCTTTGTGGAAGTTACAAATTTTATACCCTTTTCACGAAGGAAATATTTGGTTTGAATATAGTCCTCCAAAAAATCGTACATACGATATTCCAACGGGATTGTACAAGGGAAACTAAAATTGGTTTCTTCCTTAAATCCAATGCAAAAGATACGTTCACGATGTTGCGGTATACCATAATCCTTACTATTGAGAACCTGAAAATGAATATGGTATCCGCAATAATCTTCAAAAGTATGTCTCATAACCTCCCAAGTATTACCACCATCATGGTTGAGAAGTCCCTTAACATTTTCGAAGATAAACACTTTAGGCTGACATTCTTTTACAACGCGGGCAAACTCACGGAATAAAGTACCTCTTGTATCTTCAAACCCCTTACGCTTACCGACCATTGAAAATGCTTGACAAGGTGCTCCGCCAACAAATAAATCAACCTTACCGAGGTAGGGAGTAGCATCTAATTCGTGTATATCAGAGTGCCACTGCTCTTCTTTTATATGATAATTGGCAAAATATGATTTTTTGCATTTATCATCAATATCACCAGCAAAAACAATTTCACAATTTAGTCCTAAGCGTTGGAATGCATGCTCAATAGCACCTATGCCACTGAACGAGGTAGCAAGGCGGATTTTCCGTTCTGGATGGGAAAATTCAAGGTCTCTCCAATCAACAATAATCTCATCTTGAGTGAAAAGATCGCTCTCTATTGACTTAGTTTCCGTCATTACAAAAATGCAAAGAACTTCCAAGTAGGCAGACAGGCGACCAAACCTTTTTGCGACTACAAGGAAGTTCCTTAAATATGTTGAATATAAGTTTTTACTTACATTGATTGGTCTATTTGTCTGCGCAGGCGCGTTTTAGACTGCAAAGTTACGAAAATTTTTCGAGATTTCCTAACCATCAGACAAGGTTAACATTATTGTTAACATTCTGACTGTCAGAAATTGCAAGGAGAACGACATTAGTGTCTTTTCTCTGGTGGAGAATCTTTCAGTTCTCCATACGGTATATTTGGTTCTGCCGCTATTGATTCATTTTCAATTTCGTTGGATTGATAAGGTCCAATTTCAGATGATTGGGTTATGCTGGCATATAGATGTTGCAACACTTCCTCTCGTTTAGACTTTGTTTTTATCTCACATTCCCAAATGCGTATCACCCTCCATCCGGCAAGTTTGAGATCAACATTGTTGGCATAGTCACGAGCAATGTTCATCACGATCTTGTGCCGCCAGAAATCGACATTGGATTTTGGGAGTCGAAAATATTTACAGCCTTCGTGCCCATGCCAGAAACAACCGTCGACAAACACAACGGTCTTGTATTTCTTCAACACAATATCAGGAGACCCCGGTAGCTTCCGATTATTAACACGATAGCGCAGTCCCCTAGAGAAAAGATACTTCCGCACAATCATCTCAGGTTTAGTATCCCTTCCCTTGATAGCCGCCATATTCTGGCTCCGCTGCTCTGGTGTCATCACATCAGCCATATGTTAAGGGTGTGAATAATCAATTAAATGAATTAGTTCTTCAATAGTAATGCGAAGTCCATCCTTTAATTGATCAATATCGTTTTTCTTGGCATTAAATCGTCTATTGTGGGCACTAAGGTCTCCTTTAGTTTTAATAGATGGGAGAGCTTGAACTGTATTGCGCCCAATAGTCCAAAGACCCTTTTCCTTTAAAAGTTCATCAATGAGATCACTGCAAAACATATAGTTCCCATGGGAATTTTTAATGCGGTCAGCTATAGCGCGTTTCTCAAACAGTTCAATTATTAGTGTTTCAATTAGCCGCCTAATCATAACTAAGCAGGCATCATATGCTCCCATGTCGTAGCATATGATAGCTTGTATGGCGGTCTTTTTGAGGTAATCACGTGTGTTATCGAATAGTTCCAATGGAAAAAGATTTTCCGTTGGAACTACTTTGCGTGGCATTCTTAAAATTTCATCAATTCGCTTGGACTCTGCTAGAGAAATATTATATCCTCCAAGTTTATTCCTTAAAAACGTTTTTTTCTTTACCGCTTTAGACAGATAGGCTGAGATATTACTGTACTTAGGGATATGTAATTTTATGTAACATTCTTCAATATCTTTCGCGGTAAAGTAAATTTTACTTTCAATCTTGGAAAGGAAGTAACCAAAAAATGGTATTAGTTCAGAAGAAGATATCTTATCAAAACCTTCTATCTTACCGGCAAATGCTTCAATGTCCATTACTTCAACGAATCGTGTTCAATATAATTTTCTCCATTAGGAGCAATCTTAATATTCTCCATATCGGCTGTTTCGATCCAAGTTTTACGACGTTTTGTGTCAGTTAAGCTTTGACGAAGTTTAGATGGATATTTAATATTTGCATGTTTATAACATGTATAAACATGGTTTGGAGTGATAGTGGTACAGCCTATTATCTTTTCCAAATAATAGACGAATGCGGTATTTAATTCCATAGCACTTTTGAGGTTTCTTCTACTCAGGAAATCTTTAAGAGATTCTTTACCAGTCGGAGAAAGATTGAGTGATGTAACTACGGAATAACTGTCTAATGAACTTTTCTTGTTGCCAGATTGTCCTTTTGATGTTTTTGACAAATTTCCTATTGTCCAGCCAACAGCAGTATCTGAAGTCAAAATCTGATCAATATATGTTTTTGCCTCGTTTTCGCCTGCAAGACTAAGAGCATATGCTGGCGATGTTGAAGAGAACAAAGATTTCATTTTACTCATCTTTGCCCGGTAAGAACCATCTTGCTCCAAGCCTAAGTTCTTTAGGAATGTTTTTACATCCGCTTGAGGGACCTCAGACATGTGTTCTATTTCATTTTGATAATAAATATAAAGTATTGTCGCTCTATATGCATAGTCAACTTTACTTGTTGCCTTCAAGTCAGTTATATGTAATGAAAGAGATCCATCCGATCTTTCTTTAAAAATTTTACTAATATTTGCAGGATTTCTTTCGGCACAATTGTTCGGACATGGCATATCAGGGGAGACTTCTTCTTCATCCCCCCTTGAGACAAGCTTTACCTCAGGTGAAATATCAATTATTTGTGAGTCTATAGTATGTTTCAGTTTGGGTCGATGATTGATGGGGAGGAATCCAGCTAATGTTTCCACGACATTTCCAGCAGTTTGATCTGAAAAGGAAGCCTCAAACTTACGTTCGGTTGTTGTCTCTGAAAACTTTATATGATTTGGCGCAGTAGAATTAGTGTTTGTCTTTATTTCTAATCCACAAACAACACAAATCGGAGCATCCTTAATAAGACGCTCTCCACATTCTTTGCAAATAATTTGTCGTCCGCATTTGTAGCAGAATTTTGCATTATCGGGTAACTCCTGTCCACAGAATTGACAATCGATCATGTTTTTTATGTTTTTATTGTGCAAAGTTATGAAAAATCTCTCATACTACAATGAAATATGCTGATAAACATAAGAATAGTATTAAGATAGCCTCGGTATGAGGGTGAATTCTTTTCGGGGCGAAAGGGTATGTGTTGGGGATTAGTAGAGGCGTAGGCAGGTTTCGTCGGCGGATTGGACGATGTTGGGGTAGTAGTGTTATTTTGAGAAGGCGATGGCGAAGTGCTGGATTTGGTGTGCTACACCGAGTCTCATCAGAAACTTGATGAAGTTTCCGAGGTGTTCGATGTGGTAGTCGTCTCCTTTGTAGGTTTTGACGTATCCTAAGAGGATTACGTTGTAGGTGACCAACATCAAAATAGCCGAAAATAACCACACTAAGACTTGTAAAAAACTGAATATCAGTTAGGTTTACTCGTATGAATTTTGCATGGTGATTGAATAGGATTTGAAGTGATGCGGTTAAGATTACCAATCACTTCAATCACGCAATAATCTCGAATGAACAGTCGTTGGAAATGTGTATATTTGCACTATGATGGAACTGACCGATAATATACCTCTTACTCCGATTAAGATTGTTCGTACGCTTGACAACTGCTATCCAAACAGTCGGGCTGTTTTGGATAGTATTACGAACACTCTAAATCCCCGTTTGGAAGAAAAATTACAACCTGCACTTTACGGCAATGATACCCTCCGTAAGATTGAAATCAATACTGCGATGAGTTTTTACGATGATTTCCATTGCAAGACAAATTACATTATTGCGGACGAATCACTCAAACTCAGGTATTCTGATTATTATAACACGTTACTTACTATGTACTCAGAGGAGGAGATTGATGAAGAAGGATTGTTCTTACGCCCACGTTATCAACTCGGACCATTGAGTAGGCGCACCGGATTGATTTATGCTACCATTGTATTTGAGAAGTCATTCAGTTTCCTATCGGATAAAGAACAAAAACGGGTGATGAGTGAATATTTCTTAACTGTGGTTGATAGAATCGCACAGCGGAAAAAGAAACTCAATTATGACTTTAAGCGATTGATATCAGANTTCNAGCAAACTTTGGATTGGTGGATAGAATCCTGATACAAATATGAACCGAATTGTTATAATCGGCTGCCCCGGGGCCGGGAAGAGTACGTTTGCACGCAAACTTGCGGCGAAGACCGGGTTGCCGCTGCATTATCTTGACATGATTTGGCATCGGGCTGACCGNACNGTAATCGGACGTGAAGAGTTTGACAGNCAGTTAGATAAACTNGTAANNGAAGATGANTGGATTATNGACGGTAATTATNCNCGNACACTTCCNAAGCGTCTCGCTCATTGCGACACNGTNTTNTTCTTNGATTTNCCNTTGGAGATATGTATCGAAGGTGCCAAGTCACGNCTTGGTAAGGAGCGNGTTGATATGCCGTGGGTGGATGATGAGATGGATCNCGAATTTNTGCAATGGATTATAGATTTCCCTCGTGACGTCGTTCCTGAAATTGAACATCATCTACGCAACTTCGATAAACCCATAATTCGTTTTCATTCAAGAGATGAGGCTGATAATTTCATTGAGACTTTTCAAAGTCAACGACCTTGAAGCATTCCTTTGATTTCTCGCGAATTATCCGTAACTTTGCATATAATTTATACCCGATGGCTCGCTTTAACTCCTTTCTCGATAACTTAAATCTCACGGAAATAATAGAATTTTTCCGCGAGAAAGGTTGTGCCTGCCATTATAAGAAAGAAGATGTATTCATCCAACAGGGAACTGTGACGCGATATGCTGCATTGGTTGTTTCGGGCTATTTCAAATTATCCACTACCAACACTGTGGGTGATGAGGCGGTAGTCAACTTTGCATTTCCCGGCGAGTTAATAACTGATTTTCACTGTTCTTTGTATGGCGAACNATCGGAAATGTCNATTATAGCCGGAACCGATTGCGATATTCTGAAAGTGCCTCTGAANGATTTNATTAACGTGCTGTCGCCCAATCTCTTGATTGAATATCGCTCTTTATTCAAGACTGTTCTGCTGCGCCATCTCAATATCTATCGTAAAACGCCGGAACAACGATATATTGAACTTTGCGACCTTTATCCTGATGTTGTTAAGACCGTTGCTTTGAAAGATATTGCCTCGTATCTTTTAATNACGCCTAATCATTTAAGCCGTATCCGCCGCAAATTGGCTGCCGAAATCAAAGAAAANTACNAAAATNGTTCGGACTATACATTTGTTAAGTCNAAATAGANATTTAATGCCTAACTTAGCGCAATAACTAATCAAGTTGGTATGAAACATAAACTGAATACTATAATTCGNGCCATTATGGTTGCCTGCTTTTGTTCAGCCTCCATNACCTCCTTTGCTACNTATTCAGAAGCAAACGGTGCAAACGACNGGGAACTTAAACAAGATTCGNGTAATGTCGAAAAATGCTGTAATGTCAATGTTTGCGATTCAATCAATATGCCCGTTTTCATAGTTGACGGAGTAGAGGTTAAATTACAAGACCTTTCCAATATTCCGGCCGATGACATNGAGAAAGTNGAANTCATAAAGGACGAAAATATNAAGAGAATTTTCAGTCCACGNTTGGGCGGCATTNTGCTCATCNCCACCAAATCCAAAAGATTCCTGAAACCGNTTTTGGATAATTATAATCGCATGATGGAAGAAAAAGAGCAAAACCGCATCCCGGGACAANTNNTTATCAGAGGCGACTCAANTAGNTCCGATTCTACATATCTGTGGCCTATTTATGAAGTTATGCCAAGTTTCCCCGGAGGTGAATCTGCTTTATATGAATTTTTGGAATCAAATAANCANTATCCTGAAGAAGCAAAGCGAAATAANGAACATGGCNGNGTTATAGTCACTTTCNNNATNGAGAAAGATGGAACAGTAACAAACCCTCGCATCTTGCGTGGACGCACTCCTTCTTTGGATAACGAAGCGCTCCGTCTTGTATCAATTATGCCAAAGTGGATGCCGGGTACAATGTGCGGAGAGCCAAAGAGAGTTCGGTTTAACCTCCCCATTAAATTCTAACAAGGATAACTGGTACAAGCCACGTCTTTTCGCAACCGTCTAAAGGTCCATAACTTCGCTGCATAAATCAGCAAGTTATGGACTTCTATTTTTCCGACCTCAATTTCAACTCGGTTGTAACCGACAACGTCGCTATGCTTCCAGGAATAGAAAACCTGCCCGGCTTCGAGGCTCGTGCAGCCTTTACAGTCAACTTCGCGTCAGTGTTCCGCGATGACGTGGATATTGTGCCGACCATTGTAGATGATACGCTCTCTTACGTTCCGTGGGGAGGTGACAATCAACCTTTAGTTCATCGACCGCATGGGAGATGAAACTGACTAAGTTTCCTATCATAATCGTATTCGGCGATAATGTTGCGACAGAGGAAAGCGACAATTTCAACAGCGAAGTGTGGCGAGTTGCAAAACGTCGCGCCAAACAGTTTGTTGAAACAGTCAATCGTCACGGAGATGATGCACAACTACTTGATCTTCCGGAAATAGGAATATACGGAAACACCCATGCGACATTCTCAGACCTGAACAATCTACAGATTGCCGACCTGCTTGAGAAATTCCTCCACGAGAAGGGACTTGACGGCTAAGACCTCTTACAATGGACCAAAACGCTAAACAGAAGTATGAATAGGTNCTCCAAATAATGTCTAATTATAAAGAATCGCTCAGGGCTTAGTCGATAGTTCGGAGCGAATAAATTTTATGAAAGGAAATAACACAATTCCAGATAGCCGGATATGATTTGTTCACTATGATCATTAATAGTATCCACTTACAAAGATGCGAATTTGGCAACTGAATGGCTGTTTCCATTCGTCGGTATGTTTTTCAAATTTATATTCGCATCTCATTCCACGAGTCTTTGCGTGAAAAACATCCATCAGCGCTCCTCTGCCGTTCTCTTGATAAAAAGGACTGACGCATACTAATATGTGATTTCGACCCATATCTTGATTAAATAAGTCCGCAATATGCTCTCGCTCAAATTCCNGCATATCAAGTACGTTCGAGAAAATATGAATGACCGTTTGAGCCTTAGTCTGTAATCCGTCTAATGTNATTTTTCCTGCGGTGGTGTTATGTGTTGTAATCTCACANTCATCGAAAAATGCTTGNAGATACTTTATACCTTGACTCAGAGATGCTCTACTTGGCTCAATCATTATGAATTGGGAAATTATATCATTGTCAATATAATGCTCTTTCATAAAGTCAGATAAAACCATCTCCGCAAC
>JAAUYT010000007.1 GCA_014804975.1 Clostridia bacterium
AAACGTTTCCTCGGTGTCGGTTCTAATTTTGATTTGATAGACGGTATCCGGACTCGGTTGCATAAAGGCGCTATACTGCCTGTTTTCATAATCAATGCGCTTTTCTGCGAGAATACGCATCTTTTTATCGCTCAATGAATGCGCGGCTTCTTCAAACAGTTTCAGCTTTTTATCGAAAGTCGGAGCATAATTCAATATGATTTTCAGCAAGTCTTTCTCTTTGAATTCAAAATGATTGAATAAAACGTAATTCCTCATGTCTTTCGACGGAATTAAGTTTATTATTTTTTTATAAAACGCTTTATTCATATTTTTACTTTTTGAGAGATTGCAGAACGGTCGCGGGCGCTTCCTCGTAGCGGGCGAAGGTCTCCGTAAATTTTCCGCGCCCCTGCGTCATGGCGCGAAGAGCCGTCGCGTAAGTTAAGAGCTCCGCCTTGGGCGCTTCGGCGATAATGAGTTGCAGCTCTTCCTGCGCCTCCATGCCGATGATTCTGCCGCGGCGCTTGTTGAGATCGCCGAGTACGTCGCCGACGAACGATTCGGGGACTAAAATTCTCAGGCGCGAAAGGGGTTCCAAAAGAACGGGAGACGCGTTTTTGATTCCCTCTTCGAAGGCAAGCTCTGCCGCCGCTTTGAACGCCGCTTCCGAGGAGTCCACGTCGTGATAGCTTCCGTCGAACAAGACCGCCTTCACGCGAATGACCGGATATCCCGCAAGCACGCCGCGCGGCAGACATTCGATAATGCCCTTTTCCACGGCGGGAATGTACTGCTTCGGCACGGAGCCGCCCACGACTTCTTCCGCAAATTCGAAGTCCTTCTCGCAGGGTTCGAACCGCATCTTACAGTGCCCGTACTGTCCGTGTCCGCCGTTCTGCTTTTTGTACTTGCCTTCGGCGGTTGCGGTAGCGCGGATCGTTTCGCGGTAGGCGATCTTCGGCGTTTTGAATTCCGCGTCCGCGCCGAACTTCGCTTTGAGCTTTTTGCGAATGACTTCAAGGTGCACTTCGCCCAAGCCCCCCGCGAGCGTTTCGCCCGTATCGGGGTCTTTTACGAGCACGAAACTCTTGTCTTCCTCCGAAAGGCGGTTGAGCCCCGTAAATACTTTGTCTTCCGTACCGCGCGCCGAAGCGTACACCGCCATATAGAGCGCGGGCTTGGGGAAGGGGATGGGGTCGAAGCGGACGGGGGAATCGGGCGCGCAGAGCGTGTCGCCCGTGCCCGTATTCGTAAGCTTTGCGACCGCGCCTAAATCTCCCGCGCCGAGCTCGGAAACGGCTTCGAGCTTTTTGCCCTTAACGAGGTACAGAGAACCGATTCTCTCGTCCGTGTCCGTCACGGTGTTTTTTACGGTCATGCCCGTTTTCAGCGTGCCGCGGTTGACTCTTAAATAGTTCATCTTTCCCACGAAGGGATCGACCGCCGTTTTGAATACCTGCGCCGCAACGGGTCCGTCTTCGCAGTTGATTCCCACGACGGCGTTCTTATTGAGGTCGAGCGCGGGAAGTGCCTGCCGCTCGGCGGCTTCGGGCATATACTTGACGATCTCGTTCATGAGGTTGATGACGCCCTTGTTTTGGAGCGCGCTGCCCGCCATAACGGGGATAACGTTGATTGAGAAAATTCCTTTTCTGATTCCGTGAATGGTGTCTTCGCGGGAGAGCGCGCCGTCCTCGAAGTATTTTTCAAGCAGAACGTCGTCGTTCTCCGCCGCGGTCTCCTGTAAGGTGAAGAACATCGTCTCCAAATCGCGCCTGTATTCTGCGGGCACGGGAATCTCTTCGGGACCTGCGTTCGTGAATTTGTACGCCTTGCCCGTGAGCGCGTTTACAATGCCCGTCATCTTGTTCCCTTCCATAATGGGAATCTGAATGGGGGCGATCTTATTTTTGAACCGCTCTTCAAGAGCCCGTACCGTTCCGTGATAGTCGGCGTTGTCCTTGTCCATGCCGTTGATGAATACGACGAGCGGTTTCTTGTGGCGCAAGCAGAGGTTGATCGCCTTCTCCGCACCCACCGTCACCGTGCCGTTTGCACCCGTAACAACGAGCGCCGCGCCCGCCGCGCGCATTGCCTCGTCGAATTCGCCCTCAAAGTCGTAGAACCCCGGAACATCGATCAGATTAAGCTTTACGCCCTTCCATTCCGTGTAAGAAAGAGAGAGCGAAACGCTCATCTTCCGTGCGATCTCTTCCGCGTCGAAGTCCGAAACGGTCGTGCCGTTCTCGATTCTTCCCATGCGCTCGATTGCGCCGCCGTTGAAGAGAATCGCTTCCGTAAGCGTCGTCTTGCCTTCGCCGCTGTGCCCTACGATCGCAATATTGCGAATGTTATTTGCAGTCGTTCCCATAGTTGTTTTCCCCTTATCCGTCAATGTGCGGAACTTACTTCCGCCACTTTCATTATACCTTATCTTGCCGAAAAATCAATAGTAAACCCGAAATTTATAAAAAATCTGCGATTTAATTAAATCGCAGATTTTTGGTGCACCCGGCGAGGCTCGAACTCACAACAATGGCGTCGGAGGCCATGATTTTATCCAGTTAGACTACGAGTGCGCGTCGTTGCAAACTTTGCTTTAACGAAAATCATTATAGCACAATCTTCATAAAAATGCTTTATATTTTCAGGCGGTTATGTTAAAATATAATAAAAAATTTGTAGAAGGGGAGCGGAATGAGAAATCAAACGGTCGTAGTCGGCATGAGCGGCGGGGTCGATAGCTCCGTAGCGGCGCTTCTGTTAAAGGAGCAGGGCTATAAAGTTATCGGGCTTTTCATGCAGAATTGGGAAGAGAAAGACCCCAACGGCGCGTGCACGGCGGACGAGGACTTCAACGATGTGGTGCGCGTGTGCGGACTTTTGGATATTCCTTACTACACCGTGAACTTTGCCGCCGAGTATATGAACCGCGTGTTCAAGTACTTTCTCGAAGAGTACGCGGCGGGCAGAACCCCCAACCCCGACGTATTATGCAACCGCGAAATCAAGTTCGGACCCTTCAAAAAATACGCCAAGGAGCTCGGCGCGGATCTAATTGCAACGGGGCACTACTGCGGAATTTCGCACGAGGGAAATATTCACAGGCTCTTAAAGGCGCGTGATCAGAACAAAGACCAAACCTACTTTTTGAATCAGCTCACGCAGGATCAGCTTGAAGGGGTGCTTTTCCCGCTTGCGAATTTGGAAAAGAGCGAGGTGCGCGCGCTTGCCGAAAAGCACGGACTCAACACCGCGAAAAAGAAGGACTCGACGGGGATCTGCTTTATCGGGGAGCGCAACTTCAAAAAGTTTTTACAGGAGTACCTTCCCGCGAAGCGCGGAAAAATCGTCACGCTCGACGGCGAAGAGGTGGGCGTTCACGAGGGCGTTATGTACTACACTTTGGGACAGCGGCGCGGGCTCGATCTCGGCGGCAGGCAGGGCGAGGACGGCAGGTGGTTCGTTGTGAAAAAGGACGTGGAGAAAAATATTCTCTACGTTTCCCACGGCGACGAAAGCCCGCTCTATTCAAACAGTTGTACTGTCGAGGGGTTCAATTTTATTCCGTGCCCGCCCGAAACGCAAGAATTCAAATGCACGGCAAAGTTCCGCTACCGTCAGGGTGAGCAGAATGTTACGGTAAAGCGGACGGGGGAGAATTCGCTCGAAATCAAATTTGACGAGCCCCAACGCGCCGTGACCGAAGGACAGTACGCCGTACTGTATGACGATACGCAGTGCTTAGGCGGCGGCGTGATTGTTAGCACAAAATAATAAACCCGCGTTTGATAGCCGTCGCATAACTTTGTTGCGCTGTGGCAACCCTCCGTCATTTACCGCTTAGTAAACTTCGTCGGGTTATCCTCGCGCGCCGCGTTCTGCTTGGCTCTGAAACGCGGGGATAACCATAATAGAAAATTTAGAATTGACAAGTATAAAAATCATTTCATAAGTCAATAAACGCTCCGTAAAGAAAAGGAGCGTTTTATTTATGAAAAAGATTGTTATAATTGGTTTTTTAGTGGCGTTGATCGCGGGGCTTGCGATATTCTTTGCGGGGAATACGGGGAAGAGTTATTCCACCGACCCTAACGACGCGAACGCATATTTGCGGGTACATATCCGCGCGAACTCCAATAGCGCAGAGGATCAGGAAGTCAAGTATAAAGTGCGCGACGAAGTCGTTTCCTATCTTACGCCGATCGTTGCAGAGTGCACGACGAAGGAAGAGGCAATCAAAAAGATCAGTGCGAACCTCGACGGAGCGGCGAAGGTAGCGGACGAAACTCTTAAAAAGTACGGCTATACCTACGGTGCGAAGGCAAGCATTCGGCAAGAGGAATTCCCTACGCGCGTATATCAGAATACGACGCTTGCGGCGGGCGTATACGACGCGCTCATATTAGAGCTCGGTACGGGCAAAGGGGACAACTGGTGGTGCGTGGTCTATCCGCCGCTCTGCTTCGGCGGGGGAAATTGCAAAGTGGAATATAAGAGCAAAATCGCAGAGATTATTAAAAAGTTTTTCGGTTGATTCGCTTCCTCTGAACTTCGCAATACTGTGTCGTGCAGCGGCAACTCTTAGTCATTTACGCCCTAGTAAACTCCTTCGAGTTTTCCTCGCGCTTCGTGTCTTGCTCGTTCATAGAAAGCGTGAATAATCTATTTAAATCTTTTTCTTCGTCCGCCGATTTCCACGGCGGGCGAAAACTTTTTATTCGTAGCGATAAATTCCGCATAAATTTTTTCGTCTTGCTCAAATTGTGCATAGGAGGAAATTATGAAGAAGTTTTTGGCAATCGGCGCATTGACGCTTGCTCTTACCGCCTCCGCCGCGGCGTCCGTCACGGCGATTGCGGTCAGCCACGAGCGTCAGACAGCCGAAACAGCGATCGAACTTTCGGTGGACGCCGCCGTGCTCCGTCAGGGAAGCAAGGGAAACGAGGTCAAGGAAGTTCAACGCAGATTGAAACAATGGGGCTACTATTCGGGCTCGGTGGACGGAATCTTCGGCGCGGGAACGAAAAAAGCGGTCATCGCGTTCCAGAAGAAGAACGGCTTGACGGCGGACGGTATCGTGGGCAAAGCCACTTACAAGGCGCTCGGCATGAACGATTCGTATAACTCGCTTAACGGAAACTCCAACAGCAAGCCCTCGTCCTCGGGCAATTACAGTTCGTCCGATCTGTACCTTATGGCGAAGGCGATCTACGCGGAAGGCAGAGGGGAGAGCTACACGGGTCAGGTTGCGATCGGTGCGGTCATCATGAACCGCTTGAAGAGCCCCGACTTCCCCAACACCATTTCGGGGATCATCTATCAGAAGGGCGCGTTCACGGCGGTTGCGGACGGGCAGATCAACCTCGAACCCAACCAGACCGCATACAATGCGGCGCGCGACGCGATGAACGGCTGGGATCCCACCTACGGTGCGATCTACTACTACAATCCCGCTAAGTCTACGAGCGCGTGGATTTTCACCCGTCAGACGGTGACGACGATCGGCAAACACGTATTTGCCATTTAAGGAGGAGATATGAAAAAGGAAATCGGAAAAAACGTATCGAGCGGGGCGAAGAAAGTAGAGAGAGTGGAAAAGGAAACTGCTTATGAAGCCGAAAAGACGGAGCCGAAAAAGCCCGTTAAAAAGACGGCTTCCAAGAAGACGAGCGTAAAGAAGTCCACGCCTAAAAAGGAGCCCGCGCTCAAAGAATCTAAAAAAGACGTAAAGCGCAAGAAGGCGGAAGCCAAGGAAAAGGCGGCTGCCGAAAAGAGACTTGAACAAGCAAAAAAGAAAGCCGCCAAAAAGGAAGAAAAGCTCTTAAAGCGCGCGAAAATCAAAGAGAAGAAAATCGAAAAGGAAGCCGCACTCAAAGCAAAGAAGCTTGAAAAGAAAGCGGCACTCAAAGAGAAGAAGGCGGAGCGCATTCGCGCAAAGCAAGAGAAGAAGGCTGCGCTCAAAGAGAAAAAGCTCGAACAGCGTGCCGAAAAGACGGCTCGGCGCGAGATGCTGAAAAACGAATCCAAAGCGGAAAAGCAGAAGCGCATCGCCCGTGAAAAGAAGGAGCGCGTTGCCCTTCGCCGTCAAAAAAGCGAGGCGCGCGATAAGGCACGCGAGAGAAAGGCGGCGGCGCGGGAAGCTGCGCACAAGAGAAAGGCAGAGAATAAAAAGCACAAGCGCGAACAAAGGACGGAGCGCAGAAAGCACGCGCCCGGCTTCGGCGGCTGGCTTGCTGCGGTCATCTCTCTGGGCACGGCTGCGCTTGCGCTTGCGACCGTAGTCACGGCGGGTGCGGTGCGCATGAACGAAATGGATACCGCGGCTACGAACGGCTACCGTTCCACGCTGTACGAAATGGTTTCCGTATCCGAGGATATGGATAACAACTTCTCTAAGCTGAGAGTAGCTTCGGGCAGAGAGGAACAGCGCAATCTGCTGATCGATCTTCTCGTAGACAGCGAGCTCATGGAGAGTGCGCTCGAACGCATTCCCGTAGACTCGGCGACGAGCACGGATATTTCGTCCTTCGTCAACCGCACGGGCAGCTATGCAAGAAGACTGCTTTCTAAGCTTGCTTCGGGCAAGACGCTCAGTGAAACCGAGCTCAACACCGTGAACTATCTCTACGAAGTCAACGCGGCACTCTATAACGAACTCAACGATCTCGTTATGCACATGAGCGACAGCGATCTTCACGCGTTCATGAACGGCGGCAAGAGTGATATGCAGAATAAGTTCTCCGAAGCGGGACAGGGCACGCATAAGGATCCCGAAGAAATCGTAGACGCGCCCTTCTCCGGTGAAGGGAACGTAGGCGAAAACCAACTTACGAAGCAGGAGGAAATCACCTCCGAGCGCGCGGAACAGCTTGTGAAGGAATACTTCAACGGCTATCACGTTGCCGAAACCCGTATGACGGGCGAGGGCACGGCGCACGGAGCAGGACTTTATAACTTCGTATTGAAGGACGAGAGCGGCAACGAAATCTATGCCGAAATCACCAAGAACGGCGGCAAGCTTATCTTCTTCGACACCTACGAAGAATGCCACCAGAAAAACTTCGATCTGGAAACCTGCGATAGCCTCGCAAGAGAATATCTTGCAACGCTCGGAATCAAGGACGTAGAGGCAAGCTTCCTCTCCGATACGGGCATGGTTGCGAATATCACCTACGTGAGCAAGCAGGACGGCGTGCGCGTCTATCCCGAAATGATTCGGGTGCGCGTGTGCGAAGAGAAGGGCAGAGTCGTCGGTATCGACGCTTCGGGATATTTGTTCAACCACACCGACCGTAATTTCGGCGATCCCGAAATCGGAAAGAATGCGGCGCTCGACGTCATCAGCAAAGACCTTACGCCCTACGAAGTCAACCTTTCGTTGGTTGCGGTAAACGGCGAAGAGGTGCTCGCTTACGAAATCGCTTGCTACACCGAAACGGATACCTTCTTAGTATACGTTGACGCAAAGAGCGGTGAGGAAATTCAAATGTTCCGTATCCGCGAAGGCGAAGGCGGCAAATATATCAGATAAGTGACCTACGGTCATTCTGAGGCACGCATAGCGTGCCGTGAGAATCCCATAGGTAGAACGAATAAAAAAACCGAACGGGAACTCCGTTCGGTTTTTTAGTTTTGAATTTGTTCATTCCGAGAAAAAATTGCCCTATTACGTTGATTTTCCACAAAGTAAATTAAGGACTTGACATTTGCTGGGGGGGGGGTATAATAGGAATAGAATTTATTTTATCCGAAACGGTTGATAAATTTTGAAAACAGTGCTATAATGTTTTCGTCACACAAATTCATAAATCATTCACGGGTACACAAAATAGCATTGTGTATCTCTATTTACCCGTGGGTGAGAATTTGTGTGACAACAATCGGAGATACTCCTTGCGGTGTGTCTTTGATTGAGACACACCTTATTTTTTATTTTAGGAGGGGGAGAAACAATGCGCAAAAAATTATTGATCGGCTTGCTTGCCGCTTCAATGGCACTCACCGCCGCACTCGGCTTTGCCGCGTGTGACTTCGGCGGCGGAAATAATCAAGGCGGTGACGAAAATCCCGTTGTGAAGGATTTGGCGTATACTTTGAGTGACGATGGAACCTATTATATTGTTTCGGGCATTGGCGCTTGTACCGATACGGAAATCGTGATTGCAAATACTTATAACAATCTGCCTGTGACGAGTATCGGGGAAGATGCGTTTGCAGGTGGCAGCAGACTTACGAGTATTACGATCCCGAACAGTGTGACGAGTATCGGGAATGAGGCGTTCTTAAATTGCAGCAGACTTACGAGTATTACGATCCCGAACAGTGTGACGAGCATCGGGGATTGGGCGTTCTATAATTGCAGCGTACTTACGAGTATTACGATTCCGAACAGTGTGACGAGTATCGGGCAGTTCGCGTTCGCAGGTTGCGGCGGACTTACAAGTGTGACCATAGGAAACGGCGTGACAAATATCGGGCGGGGTGCGTTCGAAAATTGTAGCGGACTTACAGAGATAACAATACCGAACAGCGTAACAAGTATCGAGATATATGCGCTCCATAATTGCAGCGGACTTACAAGTGTGACCATAGGAAACGGTGTGACGAGTATCGGGAATTGGGCGTTCTTAAATTGCAGCAAACTTACGAGTATTACGATCCCGAACAGTGTGACGAGTATCGGGAATGAGGCGTTCTATAATTGCAGTGGACTTACAAGCATTACGATTCCGAACAGTGTGACGAGTATCGGGAATTATGCGTTCCAGAATTGCAGCGGACTTACAAGTGTGATCATAGGAAACGGTGTGACGACTATCGGGGAACAGGCGTTCAATGGTTGCAGAGGACTTACGGAAATCACGATTCCGAACAGTGTGACAAGTATCGGGAGGTATGCGTTCTATAATTGCAGCGGACTTAAGGGGGTAACGATCCCGAACAGTGTGACACGTATCGGGGAAAGTGCGTTCGCAGGTTGCAACGGACTTAAGGAGGTAACGATCCCGAACAGTGTGGAGTGGATCGAGCAAAGCGCGTTCTCGGGTTGCAGCGGACTTACGAGTATTACGATTCCGAACAGGGTGACGACTATCGAGAAGTATGCGTTCTTTCGTTGCAGCGGACTTAAGGAGGTAACGATCCCGAACAGCGTGACGAGTATCGGGGATTATGCGTTCGAACATTGTAGCGGACTTAAGGAGGTAACGATTCCGAACAGCGTGACGAGTATCGGGGATGAGGCGTTCGGGCATTGTAGCAATCTTACGAATGTCACGATTGGAAACAGCGTGACGAGTATCGGGTGGAAGGCGTTCTTAAATTGCAGAGGACTTACGAGTATAGCAGTTGAGAACGGGAACACGAAGTATCACAGTGCGGGAAATTGCTTAATTAAAACAGCAACAAAAACTTTAATTTTCGGATGTAAAACGAGCGTAATTCCTACGGACGGTAGTGTGACGAATATTGAGGGGTATGCGTTCTGGGGTTGTAGCGGACTTACGGAGATAACGATCCCGAACAGTGTGACGAGTATCGGGTATGAGGCGTTCTATGATTGTAGCGGACTTACGAGTATTACGTTCGAGGGGGCGAAAGAAGAGTGGGAAAAAATTAAAAAAGGCAGTCATTGGAATTATTGGGCAGGCGATTTTACCGTGATTTGCTCGAATGGAAAGTTGGATAAAGAAGGGAATGAAATAGAGTAATAAAGCCCAAAGGCTTCCCCTTTCGTTGAAAGGGGAAGCTGTCACGAAGTGACTGATGAGGATTGTTATATCTTTGCCTCATCCGTCCGCTTCGCGGACACCTTCCCCTATCTCAATGGGGGAAGGTTACAACAAGGTGGAGATTCCTGCGGCGTACTTTGTACGCCTCTGAATGACAAATAAGTATCAAAAACACCGAACGGGAACTCCGTTCGGTGTTTTCTTACATAATTAAAAAAATTCCCAAAAATATGCAAAAAATTTTGAAAATATTCGTTTAATCGTTTGACTTATCTTGACTTTCATGATATTATTATCAAGCCTGTGTCTATGCAGAGGTCTTTTTCTGCAACGAACAGCGTATAGGGTTGAGGCGGAAAGTTACTGAAATTCGGGGTCGAAAGCCCTCCGACAGATAATTTTCGCTGACAATGGCGGGACTTGATTCCTGCGACTTACCGGGGCTTTTGCGTAAAACACCGCAAAACGACGAGTGTTTTTTAAATAGCAAAACCTCGATACGCACGGACGCGTTGCACAGAGTAACAAAGTAAGGTAAATTTTTAAGGAGTACCATTATGGCAGGACAAAAAATCAGAATCAAGTTATCGGCTTATGACCATGCTCTTGTAGACGAAGCTGCAACGAGAATCGTCGAAACGATGCAGAAGGGCGGGGCGAAGATTTCGGGTCCCATTCCGCTTCCCACGGAAAAGGAAATCGTCACGATTCTCCGCTGCCCTCATAAATATAAGGATTCTCGCGAGCAGTTCGAACTCAGAACCCACAAGCGCATCATCGATATTTACAGCCCCAACGCGAAGCTCTTGGATACGATCCACCTTCCCGCAGGCGTAGATATCAAAGTAAAACTCGGCTAATAATACTTTATATATTAAGGTATTGAGAAAAATAANNTTTTAAGGAGTGAACTTTAACAGTGATTAAAGCAATCATCGGTCGCAAAGTGGGNATGACCCANATCTTTGCAGAAGACGGTAAGGTAATTCCCGTCACGGTAGTGGAAGCGGGACCTTGCCCCGTCGTTCAAGTCAAAACCGAAGAAAGCGACGGNTACACCGCGCTCAAACTCGGCTTTGAGAAAATCGGCGACGAAAAGAAGGCAGAACAAAAACTCAACAAACCCGATTTCGGGCAGTTCAAGAAGGCGGGGGTNGCTCCCTGCAAAGTNCTCAAAGAAGTACGCCTTGACAAAGTCGACAGCTACAAGGTCGGCGACGAGGTNAAGGCGGACGTCTTTGCGGCAGGCGACAAGGTAGACGTCTGCGGGACTTCGAAGGGTCACGGTTACACCGGCGTTATCAAGCGTTGGAACCAGCACCGCNTGAAAGAGACGCACGGCGTAGGNCCCGTACACAGAGAGCCCGGTTCCATGGGCGCGAACAGTACGCCCTCCCGCGTGTTCAAGCACAAGCACCTTGCAGGTCAGTACGGTGTNGAGCGCGTCACCNTTCAGAANCTCGAAGTNGTGAAGGTNGACGCGGCAAGAAACGCAATTCTCATTAAGGGCGCTATCCCCGGNAACAAGGGNNCNATCGTTACGATTTCGAACAGCGTCAAGGCATAAGGAGAAGGACAATGGCAAAGGTTAAAGTATACAATATGAAAGGCGAAGAGGTGGGCTCCTGCAATCTCTCCGACAAAGTGTTCGGAGCAGATTACAACGAGGCGCTCATTCATCAAGCTGTCGTCACTTATCTTTCCAACCAAAGACAGGGNACCAANTCCACCCTCACCCGCACGGAAGTGCGCGGCGGCGGTGCAAAGCCCTGGCGTCAGAAGGGAACGGGNCGTGCCCGTCAGGGTTCCATCCGNGCACCGCANTGGACNAAGGGCGGCGTCGTGTTCGCACCCAAGAGCCGCGACTTCNCNAAGAAGATGAACGTAACGGCAAAGCGCGGNGCGTTCGTNTCNGCNCTNAGCAAGAAGCTNGCAGACGGTGAGCTNATCGTGGTGGACGAGCTGAANGTNTCCGCTCCCAAGACGAAGGANATGGAAGCGTTCAGAAAGGCGCTCAANCTCGANAAGNGAACGGTCGTCGTTATGGACGACAACAATCCCGACGTGATTTTGGCGGCGCGCAATCTCGAAAAGTTCTCTACGATTTCCGTCGGCGAGATCAACACCTACGAAATCGTTGCTAACTCCGTAGTCGTTCTTACGAAGGGCTCGGTGAAAAAATTGGAGGAGGCTTATTGCTAATGGCACCCGAAGATATCATTTTGAAACCCGTCCTCACCGAAAAGGGCTACGACGGGATCGCGGAGAAAAAGTACACGTTCTACGTTGCAAAGTCCGCGAACAAGACCCAGATCAAGATCGCGGCGGAGCAGATGTTCGGCGTTCAGGTCGAAAGCGTGAACACCGTAACGCAGCGCGGCAAACTTAAAAGAATGGGCAGAAACGAGGGTTACACTCCCACGCGTAAAAAGGCTATCATTCAACTGAAAGAAAGCAGCAAGCCCATCGAGGCATTCAACTCGTTGTCGTAAGAGAGGTAAAAGGAAATGGCAGTTAAAAGATATAAACCGACTTCCGCCGCTCGCCGTTTGATGACGGTTCACGGCTATGCGGGCGATCTGACGAAGGGNGCGAAAGCAGAAAATTCCCTTCTCGAAGATCAGCGCAAGTCGGGCGGAAGAAACAATCAAGGCAAAATCACCGTTCGTCACATCGGCGGCGGCAATAAGAGAAAGTACCGTATCATCGACTTCAAGCGCAACAAGGACGGCGTTCCCGCAACGGTTAAGAGCATTCAGTACGATCCCAACCGCAGTGCGAACATTGCGCTCCTCGTCTATGCGGACGGCGAAAAGAGATACATTCTCGCTCCCGTGGGCTTAAACGTCGGCGACAAGGTTCTCAGCGGAAAGGGCGCCGATATCAAAGTCGGCAACGCGCTTACGCTTGCGGATATCCCCGTCGGTACGATGGTTCACAACATCGAGATGAAGCCCGGCCGCGGCGGTCAGATCGCAAGAAGCGCGGGTATCACGGCGCAGATCATGGCAAAAGAGGGCGCGTACGCAACCATCAAGATGCCTTCCGGCGAAATGAGACTCATTCCCATCGANTGCAAGGCGACGATCGGTCAGGTCGGNAACCTCGAACACGANATCATNCGCGTGGGTAAAGCGGGTAAGACCCGTCACTTCGGTACCCGTCCTACGGTGCGCGGTTCGGTCATGAACCCCAACGATCACCCTCACGGCGGTGGTGAAGGTAAGTCTCCCGTCGGTCATGCGGGTCCNGANACNCCTTGGGGNAAGCCCGCTCTCGGTTACAAGACGAGAAAGAAGAAGAATCCTACGAGCAAGTTCATCTTGAAGCGTATCAATTAAGGAGGGATGAAAAATGTCGAGAAGCGTTAAGAAAGGGCCTTACGTCGAAGCGAAGCTTTTACANAGAATCGAAGCGATGAACGAGGCTAACGAAAANANAGTTCTGAAAACCTGGTCGAGAGCGTCGACGATTTTCCCTCAGATGGTCGGTCACACGATCGCAGTCTACGACGGCAGAAAGCACGTTCCCGTATATATCACGGAGGATATGGTCGGNTGCAAGCTCGGTGAGTTCGCNCCGACGAGAACCTTNAANGGTCACACGGCAAAGACCACNACGCCGGGGAGATAAGGAGATAANNNATGGCAACNAATATGAAAAAGAAAGCCGANAGAGTAGAGGAAAAGCGTGAAAANCGCCCCTACGCAGTGGCAAAATATCTGAGAATTTCTCCCTANAAAGTGAGAACGGTGCTCGATNTNATTCGCGGNAAGTCCGTTGAGGAAGCGGAAGCNATNCTNTCGAATATCACGAACGGCGGNGCNCTNCCTACGAAGAAGGTGCTCATGAGCGCCGTNGCGAATGCGGANCACAANCAGGGCATGGACAGAGGNGATCTGTACGTNGCCGAGTGCTATGCNAACGGNGGAACNTCTTTNAAGAGAATGCANCCCGTCAGCAAGGGCAGAGGNCANGCGATCTTAAANAGAACGAGCCACNTCACGGTCATCCTTGACGTAAAGAAAGCGGAGGGNAATATTTAACATGGGACAGAAAGTNAATCCTCACGGATTGAGAGTNGGTATCATCAAAGGTTGGGATACGCAGTGGTATGCCGACAAGAAAGATTTCTCCGNGTTCCTCAAAGAAGACAACGTNATNCGTACNTTCNTNAAAAAGAAGTACTACGCGGCGGCGATCTCNAANATTNTNATCGAGCGNGCGGCNGGNAAAGTCGTCGTAACGATCTANACGGGNCGTCCCGGNGTNCTNATCGGNAAAGCGGGCTCCGAGATCGANGTNATNAANAAGGANCTTGNNAAGCTTACGAACGGCAANCAGGTCATCATCAACGTGACCGAAGTCAAGAAGATCGACGCGGACGCTCAGCTCGTNGCNGAGAGCGTTGCGGCNCAGCTTGAAAANCGTATTTCTTTCCGCCGNGCCATGAANCAGGCNATCGGCAGAACGATGCGCGCAGGCGTNAAGGGAGTTAAAATGCAGGTGAGCGGTCGTCTCGACGGTCGTGAAATCGCAGGNTCGGAACACTATCACGACGGTTCCATTCCCCTTCANACGCTCCGNGCGGANATCGATTACGGTTTCGCGGAAGCNCANACGACNTTCGGTATGATCGGCGTCAAGTGCTGGATCTACAAGGGNGAAGTCTTGAAGGCCAAGAAACCGGAAGGAGGCAGATAATGTTAATTCCGAAGAGAGTNAAAAGAAGAAAACAGCACCGCGGCAACATNAAGGGNGCNGCGCATAAGGGAAANAAAGTNGCTTACGGACAGTACGGTCTNGTNGCCGAAGANNCNTGCTGGATCAAATCCAATCAGATCGAGGCTGCGCGTATCGCAATGACNCGTTTCATCAAGCGTGGCGGACAGGTCTGGATCGACATCTTCCCCCACAAACCCATTACCCGCCACCCTGCGGAAGCTCGTATGGGTTCCGGTAAAGGTAACGTAGAGTTCTGGGTCGCGGTTGTAAAACCGGGCAGAGTGCTCTTTGAAATGGCGGGCGTTCCCGAGGATATTGCCCGCGAAGCAATGCGGCTTGCCGCAAACAAGCTTCCGATCAAGTGCAAATTTGTAAGGAAGGAAGACCTCGAAACTACGGAAGGCGGTGACCAAGCATGAAAGCAAACGAATTTCACAGTTTAAGTGACGCCGAGCTTTCTAAAAAGCTCAAAGACCTCAAAAGCGAACTCTTTAATCTTCGTTTCCGTCACGCGTCCAATCAGCTTGAAAACCCCCTGTCGATCAGGACTTGCAAGCGGGACATCGCGAGAGTGAATACGGAAATCCGCGCCCGTCAGAATAAGGCGTAAAGGAGAGCATCATGGAAAGAAATCTTAGAAAAGAAAGAGTCGGAATCGTGGTCTCCGATAAGATGGATAAGACGGTCGTCGTTGCGGTGACCGATAAGAGCAAACACCCCGTTTATAAAAAGACGATTACGAGAACCGTTCGTTTCAAGGCGCACGACGAAGAGAACGAGTGCGGCGTAGGCGACAAGGTCCGTATCGTGGAAACGAGAAAATTAAGTAAAGATAAAAACTGGCGCGTAGCCGAAATCGTCGAAAAGGCGAAGTAATTCAGGGAGGAGAAAAAGCATGATTCAACCGCAGACAAGATTGAAAGCAGCGGATAACTCGGGCGCGAAAGAGCTCATGTGCATCCGCGTTCTGGGCGGCTCCTTCCGTAGGAGCGGCAACATCGGCGACGTCATCGTGGCAAGCGTGAAAACGGCTACCCCCGGCGGCGCGGTGAAAAAGGGCGACGTCGTTAAGGCAGTCATCGTAAGAAGCGCAAAGGGTATCCGCCGTCCCGACGGTACGTATATCCGTTTCGACGACAACGCGGCAGTCATTATCGACAGCCAAAAACAACCTAAGGGAACCCGTATCTTCGGGCCCATTGCGAGAGAGCTCCGCGAGAAAGATTACATGAGAATCATCTCGCTCGCTCCCGAGGTTCTGTAAGGAGAAGCGCAATGAAAGTTAAAGTAAACGACAACGTGCTCGTTTTGGCGGGCAAGTATAAAGGAAAGCAGGGAAAGGTTCTCAAAACCGATCCCAAGGCGGGAAAGGTCATCGTCGAGGGCGTGAATATCGTCAATAAGCACGAGAAAGCGAGAAAGGCGAACGAGACTTCGAGAATCGTAACGGAAGAGGCTTATATCGACGCTTCCAACGTAGAAGTCGTCTGTGACAAGTGCGGCAAGGCAACGCGCGTTGCACACAACCTCGTTGACGGTAAGAAGGTTCGCGTCTGCAAGAAGTGCGGAGCTTCGCTCGACAAGGCTTACACCAAGAAGAGTAAATCGAAACCCGTCGAAGAGGCAGAGGCGCCCAAGAAGAGAACGAGAAAGCGCAGCCAAAAGGCGGCGGATGCGGCAGAAACTGCAACCGAGCCCGAAAACGAAAACAAGGAATAATCGGGCGGAGGAATAAAAATGGCAGAGAAAAAGAGCGCAAAGGCGCAAGTAAAACAGGAAGCCGCGAAGACCTCGACGGCAACGAACAGAGTCAAAAAGCAATACGACGAAGAAGTCGTTCCCTACCTCATGAAGAAGTTCGGATATGCGTCCGTAATGCAGGTTCCCAAGATCGAGAAGATCGTGATCAACACGGGTCTCGGCGACATCAAGGACAACCAAAAGTCCATGCAGATGGTGGAGAACGAACTCAAACTCATTACGGGTCAAAAGCCGATCTACCGTAAAGCAACCAAATCGGTCGCAAACTTCAAGCTCCGCGAGGGAATGAACGTCGGACTGAAAGTGACCCTTCGCGGCAAGAGAATGTGGGACTTCTACGATAAACTCGTATCCATCGCTCTTCCGAGAGTGAGAGACTTCCGCGGCGTGTCGGACAAGGCGTTCGACGGTAGAGGAAACTACTCGATGGGACTCAAAGAACAGCTCATTTTCCCCGAGATCGTGTACGATCAGGTTGAGAAAATCAGAGGCATGGACGTCTGCGTGGTCACCACGGCTAAGACGGACGAAGAAGCGAGAGAGCTTTTGAGGGCGCTCGGAATGCCCTTCAAGAAGTGAGGAGAAGATTATGGCAAAGAAGTCAATGATCAACAAACAGCAAAAAACGCCTAAGTTTTCAACGAGAGCTTACACGCGTTGCACGATTTGCGGCAGACCGCACGCGGTTTTGAGAAAGTACGGTGTTTGCCGTATCTGCTTCCGCAATCTTGCTTATAAGGGACAGATTCCCGGCGTGAAAAAGGCGAGCTGGTAAGGAGAAAGAAAATGACAGATCCGATCGCAGATATGCTTACAAGAATCAGAAACGCGCTCATGGTCAAAAAGGAGACCGTGGAAATTCCCTCTTCCAATATGAAGAAGGCAATCGCCGATATTCTTTTGAAGGAAGGCTACGTCAAAGACGTGCGTTTCGAAGAGGACAGCTACAACGGAAAGCTTGTTCTTACGTTGAAATATACGGATAAAAACCAATCGGTCATCAGCGGGCTCGAACGCGTGAGCAAGCCGGGACTGAGAACTTACAGCGGCGCCGCAACTATGCCCAAGGTTTTGGGCGGTTACGGAATCGCTATCATCTCCACGAACAAGGGGATCATGACGGATAAGCAGGCAAAGGCTCAGAACGTGGGCGGCGAAGTGCTCTGCTATATCTATTAAGGAGGCGGAATATGTCGAGAATCGGTAAAATGAGTATTGCGCTTCCCGCAGGCGTTACCGTCGATTTCAAAGACGCAGTCGTAACCGTCAAGGGCGCAAAGGGAACTTTAAGCCGCAAAGTGACGGGCGCGATCGACGTTCAGACGGAGGACGGTCACGTTCACGTAAAGGCGCTTGACGAAAGAGACGAAACCAACGCGCTCCACGGGCTCTACCGTGCGCTTATCGCAGGTATGGTCAAGGGCGTTTCGGAGGGCTTCACGAAGGGGCTCGAAGTAAAGGGCGTCGGCTGGAAGGCAGCTATGCAGGGCAACAAGCTCGTTCTCAACGTAGGTTTCTCCCACCCCGTCGAATACGTCGCACCCGAGGGCATCAAACTCGAATGCCCCTCGCAGACGGAAGTCACGGTAAGCGGCATCGACAAGGAGCTTGTCGGTCAGGTTGCGGCGGAGCTTAGAGCGATCCGCAAACCCGAACCTTTCCACGGCTACGGTATCCGCTACAAGGGCGAGCACGTCGAGCATAAGGAAGGTAAAACTTCGGGCAAGGGCAAGAAGTAAAGGAGCGTAAGAAATGATAACGAAAATTGATAAAAATGCGGAAAGAAAACGCCGCCACGTTCGTGTAAGAAAGAGCGTTACGGGCACTGCCGAAAGACCTCGGCTCAGCGTTTACAGAAGCACCAACCATATTTACGCACAGCTCATCGACGACACGAAGGGAGTGACCCTTGCTTCGGCTTCCACCCTCGAAAAGTCGGTAAAGGCGGAGATCGCCGGCAAGACCAAGCGGGAAGCCGCGAAGATCGTGGGCAAACTCGCTGCGGAACGCGCAAAGGAAAAGGGAATCGAAACGGTCGTATTCGACAGAGGCGGCTACCTTTATACGGGACGCGTACAATGGCTTGCAGACGGCGCTCGCGAAGCCGGACTGAAATTCTAAGGGGAGTAGAGATATGGCAAGAGATAACAGACCTCAGAGAAAACAGGAAGAGAACGACGGACTCATTAAAAAGCTCATCGGCGTAAACCGCGTCAGCAAGACGGTCAAGGGCGGTAGAAATATGCGCTTTGCGGCGCTCGTCGTCGTAGGCGACGGCAACGGCAAAGTCGGTTACGGCACGGGAAAGGCAAAGGAAGTTCCCGAGGCGATCGAGAAAGCTACGCAGGCCGCTAAGAAGAATATGATCAACGTTGCAATCGTGGATACGAGTATTCCCCACGAAGTGCTCGGTAAATTCGGCAAGGGCGCAGTTTTGATGATGCCCGCCGCAGAAGGTACCGGCGTTATCGCAGGCGGTCCCGTCCGTGCCGTTATGGAGGCAGCGGGAATCAAGAATATCAGAACGAAATCTCACGGAACGCAGAACCCTCAGAACTGCGTGAAAGCGACCATCGCAGGTCTTGCGGAGCTTAAAACCGCAGAAGAGATCGCGGCGCTTCGCGGCAAGACCGTGGAAGAGATCGTGGGCTAAGGAGGACGAAAATGGTTAAAGTAACGCTTGTAAAGAGCACGATCGGAGAAGTCAAATCGGTGAAAGAGACGGTTGCAGCTTTGGGCTTGAAAAAGATCCGTTCGGAAAAGACCTTTGAAGATACTCCCGCGCTTCGCGGACAGATCCGCAAGGTTGCTCACCTTGTTAAGGTAGAGAACGTATAAGGAGTTATAACATGAGAGTAGATACAATTTCTCCCGCCGAGGGAGCAAGAAAGGACGCAAAGCGTTTGGGACGCGGTATCGGTTCGGGCTTAGGCAAGACGAGCGGTAAGGGTCACAAAGGTCAATGGGCGCGTTCGGGCGGCGGTGTCCGTCCCGGATTCGAAGGCGGTCAGATGCCTCTTGCGCGCCGCATTCCCAAGCGTGGTTTCCACAATAAATTCGGGAAAGACTACGTCATCATCAATCTTGACGAGCTCAATAAACTTCCCGAAGGGACGACAGTTGATCTCGGCTTCGTGCTTTCCAACAAGCTTGCGAAGGAAGTCAAGAACAACGCGGGACTCAAAGTGCTCGGAAAGGGCGAACTCAAAGTAAAGCTCACGGTTCGTGCTGCGAAATTCTCCGAAACCGCTAAGGCGGCGATCGAGAAGGCGGGCGGAACGGCTGAGGTCCTTGAAAAGTGATCGTTTTTTCAGACGGCGTAAAAAAGGAGGTATAACATGATCGAAACCTTAAAAAACGCCTTTCGTAATAAAGATATCAGAAGGAAGATTTTTATAACCCTCCTTCTGCTTCTCGTTTTCCGTTTGGGCTGCTATATTCCCGTTCCGGGACTTGACAGAGGTCAGTTTGAATCGGCTGTTTTGGGCAACGACTTCTTACAGCTCATGAGCGGCGTTACGGGTAATGCTCTTTCGCAGGGCACCCTGTTCGCGCTCGGTATCGGACCGTATATCAACGCTTCGATTATCGTGCAGCTTTTAACGGTAGGCATTCCCGCTCTCGAACGTCTCTCCAAACAGGGCGAAGAGGGCAAAAAGCGTTTGACGATCATCACGAGAATTATTACGATAGTTCTTGCGATCGTGCAGTCAGTCGGTATCATCATTAATTTTGCAAATCAGGAAAACGCAATCAAAGTTGATCTCTTCGGCAACAAGGCGTGGGTTGCGGGCATCTATATGGCAATCGTGTACACGGCGGGCTCTATGCTCGTTATGTGGCTCGGCGAGCGCATCACCGACCTCGGCGTGAGCAACGGTATCTCCATGATCATCTTCATCGGTATCGTCTCCACGGCAGGTATGGCGCTTCTCAATAAGTTCATTGCGATGGGCAACGGTTCGCTCAAAATCGGCGACGGACTTCTCGAAGTCGGTATCTTCATGATTCTTGCGGCAATCATTTTCTTCCTTGTCACGTTCGTGGACCTGGCGGAACGCAAGATTCCCGTGCAGTATGCAAAGCAGGTGCGCGGAACGAAGATGTACGGCGGTCAGTCCTCCGTCATTCCCATGAAGATCACGGGAAGCGGCGTTATGCCCCTCATCTTCGCGTATGCGATCGTGTCCTTCCCGTCCATGCTCATCAGCCTGTTCTGGCCCAATACCAAAGCGGCGAGCAATCTTCAAATTTGGTTCTCGGGCAGCGGCGAGTGGTACGGTAGGCTCATCTATTCGGTGGTACTGTGTCTGTTGATTTTTGCGTTTGCATTCTTCTACGCGCAGATCCAGTTCAACCCCGAAGACGTTTCTAAGTCCATTCAGCAGAACGGCGGCTTTATTCAGGGTATCAGACCGGGTAAGCCTACGGCGCAGTACTTGAAGAAAATCAACAACCGCATTACGTTGTTCGGCGCGATTTTCTTAACGATGGTTGCGTTTATTCCGTCCGTGGTGTTCAGCTGGGCAAGCTACGACCTTGTGAACGTATTCTCTACGACGGGTATCCTGATCGTCGTCTCGGTTGCACTTGAACTTGACAAGCAGCTGCAATCGCAGATCATGATGAAGAACTACAAGGGCTTCTTGAAATAAGGAGAATCAATATGAATCTGATTTTACTCGGTGCGCCCGGCGCAGGCAAGGGTACGCAGGCAACGAAAATTGCAGACCGCTACGGTCTCGTGCACATTTCCACGGGCGATATCTTCCGTGCGAATATCAAGAACGGCACGAAAATCGGACTTCTCGCAAAGTCGTATATCGACAAGGGCGAGCTCGTTCCCGACGAAGTGACCTGCGATATCGTGCGCGACCGTCTCACCTGGGACGACGTAAAGAATAGCAACGGATATTTGCTCGACGGTTTCCCCCGCAACCTTTTCCAAGCGGGCGAGCTCGATAAGTTCGCAAAGATCGACGGAGTCGTCAATATCAATATCGACTTCTCCCTCCTTATGGACAGACTTTGCGGCAGAAGAGTGTGCAAGGAATGCGGCGAGAGCTATCACGTTTCCACGCTGAACGGTGCGACCACCTGTTCGCGTTGCGGCGGGGAGCTCTATCAGAGAAAGGACGACAATCCCGAAACGGTCAAGAGCCGTCTCGACGTCTACACGGCACAGACGCAGCCGCTCATCGACTACTACACGAAGAAGGGAATCATTCTCAACTTCACGGGAACGGAAGCTCCCGCGGAAGTGCTCTTCGAGGAAGTCAAGACGGTTCTCGATAAGTTGGCGAAATGATCCACGTTAAGAGCGAAGAAGAAATCGAGCTCCTGCGCGAGCCCTGCGCGATCGTCGGAAACTGTTTGAAGTTTGTCGGCGAGCGGATCAAAGCGGGGATGACGACGAAGGAAGTCGATACGCTCGTTTACGACTATATCAAGGCGAGCGGTGCGGAGCCGAGCTGCCTCGGATATTACGGATACCCCGCTTCGGCGTGCGTTTCGGTCAACGAGGTGGTCGTCCACGGGATCCCCGACGACAGAGTGCTCGAAGAGGGCGATATCGTCAGCGTGGACATCGTAGCGTATAAGAACGGTTTTCACGGCGACGCTGCAAGAACCTTCTGTATCGGAGAGGTTTCCGAGGAAAAGAAGAAACTCGTTCGGGTAACGGAAGAGTGCTTCTGGAAGGGCGTCGAGGGCTTAAAGGCGGGAACGCCGCTCTACGATATCAGCTACCGCGTACAACAGCACGCAGAGGGAAACGGCTTTTCGGTCATTCGTTCCTATACGGGGCACGGAATCGGCAGAGAGATGCACGAGGACCCGTCCGTTCCGAACTTCGGAAGAAGGGGCACGGGCGTAAGACTGCAAGCGGGCACGGTCATCTGCGTAGAGCCGATGATCGCGGCGGGCACCTGGAAGGTAAAGGTTTTGCCCGACGGCTGGACGGCAGTCACTGCGGATAAAAAGAGTGCGTCGCATTACGAAAACACGCTTGTTATCCGCGAAGACGGAATCGAAATTCTGACGCTTGGAAGCGAAAAATAAATAGGCGAGGTCACTATGTCGAAAGACGACGTAATCGAAGCAGAAGGCAAAGTCATCGAAGCGCTCCCCAATACAACGTTCAAGGTACAGCTCACGAACGGGCACGTTATCACGGCGTACATTTCGGGAAAGCTGAGAATGAACTATATCCGCATTATCGAAGGAGATTCGGTAAAGCTCGAAATGAGCCCGTACGACCTGACGAAGGGGCGGATCACTTGGCGCAGCAGATCGTAACAAAAAAGAAATTCACGGTAATTAGATAGGAGATAATATTATGAAAGTCAGACCTTCGGTAAAGCCGATGTGCGATAAGTGCAAGGTTATCAAAAGAAACGGTAAAGTAATGGTTATCTGTTCCAAAAATAAATCGCACAAGCAAAGACAGGGCTAAAATTCGTTGACACACTATAAAAAATGTGGTATAATTTTTCAGCAGTTTGTCTGAAAAACCGAATTTAATCGCAAAATGAGCTGATTTCCGCGCAAAAGGGCGGGGAAAGTCGGCTCGCTTTGCGCTCTTTACGAGAAAATAACCGCATTCGTTCAAGAAATATTTTCCACTATTTCTACGAATCTACGGAGTACATAAAAAATATCAAATAAAAAATCACCGAAAAAGACGGAGGAAAGAACATGGCACGTATTGCCGGCGTGGATTTGCCCAGAGAAAAACGCGTTGAAATAGGTCTTACCTATATTTACGGAATCGGGCTTTCCACTTCCAAAAAAATTCTTGCGGAAACGGGCATCGACCCCAACGTAAGAGTGAAGGATCTCGACGAAAACGACGTATCCAAATTAAGAGAGTATATTGACCACCACTACACCGTGGAAGGTGAGCTTCGCGGTTCGGTCAGCTTGAATATCAAGCGCCTGATGGAAATCGGGTGCTACCGTGGCGTACGCCACAGAAAGGGACTTCCCGTGCGCGGACAGAGCACGAAGCGCAATGCAAGAACGAGAAAAGGTCCCCGCCGCACCGTGGCGAACAAGAAAAAGTAAGGAGCGTTTGAATTATGGCTGAGAAGAAGAAAACAGTTCAAAGAGGAAAACGCAGAGAACTTAAAAAGGTTGACAGAGGACAAGTTCATATTCAGTCCACCTTCAACAATACGATCGTTACGATCACCGATATGAGCGGAAACGCGATCTCCTGGTCGAGTGCAGGCTCCTTGAACTTCAAGGGTTCGAGAAAGGGCACTCCGTTCGCGGCGCAGATGGCTGCCGAGACGGCTGCGAAGGCTGCGAAGGAACACGGTCTCCGTTACGTAGAGGTTTACGTAAAGGGACCGGGCGCAGGTAGAGAATCAGCGATCCGCGCGCTCGCAAACTGCGACTTGGAAGTAACGCTTATTTCCGACGTGTCGCCCGTTGCTCACAACGGATGCCGTCCGCCCAAGCGCAGAAGAGTATAACAGGAGGGTAAGAAAATGGCAGTATACAGAGACGCAAAATGTAAACTTTGCAGACGCGAAGGCGCAAAGCTCTTCTTGAAAGGCGAAAAGTGCTACATGGAGAAATGCCCCTTCAATAAGCGTCCTTTGCCCCCCGGACAGCACGGCGCGGGCAGAAAGAAGGTTTCCGAATACGGACAACAGCTCCGCGAAAAGCAGAAGACGAAACGTATCTACGGCGTTCAGGAAGGTCAGTTCCACCACTACTACGAGGTTGCCGACCGCATGAAGGGAATTACGGGTGAAAATATGCTCTCCCTTCTTGAAAGAAGACTCGACAACGTAATTTTCCGTATGGGGATCGGCGTATCGAGAACGCAGGCAAGACAGCTCGTGAACCACGCGCACTTCACGGTAAACGGCAGAACGGTCAACGTTCCTTCGTACAGCGTAAAGGCGGGCGACGTGATCGCGGTAAAAGAGAACAGAAAGAACAACAAGTTCTTTGAACAGATCAAGACCATGAAGGTGGCAAATATGCCGAAATGGCTTGAATTCGATCCCGAGAAGCTGGAAGGCAAAGTACTTGCGCTTCCCACGAGAGAGGACGTTGACAGCCAGATTGCAGAGCATATGATTGTCGAGTTGTACTCCAAGTAATTCAATATTAAGGAGGTAGGTTTATGATCGAAATGGATATGCCCAAAATCGAGGTTACGGAAAACGAAGAAAAGAGCTACGCGAAAGTCGTCGTTGAACCGCTTGAAAAGGGCTTCGGTCTTACGATAGGAAACTGTTTAAGACGCATCCTGCTCTCCGCGCTCCCCGGAGCCGCCGTGCAGGGAATCAAATTTTTGGACGGAACCGTCAAGCACGAGTTTTCTTCCATTCCTTGCGTCAAAGAGGACGTCACCGAGATTATTCTCAATCTCAAATTGCTTGCAATCAAAACCAAAATCACCGATAAAGATTATACCAAAACGCTCCGCCTCAACAAAGTAGGTCCCTGCGTGATTTACGCGAAGGACATTTCCGAGGACGCGGAAGTAGAGATCGTCAACGGCGATCAATACATCTGCACGGTGGACGAAGGCGGTAAAATCGACGCGGAGATCACGATCGGACGCGGCAGAGGCTACAAGCCCGCTAAGGACAACAAACAGCCTGTGATCGATTACATTCCCATCGACTCCATCTATACGCCCGTGCAGAAGGTCAACTACAACGTTGAGCCCGCGCGCGTAGGTCAGAATATCGACTACGACAAGCTGACCATCGAGGTATGGACGGACGGAACTTTCTCGGGTAAAGAGATCGTATCGCTTGCGGCGAAGATCATGCAGGACCATATCAGCCTGTTCGTAAACCTTTCGGATACGATCAAGGATATGGACATTCTCGTCAAGACGGACGACGACAAACAACAACAAATTCTCTCCATGAAGATCGAGGATATGGACTTCTCCGTCCGTTCCTACAACTGCTTGAAGAGAGCGAACATTCACACTGTGGAAGACCTGTGCCGCAAGACGGAGGACGAAATGCTGAAAGTGAGAAACCTCGGCAAGAAGTCCTTGGACGAAGTCATGCAGAAACTCGAAGCATACGGGCTTTCCCTTGAAAAGAAGGAGGATTAAATCATGCCGGGCAAATTGGGCAGAACCACGGAGCAAAGACTTGCAATTTTGAGAAATCAGGCGTCGCAGCTTCTTTGGTACGGAAAAATCGAAACGACGGAAGCGCGTGCGAAGGAGCTTCGCCCCTACGTTGAAAAGCTTATCACGAAGGCGGTAAACACCTACGACGACGTCGTAGAGTTCGAGTCCGTTACGAAGGATAAGAAGGGTAAAGAGATCAAAGTCAAGGGCTATAAGGACGGTCCGAAAAAGCTTGCCGCCCGCCGCGCTATCATGGCAAAGACCTACGATTTACAGGAAATCAAGGGCTTTACCGAAAAGAAGAGCGAATATAAAAGTCGCACGGCTCAGATCAAACACCCGCTGATCGAAAAACTCTTCAATGAAATTGCGCCGAAATACGCGCAGAGAAAGGAAGAGCTCGGTCAGGGCGGCGGATATACGAGAATTTATCTTCTCGGTCAGCGCCGCGGTGACGGTGCGGAACAGGCTATTATCGAGCTTGTTTAATTGAAACGCAATTAAAAAACGACTGCATTTGCAGTCGTTTTTTCTTTATTTAAGGCTTCCCCTTTCGCGGAAAGGGGAAGCTGTCACGAAGTGACTGATGAGGATTGTATTTATTTTAATGATTCAATGTAATTTAGAATATGATTGCAAATGCCTTGAAAGTTTTTATAAATTTCGTAGTTTGAAAAGCGAAACACCGTTAAACCGACCGATTGCAAATACTTATCGCGCAATATGTCTTTGGCTTCGCCCACTGATTCATAATGTTGCGACCCGTCTAATTCAATTACCAAACGCGCCGCAGGGCAATAGAAATCTACGATATAGTCACCTATTGTTTTTTGTCTGTAAAACTGCGGTGTTAGTTTTTTTAAGAAGTCATACCAAAGTCTGCGCTCTTCTTTCGTCATATTACTGCGCAGTTCTTGTGAATATTTCGTTAAATTTGAATTATGAATTCTCCGCATAATTTTATTATAAATATGGTTTGTGAGAATGTCAAGTCCTCATTTATTACACCACCTTTAAGCCTTCCCCTTTCGTTGAAAGGGGAAGGTGGGCGCGAAGCTGACAGATGAGGATTGTGTTATAAAAGTTTATCCTCATTCGTCACGCTACCCTTCGGGATAGCATGACACCTTCCCCTAACGCGTTGCGGTAGGGGAAGGCTATAATAGTGATTATTCATAATCGTCTTTATCGAATGCTTTCTGCATTTCCATACCCAAACGGAACGCATAGTTTAAAAGATACTTTTGCGATTCAAAATGGATATATTCCATTTGACTTCTGACCGTTAGTTCTATATGCTTTACTTTTTTTATTTGTTCTTCGTTCAATTCGGCAAAGAGTTCTTCTTCCGCTTCGCGTAATCTTTTACCGTCTCTGCATTCGTCTTTTTCTTCTACCTTGTCTTCAAAATCAGATAAAAGGCATTGATCAATTAAATCTAATAGTATCATTATTATTTTTCTCCTTCAATAAAACCCCATGGGGTTATTTGAGCACATTTTACTCCCATGGGGATATAATGTCAAGTAGAAAATAGGGAAAGAGGAAAAAATTTTGGAAATTATTGTCGCGAAAAGAATAAAGGAACTTATGGAAGAGAAATCGCTGAATCAGGTAAAACTTGCTGAGGAGTTAGGTGTTACGCAAGGTATGGTTAGTGCGTGGGCATTGGGCAAAAAATTGCCAAGTATTGCAAGTCTTTGGCGATTAGCTGATTATTTTGGCGTGGACATTGATTATCTTGTCGGAAGAAAGAATATTTAAGGCAGTGTTACCATAGGCAAATTTATTTGCAAATTATTGATTGCAGTGCTATAATATAAGAAAAACCTAAGGAGCATAGAAATGGCTGAAAAAAGCAAAGGACAGAAATTGCAGGAAAAGCTTGCATACAAGAAAAAGAACTATTACGAAGTAGCTTCCAAAGAGGAGCAGAAAGAAATATTTGCATTTGCAGAGGACTATAAAGCGTTCCTCGACGCGGCAAAAACCGAGCGCGAGGCCTGCGCGGTTTCGGTAGAGGCGGCAAAGAAAAAGGGCTTCACCGAATATCACTTCGGCGACAAGCTCAAAGCGGGTGACAAAAAATACTTTATCAATCGCGATAAGAGCGTGGTCGTATTCCGTATCGGCACGAAGAACCTCGAAGAGGACGGCTTCCGTTTGATCGCTTCTCATATCGACGCGCCCCGTATCGATATTAAGCAGGTGCCCCTCTACGAAGAGGGCGGTATGTGCTATTTAAAAACGCACTACTACGGCGGAATTAAGAAATATCAATGGACGGCGATTCCCCTTGCGCTTCACGGCGCGGTCGTCTTAAAGGACGGCAAGAAGGTGGAAATCAACGTGGGCGAAAAGAAGGACGATCCCGTGTTCTATATCACCGACCTTCTTCCTCACCTCGGCGGAGAGCAGATGTCGGGAAAGGCAACTTCCATTATCACGGGCGAACAGCTTAACGTGGTCGTCGGCGGGCTTCCCTATGAAGACGAGGAAGTCAGCGACAAGATCAAGCTCAGCGTTTTAAGCATTCTCAACAAGCAGTACGGCATGAACGAAGAGGACTTCCTCTCCGCAGAGCTTTCGGCAGTGCCCGCATTCCCCGCAAAGGACGTCGGCTTTGACCGCGCTTTGATTGCGGCTTACGGTCACGACGACAGAGTGTGCGCTTATCCCGCGCTCCGCGCCGTTCTCGATATGGAGAGCGAGCACACCGTGCTTGCCATGCTCGTCGATAAAGAGGAAATCGGCAGCGAGGGCACGACGGGTATGCAGTGCAAGGTCTACGAAGATTTAATGGAAGAAATTTCCATTGCGCTCGGTGCGAACTTCCGCAAAGTGCGCTTTGCAAGCAAGTGCCTTTCGTCCGACGTGACTGCGGCGTACGACCCCAACTTCCCCAGCGTATACGAAAAGAGCAACAGCGCGCTCGTTTCCTACGGCACGGCGCTTTGCAAGTTCACGGGCGCGCGGGGAAAAAGCGGCAGCAGTGACGCTTCGGCGGAGTTCGTCGGCGAAGTCAGAGCGGCGTTCGATAAAGAGGGCGTCATCTGGCAGACGGCGGAGCTCGGTAAAGTGGACGCGGGCGGCGGCGGAACGGTTGCAAAGTTCATTGCGAACATGAATATCGACACGGTCGATTTGGGCGTTCCCGTCATTTCCATGCACGCACCCTACGAGGTTGTATCCAAGGCTGACGTGTACAGTAATTATAAAGCATTTTTAGCTTTCATGAAATAATTCCCGTCGCATAAGCGTCGCATCTCGTTGTTGCGCTGTGGCAACCCTCCGTCATTTACGGCTTAGTAAACTCCGTCGGGTTTTCCTCGCGCGCCTCGATATGCTCGCTTCTGCAACGTGGCATAGACACTTATAGTATTTCCCGCCCGCTTAAAGAACGCGTGCGGGAATTTGTTACAGTTGA
>JAAUYT010000008.1 GCA_014804975.1 Clostridia bacterium
AACTCTCAGCACGAAGAAAAACCGATAAACCACACAACGCAGCAGCAATCAGTTTCAGACCAACGTCTGAAAGCTGCACTCGCCGAAGTAGAGAACTATCTTGCCGACAATTTCGGAACTGCTACCTCCGCTCTGACCTATGAAGAGTACACCAATGGCATCAGTCTGACCTCTGACGACCCAACATTCTCAACAGCAGTTGTCATTCTGACCCATACTAATGGTATGCTCAATCTTCCCAACAACGTAATCCTCTTAGGCTATGTCAAAACTGACAAAGGGGATGACTACCTAATCGAACATCTTGGAAGCTACATCAAATTCCTGATGAAACTCGGTGTCGCAAACCAAATCCAGCACCTCGCCATCGCCTTCTCAAAAGAGCACTACGACTACCCCAACATCGTCCAAACCGCCGACGTAACCTGCCTCCGTCTCTACTAATCCCAATCCACCCCATCGCTCCGACAAGAATTCACCCTCTTGCCGGGGCTTTTAACATTTAAGGAACTGTCTATGAGTCATCAAGAAAGCACATGAACTCTTTTATAATATTGTGTATGTGAAGAAAATTTACTAACTTTGCAAAATATTACAAGAAATTGTAAAATAATGAAGACTGAAAATAAACCCATACCAGTTAATAGAATTAAAGCCGTTTTAGCCGAAAAACAAATGTCAGCAAAACAGCTTTGTGGTGTCATAGGCAAAAACGAAACAACGATTTCTCGTTGGTGTAATAACAAAACTCAGCCTTCAGTACCACAACTTCATGAAATTGCTCGCATTTTAGATGTAGATGTGAGAGAGTTATTATGCCCAACAAAATAAAAGATGAAAGAAACAATCGAAGATTATTTCATAAATACCGCTGATCCCTCCGACTTTCCAAGTCACCGAGACTATGTTGCGACATATCGCAATTTTCGAGATTTTATGAATCATGAAATTCATCCTGAGGTCAAGACTATGACAACTAGGTTGGATGAAACAATATATTTGAACGACCATAGTACAAATCATATTTCAATGGTTATTGAAAAGGTGTCGGCACTATTGGCAGAGGACTACTCGGTACTTTCTATGTACGAAATATTCTTTTTGTTAATAGCCATTCATATTCACGATGCTGGTCATATTTTTAATGGGCGAGATGGCCATGAAAAAAATGGCGGAAAATTTCTTACAGAGATATCGAAATATGCAATTTCGACTATAGAACTTCGTGAGATTAGCAAAATAGCGCAGGCTCATTCTGGGAAAAATGACCCTATTGGTTATCTTGCATTAGAATCCATAATATCAGGGAAAAAGGTTCATTCAAGATTGTTGGCGGCCTTATTGAGGATGGGAGATGAATTAGCAGATGGTAGACCTCGTAGCTCAAATTATCTTCTGGATCACGATCTCATAACTGAATCTAGTCAGCTATTTCACGCATTTTCATCTTGCCTTGATTCATTTGAGCCTGTAATGAGCAGTCATGAAATTTCAATGACATTTTGTCTAAATCGCGAGATGACCCTTAAAACATTCAAGAAGAACTCTAAGGACGGTTTGATTGAGCTTTTTTTAATTGATGAAATATACATAAGAAGTTTAAAGACTTTTTGTGAATGCCTCTATTATAATCGTTTCGTTCCAGAAAAATTAAGAGTATCGACTCTAAACGTAACCATTAACTTTATTGAAGAAGGGAAATTCGAAGATTTTTACGAACGAATCACATACCGTATTGAAGAGAAAGGGTATCCGAATCTGTCTTTTCAAAATATTTTTGAATTATGTGGAGATTCTCTTAAAAGGGGAGGCTCATTTTTAACAGGTGAGAATATACAAAAACATCTTATAAAAGAAGTCAAAGACAATGAATCCGTTTGAGATAAAAACTCCCGAACAAAACACTGCACAAGATGTAGTGGATCTTTTTGTAGATGTATTTGCCGATTTTAAGCAAGTGCTTGAAAAAGGTCATACATTCCTAAATGGACCTCGTGGATCTGGTAAGAGCATGATGTTCCGTTATATCATGCCTGATTGTCAAATAATCGTTCATAAATGCAAACCAAAAGAATTAGATTTCTTTGCGGCATATATCCCTATTAAATTAACTAACATCAATATACCGGATTTAGATAGGTTAGAAAATCATGCATCAACGATTTTTAATGAACATCTTTTAGCAACCTATATTGTTGCTAAAATATTTGTTTCATTACTGGAATCTTATAAGGATGAGCTAAATTCTATATCTTCTGAAATAAGTGCGTTTTATCAAAATGAATTTATTCCGATTGTGTCTCAAAGTGGTTACACCATTACCGCTGATAATTGTCCTGTATCTTCTGGCATAGAGATCGTAAGACAAATGTCAAAGATATGTGATAGCATGAATAGAGAATGCCTTAATTATTGTAAGAGGATTGCATTATCTAGAGACATTACTGCCCCATATTCGGGGTCCATTGTTGATTTCATGGATTTCGTATATCCCATTATAATGTCACTAAAATCTTTAAGCATTTTTCCGTCCAATAAGCCCTTTTTTCTTTTAGTTGATGATGCAGGATATTTAAATCTCACACAGACCAAGATACTTAATACTTGGGTTTCTTACCGTACAACTCGAGATGTATGCTTTAAAATATCAACACAATTAGATTATAAATCTCATCTTACTATCAATGATAAGAGGATTGATTCTCCGCATGATTATTCGGAAATTAATATCTCAACCGTGTATTCTAGTAGGAAAAGTCAGTATAATGATCGTATTAACGAAATTGTATTGAAAAGGCTTAAAAAGTACCTTAATCTGTCGATTATCCCAACCGATTTTTTCCCCAGCGACAAAGAACAAGATAAGAAGATTGAATTAATTGCCGAGGAAATAAAGAAAAAGTATAATGACCCACAAAAGCCTTACGCAGCCGGTGATGCAGCAAGAAGATATGCTAGACCAGAATTTATCCGTCAACTGCAACAGATTCATAAATCTGGTGCACACTACAGTTATGCAGGGTTTGATCAATTAGTCGCAATATCTTCTGGTATAATTCGCCATTTTTTAGCACCAGCACAAGAAATGTATGCACTAGAATCAACATTGCAAAAGACCGAAAATCTAACTGCAATTCGCTCGTCAGTTCAAGATGAGATAATAAAAAAATATTCAACTGCATTCTTAACTGACGAATTTGATAAGCTAAGAAAAGATGTAAGTGATTCCTCTCATCATCTAGCGGATGCTGATAAACTCTTCAATCTAATTGATTCATTAGGTGAATTGTTTCATAGATTACTCGTGTCTGAAATTAGTGAGAGACGAGTATTCTCCATAGCTTTAACTGATAGACCAGATGAAGAATTACAACGTATTCTCGATATGGGAGAACAATTTGGCTACCTGCATAAAAGTACAATTGGAAATAAGTCTGGTACAGGAAGGAATACTTTATACATACTTAGTAGAATTCTTGCACCTCATTTCAAACTTGATCCTACAAGTTTTGCGGGTTATAAGTTCATGTCCAGCTCGACTTTAAGTATAGCCCTTAAAAATAAACGAGAATTCTTGAATCGGTTTCAGAAACAAGCCGAAGATAATTCAAATTTCACAACGCCTTCATTGTTTGATTTTGACGATTATGAATAAAGAATCACTTTCCAAAACGACCAAGATTGACACTGAGGTGTTTATATGTTGTGCTAGTTTTGAACAACGTTGTTTAAGCATAGCGCAAAAAGTTGATACGTCCGTCATTAAAAGAGCAATAATTTGTACTTTTGATGATAATTGTCTTTCCGTTGAAAATAATCTTAAGTCCCTTTGCGAATTATTCAGAGAGAACGGAACGGTTATTACACTCAAGAAAGATTCTCCACTAGAGAACTATGATAAACTATATGATACATTACAGTCATTAAAAGGATCAAAAACTATCATAGACATATCTACATTTACGCGAGAAATGTTTTTGATATGTTTTCAACTATTCAAGCAGTTGGGTTTTAATCGAGAGCAAATTAGGATTTGTTATAATCCTTCATCGGTATATTCCAATATTACTAGTGCGGATGATTTCGATAAAATATGGTTGTCGAAAGGCGTAAATGAGATTCGTTCAATTCTTGGTTTCTCAGGAAGTCCTTCAACGATAAAAAGGAACTTATTAATTGTTTTGGCAGGTTTTGAGATGGAAAGAGCTCAAATATTGATTGATAGTTTTGAGCCTGCAGTACTTTATCTTGGGAAAGCTCCGGCAAAATTTAGTAACTCTGTAGAATTGAGTAAAATAAATGACGTAAATGTTTCCAGATTATTGGCTGTATATCCTGACGCATTTCATTTCGAATTTTCATGTGTAGATCTAGGTCTTACCATTGACCAGATTACAAAAATCATCGAACAGAATCAAGAACAATACAACATCATTATCAGTCCGATGAACAACAAAGTTTCCACACTTGCTGTTGCTTCAATCGCATTTAAATATCCAGATATTCAGATTTGCTATGCTTCTGCAAATATGTATAACATTTTTGAATATTCAAATCCTTCCGATCAAATCTTGTGGTTCAATGCGCAAGAAATAATACAATAATGAAAAGAATTGGTATTGACATCTTTGCTGGTGCTGGCGGTCTTAGCCTGGGAGCTGAGATGGCTGGAATAACTATTTCACATGCTATAGAAATAAACCGGAGCGCTGTTAGAACCTATGAAAGAAATCATCCTGGCACCAAAGTCATTTGTTCGGATATACGTGATTTAGATCCCACAGATTTAAAACCTAAAGATAAGGGCGTCTTTATTATTATGGGAGGACCTCCGTGTCAAGGTTTTTCATTGTCAAATACAAGAAGTCGGACGATGAAGAATCCTAATAATACGCTATTCGAGGAATTTCTCAGATTCGTTCAAGAAATTCAACCGGATTGGTTTCTTTTCGAAAACGTATACGGGTTTACCAATATGAGCAATGGAGCAGTCAGAAGATTGGTCGAAATATGCTTTAGAAGTTTAGGCTATGAAGTAGCTGATGAAGTTTTATGGGCTTCAGATTACGGAGTCCCTCAACGACGTAATCGATATTTCATGGTTGGTAACCGTGTAGGTATTAAGTTTAAATTCCCAATAAAACACGAAAAGACAATATCTGTATGGGATGCAATAAGCGACTTGCCCATCGTCGGCAATGGCGAACAGTTATTCGAGGGTGAATATCTTTGTGACATAAACGAAGCGACTCCTTATCAAAGGCTTATGAGGCTTAATTCTGAAAAACCAAGTCAGAATTTGGTGTCACGTAACAATGAATTGGTCATTAAACGATACAAGCATATCCCTCAAGGTGGAAATTGGAGAGACATACCTGACTATTTAATGGTTAATTATGCTGATAAAGAGAGATGTCATAGTGGTATTTACAAACGTCTAAAAGCAGATGAACCATCTGTTGTTATATCAAACTACCGTAAGAGTATGCTCATTCATCCTTATCAAGACCGTGGATTATCTGTTAGAGAAGCTGCACGTATCCAAAGTTTTCCTGACGATTTCTATTTTGAAGGCCCAATCTCTCATATACAGCAACAAATAGGAAATGCCGTTCCTCCATTGTTAGCCAAAGCCATTTTTGACCAAATTTTATCGTACTATGAGTAAGGAGAAACTACATATTCCTCAGGCTGATATGCTAATGGGGTCAATGCGTTCAATGGGATATTCTTTTGAATCTGCCTTAGCCGATGTCATTGACAATAGCATTAGTGCAAACGCCGAGAAGATCAGATTATTATTCCCTAGCAATCCACTCGACAAATTGGCCGTAGGAGTACTTGATGATGGTGATGGAATGTCTAAGGATGTTCTTTTAGAGGCGATGAGATATGGTAGCACTTCTTCAGAAGCGATACGAGATAAGGACGATTTAGGACGATTTGGCTTAGGTCTGAAATCTGCATCACTTTCACAGTGCAGAATTTTAACTGTCATCAGTTTCTGGAACGGAAAAATCTCTGCATATCAATGGAATTATAATTATATTCTTGAGAAAAAGAATTGGCTTGTGCTTTCCTTGACAAATGAAGAAATTTCGGTTATCCCCTATTTCGACGAATTGAAGAAACAGAAGAAAGGTACATTAGTCATATGGCAAGACTTTGATATACTCTCAAAATCCCATGATGGGCAAGTATATGATGCTTTAAATGATTATAAAGATAAAGTCGCGCATCATATATCTTTGATCTTTCATAGATATATGTCTCGCTCCAAGGCAAAAGTTTCGATGTTTCTTAATAACCAAAAATTAAGGCCTCTTGACCCATTCCTGGAGTCACATCCCAAAACTACATATCGTAAAGAAATTTCTATAGCTATAACTGATAGCTACGGACAAGAGCAGCACATAAAAGTTAGACCGTATATATTGCCATTTCTTACTGATATGTCTGATAAAGATAAGAAGTTGATTGGAGGTGTAGAAGAAATGCGCTCAAAGCAGGGTTTCTATGTATATAGAAATGAACGTCTTATTATCTGGGGAAACTGGTTTGGAATGAGTCGCAGGCACGAACTCACAAAAAACGCTCGAATTAGAGTTGACATACCTAATTCTCTCGATGATATATGGAGTATCGATGTCAAAAAGCAGGTTGCATCTATACCTAAACGCATACAAAATCAACTCAAAAAATGTGTCGACGATGCTCTTGGTACTTCCGTAACAAAACAAACACATCGAGGCAGAAAGAAAAAAGTTGATGATGATATTGATTATATTTGGGATAGAATGGAAGGCCGAGATAAAACATTCTATTATCAAATAAATCGCGAGAGTGAACTAATTAAATATATCCGTAGTAAAGTTTCCGAACAGGATATATCATACATAGATATGTTGCTAAGTGAAATTGAAAAAACAGTTCCACTACATCAGATTTATGTAGATAAATCGAATGATTGTGTCTCTAAAATAGAAGATGATGATTCTCGACTCGATGACATTTATCAGATGGCAATCTCAATGGTGGATAACTTTAAACAGGCGACAGCTCAAACTACAGATGTACTTATTGATCATATAATGAAGTCTGAACCTTTTTGCCTCTATCCATCTGTAAAGGAAAAACTTGTCTCATATTACTCCCATGAAACTGAGTGAACAACAACGCATAGACGCCTCTGTTATCTCCAGGCGCATGATTTCAGCAAAATATGGAGACAAAAGTGAAATTGAACGTGAATTACTCGTTTCAACCGTTCAGTATGCCTTGGCTATGTTTCCTCCTTACGATGACGAGGATGTTGAGGCAATTGTACGAGATCTTGAATATGAAGTTTCTGTAAGACACACTAAAGGTGTTGCTATATATAATGACTACGATACCAATCCACATGATTGGTATTCCAAATTAAACTTAAGTGATTCGAAACAATTATTTTGGAATCGTTATGAAAAGTTTCTCAAGGGGAAAGGTAGTCTTGACACCAAAAGCATTCAACTCCTTTCGGAAACCACATTGCCAAACATATTAAACTGTCTTGGTAATCCAAACGAAGATTTTGATGGGAAACGTTTGGTTCGTGGTCTTATAATTGGTGATGTCCAATCTGGTAAAACATCTACTTATGCTGGCCTTATTTGTAAGGCTGCTGATGCAGGGTATAAAGTTGTGATACTTCTTGCAGGTATAACCGAATCCTTACGTCAACAGACACAAGGTCGTATTGACGAAGGAATAATAGGTTATACTATACGAAAAGAAGGAAAGAAAAAAATTGAGCGTAAAGTTGGTGTTGGTAATTTCCAGTCTGAAATTCCAGCCTCTTCGTACACTACCGTAGCGCAAGACTTTACAAGGAGTAGCGATAATATTGTTTCGTCGTTGAGTCAACATAAGTCTCTCGTACTTTTTGTTGTTAAAAAGAATGTTGCTGTCCTCACAAAATTACACAAATGGTTGTATAATCAAAATCTTGACCCAGTAAAAGGCTATGTAGATGCGCCTTTACTTCTTATCGATGATGAAGCAGATAACGCATCCGTAAATACAAAAAAACCTGATACTGACCCAACTCGCACTAATAAGGTAATTAGGGATATTTGTGGTTTGTTTAAGAATGCCACATACGTTGGATTTACAGCAACACCATTTGCTAATATTTTCATTGATCCAGATTCTGTAGATTCAATGAAACAGGCCGACTTGTTCCCAGAGGATTTCATTTATTCATTGCCAACACCTTCAACTTATATCGGCGCAAAACGCTTATATGATATTGAAGGCTTAAATTATAATAATCTTCGATTTATTACTGACATCGTTGAGCCAGATTACACTTCTGATGAGTATAAGGTAATGGTTAAAGAGGATATTGAATCCTTAAATAGCGGCCCATTTTATTATCAACACAAAAAAGAATGGGACGGCACATTACCTGATTCACTTAGAGAGGCTCTGCTATGTTTCTTTCTCGCGAATGTTTTAAGAGACTTACGAGGCCAAAAATCTTCTCCTCGTAGTATGCTCATCAATATGAGCAGATTCGTAAAAGTTCAGCAGGTTATTTCGGAACATGTTGAAGCTATTTACAATCAGATTTATCGCATCATAAACTACGATTTTTCAGACATTTATACTAATAATTCTAACATACCTCTTTTTAAGGAGTTAGTCGATTTATGGAGAAAACACTTTTCACATATAAAAGATGTTCCTATTCATCGTATAATTGACAAAGAGAATCTTCTCAACGCCATAAAGGACATCAAAATCATGGTAGTCAACGGAAGCGTTGCCAGTAAGAAACTCGACTATGAAGCAAATCCTTCATTGCGAGTAATAGCTATTGGCGGACTTGCATTATCCCGAGGACTCACATTGGAAGGCCTTACCGTAAGCTATTTCTATAGAAATACTGCAACCTTTGACGTTTTAATGCAAATGGGTCGTTGGTTCGGTTATCGTCATGGATATGAAGATGTGTTCCAAGTATGGACTTCAAGAGAAAGTGCTGAATGGTATTACGAAATATCCGAAGCCTCTGAAGAACTTAAATCTGACATCGAGCAAATGTTTGAGGAGCGACTTAAACCAAAAGACTTTGGAATTAAAGTCCGTAATAATTGCGAAAGACTTCAAATTACGGCAAGTAATAAGATGAGGACTGCTTCTGATTATTTTGTCAGACTAGCTTATTATGGCAATATCTATGATACACCATATCTTAGTTTTAATGCACAGCATAATAGAATAAATCTGCAACAGGTACAGTCGCTTGCCCAAAAACTATTTACGGCCGGCTATAAATATCGATTTGCCGATGTTGGACGTCATTCTGACGATGAAGTGAATTCAAGTTCATATCATGATTCTCGTTTCTTCGAGAATGTCCCTAAATCTATAGTCAGAGAATTTCTGGCTAAAATCCAATGTTCTATGTTAAACCCTAATTTTAATATAGAATACATCTTGGCTTTTATTGACGATACAGATAATGATGGTATTGAGGACTGGGACATTGTATTTGAAGGTGGTAACTCAAAGAAACCTTATTCAATTCCTGAATTATCAAATATTGACTGTATTTCTCGTCCATTATATGACCACGGAAATGCAGTACAGATAAGTTCACGCCGGCGCGTTTTGGGTACACGAGAGGGTGATTTCTGCTTGTCCGAGCAAGATGCAAACATTGCAAGGACGAAGTGCATAGACAATTGGATATATAATGAGAAGATTCCTGCTGATGTTGCAAAAAAGAAGGACATCCCATTAAAGGCGTTCTTTCAATATTTACCCAATCGCAAACCAATGCTTATTGTGATGGTAATTGACCCGGAAATTAAACCTGAAGATCCCACACATAAGTATAGCATCGGCTTTAAAAAGTTTGTTGAGGACTTAGGCTCCGATCAGGTTGTCGCATTTGCAATAGGATTTCCTGGACGACAAGACGAGGAGGCTGCCAAACATTACAAAGTAAACAAAACATGGATGCGTATTAATGGAATCTTTGAAGATGATGTTGATACTGAGAACGACGAAGAATATGATGGATAGTTTATACGAAAAGTTTAAAGCCGGTTATAAGAACGGATATTTCGTCAAAGTTGGCGAGAAAGCTCATAATATGTTTATAGGCAAAGACGAAGAAGGTCGTTTTTGCTTTGAGTTTCGTGGTTCGTTCACACCGGTAAAACTTATCGGTTCAAAACCTTTAGCTGTGAACCAATATAAGGATAAAGAAACCTCATATATACTTCGTTTTTCTCTCGAACAGGATGAATTACTTGGTTGTTTTGCTGCGTTCGGAGAGGATTTGATTTCTGCGGCTCAGGATATTACAGATGAAAATTTAATCTATCATATTTTATCAGATAGATTCCAGGCATGGAAAAAGCTTTTTAAATCGGATAGAAGCCGTTTGACTGAGCCGGAAATCATGGGATTAATTGGAGAACTTTTATTCCTTAAAGAAAAAGCAATTCCAAAGTGGGGTGAATCTATAGCACTCGACAGTTGGATGGGCCCGGAGAAAACTCATAAAGACTTTTCATGTGACAACGAATGGTTTGAAATTAAGACAATTAATAGTGGCAAAGAAACTGTTCATATCTCGTCTATTGAACAATTAGATAGCGATATGCCAGGTTGTCTTTATGTCTATAGCTTTGAAAAGATGAGCCCCTCTTATGATGGGCTGATTGTTAATAAATTAATTAGGAACATACTTGACTCTCTTGGAACTCACCCGAAAAACATATTTCTAAACAAATTGGCATATTTCGGATTTGATTTTTCTCCAGAATATGACAACCTCGTTTTTAGGAAAGTTGATGAAAATTGCTACTTAGTTGACTCAGATTTTCCTCGTCTAAAACGTAATCTTCTCCCACTTGCTATTTCCAAGTGTCAATATGACATTATATTAACCGAAATTGAATCCCTTAAATCTTCTCTCTAACAAATGGAATTATCCGAATACAGATCAGAGTTTATCGATGAATTAAGATTTAACGCGGAGCACGATGGCTCCGAGCCAGAATCTCAATTCATTAACTGGATGTTGGAAAAACTCGAAGATATAGGTGAATTATATGACCCATACCCAGTTTCAATCGTAATGAAAGGACGCAGAGGCCGTAAAATGGCTTTTGATGCCTATGCTTATGATGAGGCAGATAATTCACTGATACTTATTTCTAGTTACTTCTCCAATACTCGTGACAACGCACCAACATTAACGAATACTCAGATTGAGGACATGTATAAGCACATGGTCAATTTTGTTGATGAAGCTGTCAACGGACACATAAGCGATTACTGCGACGACTCTGATGATGCTATTACTATTGCAAAAGAATTTGCAAAAAAAATTGGAACAGGAATGTTAAACACTGAAATAAATCGTTTCAAGTTTTATATCATTTCTGATGCAGTTCGCAGCACACAAGTAAAAAGCATTGAAAGGGAAAACTTCTTGGATCGCCCGGTTGAAATATGTCTGTGGACTATTGACCGCATATTCCAAACGTTTGCCTCTAATTCAAGCGAAATAATTAGAATTGATACACATGATTTTAATTGTTCTGGAATCCCATGCTTGAAAGCGGACATAGGACAGAATGCTGATTATGATGCATATCTGGGCATTGTACCTGGTCAGTTCCTTGCCGACATATACCTTAAATACGGAAGTAAACTTCTACAAGGAAACGTGCGTGCTTTTCTTAGCGTGAGAGGAAAGGTTAACAAGGGTATTCGAGACACTATTATGAATCGCCCACGCAACTTCTTCACATACAATAACGGCATAGCAGTTGTAGCTCGTTCAGTTACATTCTCAAAGGATGGTAGCAAAATTATTAGTTTCTCCGATCCTCAAATTATTAATGGAGGTCAAACGACTGCATCTCTCGCTAATGCTGTGATAAAAAAAGAGGATAAAAAAGGACTGGGAGCAATCTTTGTCCCGATGAAACTTACTGTTCTCAATGTTGAAGATGAAATGACGGAGGAACAGACGGAACGGTATAACGAAATTACAAAAACAATTTCGCAATGTGCCAATAGTCAAAATGCTGTCTCTGAAGCAGACTTCTTTTCTAATCATCCGTTCCATGTCCTTATGGAAAATTTGTCCCATAAAGTCATGGCACCACCTGTTGATGGTAAGCCATATCAAACAATATGGTTCTACGAAAGGTCGCGTGGTAAGTGGGAGCAAGAGCAGATGAAGATGAGTCCTGCCGAACGTAAACGTTTTGGAGAGATGAATCCCAAAACACAAGTTATCAAAAAAGAAAAACTCGCAAAATGCTTGAACGCGGTACGCATGAATCCGCACCAGGTTTGCCAGAGTTCTGCTATAAACTTCAGTAAGTTTGCAACTTACATTGAAGATTTATATACAACATCAAGAGATTCTATAAATGAAGAATTCTTCAAGAAAGGTGTTTGCTCAGTTATACTTTTTGATCAACTTGACAAGATTATAGGTAAAGCTGATTGGTATCCAAAAGGCGGTAATAAGGCCCAAATCGTCCCATACACAATCGCCAAACTCTTTACGTTGCTACCTAAAGGTATGGATATAGATTGGCGTTCTATATGGCAAAAACAACGTATAACTCCTGAAATGGCAGAGGAATTGGAAAGATTGGCATACTTTACACATAAGCATCTTGAAAAAGAGGCAAAAGGTGGACTTGTCCGTTCTATGTGTCGTGTAGAGGCAACATGGTCAAACTTCCGCAAAGTTCCTTACGAGCTTTCTGACAACTTTTTAAAATCACTTGTTTCAAGTGAAATTCGCAAAAGTGACGAAGCGAGTGCAAAACGAGCCCATAAATTCAATTCTAAAATAGATGCATCTATAGAAATCTTCTCTCTCGGAACCGATTATTGGATGAACGTATATAATGAACTTCTTAAAGAAAGTGTACTTTCTTTTGGAGAGCTCGAGTTCATCAAAGGAATTGCAAACTATATTAAGAGGACCAGTTTGCCATCAGCTGCGCAATGCAAAAGGCTTATACGCATAATCAACAAAGCCGAAGACAAAGGATACATAATGCCGCAATAATGTGCATATGGCTAAAGAACGATTTTATTACGGTTCAACGATAGAGGAGTTCGTCTCCTTGTCTAACGATGAGATTATCGGTAGGCTCGCCATGGCTTCGCCACACAACGATAATCCCGAAACAAAGGCATCTTGGCTCGAAGAAATTGAGACCTTGAAAAGCCCTTTGTCGAACTATTGTGGCCGAGGTTCAATCTTTATGGAATATAATATTCCGAGAATGGGCCGACGTGCGGATGTTGTACTGTTGATTGAAGGCATCATCTTCGTTCTTGAATTCAAGACATTAGGAAGTAAGTTTTCTTATCAAGCCTCATCTCAGGTATGGGATTATGCGATTGACTTGAAGAACTTTCAGCTTAAAACATTCGACCGCACAATCATTCCAGTTGTAGTTGTACCTGGCGAAAGAGACCGAAATTGCGACTTAGAATTAGTAGCTTCGGAAGATGGTGTTTATAANCCCACGCAGGTAAACGACAACAAACTCTCCGAACTGATTTCTGATACGCTATCCGCCATTGCACCATACGTAGGCACTGATAACGATATGCAATGGGCACGCGGAGGATATGAACCTACGCCAACAATCATTGAAGCTGCCGTCGCTCTTTACAGTGGCCACTCNGTTGAGGATATCACAAAACATGACGGCGACCTTGAAGCGACAATGACTGAAATCGAGCATATTATTGAAACGTGTCGTGCAAAAAAGGAAAAAGCCATCTGTTTTGTTACAGGTGTTCCCGGTGCCGGTAAAACTTTGATAGGCCTACAAACGGCAATACAACAGTTTAACGAGGGCGAAAAGGCCGTATATCTTTCCGGCAACTTTCCGCTTGTAGAAGTGCTTCAAGAGGCTTTGGCGCGCGACTATGTGGCGCGTGGAAAGGCAGATGCCAAAGCTACGGGCGATAAATCGAAAAAGGTTACCAAAGAGGACGCCCGTAGTAAGGTTAAGGCATTTATTCAGATGGTTCACCATTATCGCGACCTCTATCTAGAAGGCACCAAGATTGAGGGCGAACATATTGTCCCAATACCAGGTTATTTTGAAAGCCATACCGACAAAGCGTTTGTTCCTGCCGACCATGTCGCTATCTTTGATGAAGCCCAACGCGCATGGACAAAGTCGGAACTGACCAGGTTTATGAAAGAGAAAAAGAAAATGGACCGCTTTCCATATAGCGAACCGGCTTATCTTATTTCGTGCATGGACCGACAGGAAGATTGGGGCGTTGTTGTTTGTTTGATAGGCGGAGGGCAAGAGATAAACAAGGGCGAAGCCGGTATGCTTGAATGGGTACGAGCCATCAACGACTTCTTCACGCATTGGCACGTTTATCTCAGTGATGCCATAAACGGCAGAGAGTATGCCGAAACTCCCGTTAAGGATCTGCTGACAATCGAGCCATCGCAAATTCATATTGCAAATGCATTGCACCTCGACGTAAGCATGCGCTCCTTCCGTGCCGAAAAAGTAAGTAATTTCGTACACCAGATACTTGAATTGGATAAGGACGGCGCCCAACAAACCTTGATGGAGTTGGCCAATTATCCGATATATCTCACCCGCTCTTTAGAAACGGCCAAAGATTGGNTGCGATCTAAAACAAGAGGAAGCGAACGTTGCGGCCTTTTGGCCAGTAGTAAGGCCGAAAGGCTTAAGGCGATAAATATAAATGTACGCTATCAGCCGAACTTCGTGCATTGGTTCCTCGCCNAAGATGGAGATGTGCGTTCATCGAACTCCCTCGAAGACACACTTACCGAGTTTAAGGTTCAGGGACTTGAAATTGACTGGGCGTGCGTAGCCTGGGATGCAGACTTGCGTCTTGATAAATCTCACAGTAAGTGGTCTCATCACAAACTGCAAGGAGGTGAAAAGTGGCAAAACATCAATGTTGCTGCAAACAAACTATATCAGATTAACGCCTACCGTGTGTTACTTACTCGTGCTCGACAAGGTATGATAATAGTTGTGCCAGAAGGCGATAACGGCGTTCCGCCTGACACAACTCGTAAGCCCGAATGGTATGACAATACTTTCAACTATCTAAAGGAAATCGGTATTCCTGTCATTTAGTAATTCAGATTAAATATAATGGCGAAGAAGTTTGAGATACGAAATAGTACGGCGGAGTTCCTGATCTTTCAGATTGAGGGGAAGGAGGATGGTGTGCAGGTTGTGTACCGGGATGAAAGTATCTGGTGTACGCAGAANGNTATGGCNCAGCTTTTTGATGTGGGTGTNCCGGCCATAAGNAAACACCTGAAAAATATTTTTGAGACNGGAGAACTTNTAGAAGATTCAGTTATTTCCAAAATGGAAACAACTGCTTCCGACGGCAAAAACTATACAACAACATTCTATAATCTTGATGCCATTATATCNGTGGGTTATCGNGTGAATAGCACACGAGCTACTCAATTTCGGCAGTGGTGTACTTTCGTACTGCGTCAGTTCGCTATTCGGGGATATGTGATTGATAAGAAGCGGATGGAGAACGGTTCGTTTATCGGTGAGGATTATTTTGAGCATTTGTTGGCTGAGATTCGCGAAATACGTCTGAGCGAACGCCGTTTCTATCAGAAGTTGACGGATATATACTCTACTGCGATTGACTATAACCGTGATGCACCGACCACACGGCTTTTCTTCAAAAAGGTNCAGAATAAGATGCACTATGCAGTGCATGGNCATACCGCAGCNGAANTNATTGNNGAGAGAGCCGACTGCNNANAAAGAACACATGGGANTGACAACGTGGGAAAATGCGCCTCACGGTAAAATCGTAAAGCCCGATGTCAGTATCGCCAAGAATTATCTCAAGGAGAACGAGCTGGAGGATATGGGGCGTCTTGTCAATGCTGTCCTCGATATGGCTGAACGAATGGCTAAGCGACATATCCCTATGACAATGGAGGATTGGGCGAAACGTATCGACATTATACTTGAAGCAACCGGCGATGCTGTTCTGACTGATGCCGGAAAGATTACTGCTGAATTTGCCAAAAGTTTTGCTGAGTCGGAGTTTGAGAAATACCGCATTATCCAAGACCGACTATTCCAATCGGACTTTGACCGTTTCAACGAAAACCTTCTTTCATTGGATACAGAATAATCACTTACCATGTCATACAAAGAAAAATATAATGAGCTTGTGGAGTTGTCACATAGCGAAAACTCTGAAATAAAAGATAAGGCAGATGCGTGGCTAATCGGCATTGGACTTCAGGGAGCAGCGGAACTGAAGGTTTCAGCGTTTCTGCTTGATTTGGCAATCAAAAACATAAAGGGCGAAATAACACGTGACGAAGTCAGTCAATTGTTAAACGCCCATTACGCCAATACGCCTAAGACCGAAACAAAGCGCAGTCATGGATTGGATGGAGATTACGAAATCATACCTCCCGATTCTCCAAGAATAAAGGAGATTGAAGAATGGAGTCGAAAAATTCGACCAAGTCTTTACACAAATACTGATAAATAATAGTTCAAAGAGCAATATTTGCACTTTGGAAGCACTGGATTACAGGAAATAGTTTCACTGCATCAGAATATACAATCTGCGACAAAACTTGCCGTGTAAACAAATTAAGTCGCAGATTCTCAATTACTCAAATTCGAGTTGTTCTAGTAATATTCCTTCAGTGTCGCGTTTGAAATCAGTACGATTGTATCTCTCACCGGAACACATTTCACAACTGCAGGGTTGCCCGGTAGTGCGATATACCTGACACCATTTTACTTTACGAAGTTCTTTCCAAGTTGCAGCTTCTCGAATTGGTCCATGTGAACCAAACTCAACATACACGGGAGCAAATGCTCTAAAAATAGTGCGTAACCTATTACGCCACACGCGTTTCTTTTGGATGCGTCGCCACGCACGGGGTGATGTTCTGTCCATCGTCACGTTCAATTATTG
>JAAUYT010000009.1 GCA_014804975.1 Clostridia bacterium
TAACCAAGGTTACAAAAAGTAGTAAACGATCAAAATCTACAAATCCGGCAATGGCTGCGGCTTTAGCCGACATGGAATTAGAACCTTACTCCCCCGGAGACAACATTTTAGATGATGACGGTTACGGATATTACTAACGGTGGATAAATGGTGGGATAAGGGTGGAAAACCTTGATTTTAGGGTTACGGATTCCACCATTCATACACTTCCGACCTTTGCTGGCGAATTCACATAAACGTGGGTTCGCCAGCTTTTATGTCAAATGGTACACTTACATTCGATGAGCTGCCGGGTGCAGTGTCATCGCTGGTCAATCTCGTAAGGGAATTGGCTAATGAGGTAAAGGAGCTGCGTGCTCAGCTTACCTCCGAGAATCATTCACGAAAGTCAACCACTGGTTTTATCGGCATAAATCATGCCTGCGAGATTCTTGGGTTGGCAAAATCCACCGTCTACCGTCTTGCTCAGGGTGGAAAGATTCCGGCATACAAAGGACCGGAAGAAAAGTCATGGCGTTTCATTGAGGCGGAACTGATAGACCATGTCAGAGAGAACAAGCGTCAGTCATCCATCCTGTCATTTACAGAAATGGAGGCTGAAATCAGCCGAGGCACACGAGGCAAATCAACTTATCGCCGATAACCTATGGGAAAGTCTGTTGATCCAATGCTCGTTCTCGGCAAAGCCGTTGACATGAGTGTAAAATTGAAAGGAGGCAACTTCCCTTTGGGTGCAATGCCGATGAAGATTCAGCGCATCATCCACGAAGCTAACGAGTGCTATGGATTCCCCATCGACTACTTGGCTGGAGCTATGCTTGTAGCTTTGGGGTTAGGTATCGGCAATACTCATTTTGCAAGACTCAAAGGAAAGTGGGACGAGAGTGCAATTCTTTTCATGGCTCTTGTCGGGTGTCCCGGCGCATGCAAGTCTCATCCCTTGAATTTCGCAATTCGCCCGTTCTCTGACCTTGACTGCAAATCAACTCAAGAGTATACGAAAGCATACGCAGAATATGAGCGTCAGAAAGAGTTGCCCATGAAAGAACGTACAGAGGCAAGACCCGTTGCCCCAGTGTGCAAGAGACATCTTATTTCGGATGCCACACCCGAAGCCATGTTGCAGATACATTCTGAGAATCTCAGAGGTATATGCATGTGGAATGATGAGCTTGCCGGATGGTTCAAGAATTTCAGCCGATACAACAAGGGTTCTGATGAAGAATATTGGCTAAAGCTGTTCAATGCCAATCCGACCTTCTCCGACCGAAAAGGCGCGAAAAACTCCGTTTATATCAGCCGTCCTTTTGTTTCGGTTGTCGGCACTATCCAGAATGGCATTCTTAATGAACTTGCCCAAGGTAGCCGTTCATCAAATGGTTTCATTGACCGTCTGCTATTCGTAATCTCAAACAATCAGGACAAACAGCCGTGGAGTGATCAGGAGCCGACATTTGATATCGAAACGGCATGGACTGAGATCATCGGCAAACTGATGGGTATGCCTTATTCTACCGATGAGAACGGATACATTGTGTCGGAGATTCTTCAGTTTGCTCCGGATGCAAAATCAAGGCTCTACGAATGGCAGCGCGAGAATACAGACGACTGTAATAGAGCAGAAAACGATGTATTGAAAGGTATCTATAATAAGTTTGATTTTCATGCTATCCGATTCTGCCTGATACTTCAATTAGCACGCTGGGCTTGTGGTGAGGCAGATAAGAAAGAAATAGATCTTGTTTCGGTTGAAAATGCTGTGTCTCTTGTAAATTATTTCAAGATGACAGCCAGACGCGTGCAAGGTATCATTAGCGAAATGACACTTACTGAACAGCAAAGAGTTGTCGTAGCTGCATTGCCTAAGGTTTTTACGACCGAAGAAGGAATCCGAATAGCGGTCGAAAACGGTATGCCGGGACGTACATTTCAGGATTTTCTCAAAAAATCAGTCTCCGTCGGCAGCTACTTTCAGCGAGAAAAACATGGACTGTATTCTAAACTTTAATCATTGCGCTTTCTGCATTTTCTGCATTTTATTATGAATGTTCACCGATTCATACTCCAACCCTATAAAGGCATTAGCAGCCGACATACTTGTCCTGCTTGTCATAAGAGACGCTGTTTCAGCCGATATATCGACACCGAAAAACAAATCTCGTTTCCCGGTGATGTGGGCAGATGTGACCATGAGCAAAGCTGCGGCTACCATCTTACGCCAAAGGAATACTTTGGGCGTAATCCGCAATCAAAGCCACAGCACTGCGATTTCGCCACTCTATCAGCATGGCGAGCCAAGCCGACCGAGCCGCGAAAGCCGACATCCTTAATCGCGGCAGAGACTGTTTCACAGACTCTGCACGGCTATGAGAAAAACAATCTCTATCTGTTCCTCCCCTCTAAGTTCGGAGCAGAGGACGCTCTACGGCTGATGAGAGATTACCGCATCGGCACCTCCAAGCACTGGCCGGGATCATGCGTATTCTGGCAGACTGACATCAACAGCTGTGTCCGCACAGGTAAGGTCATGCTCTACGATGCCGAAACGGGCAGGCGCGTAAAGGAACCGTTCAATCATGTTACATGGGTTCACTCGTTGTTGCGATTGCCGGATTTCAATCTGCGTCAATGCTTTTTCGGAGAACACCTTTTGCCGATGAACAGAGGTAAGCCGGTTGCTATTGTCGAGAGCGAAAAGACCGCTCTTGTGGCAATGTATTATCTGCCGGAATATGTATGGCTGGCAACAGGTGGTAAAAACGGTTGCTTCAATGCCGATGCTCTCCGAGTTCTCAAAGACCGTCAGGTTATCCTGTATCCCGACATCGGCGCGACCGACCAGTGGCAACAGAAACTGAGTTTGCTCCGCAAGCTCTGTATAGAGGCAAGCATCTTCAACTTTCTTGAAGATGTTGCCACTGATGATGAGCGAACAGCCGGACTTGACATTGCAGACTATCTCCTGCAAATTGAGCCTGCCCAAGCCATACTGCAATCAATGATACGGCGTAATCCGATGTTACAGAAACTCATTTATGACCTGCAATGTACTCTCGTATCAGTTGAACGTTATGACCCGGATACTGATGCAATCAACAAACCTTCAAACACTGAAAAACAATGACTGCGAAGAAAACTCCGTCAACAACCGCATCCAAGTCAACTCAGTTGACCGATGCGCCCAAAACAACAGTATTAATCCATAACTCTAATAACTCTATGCAATCAAATAACCCTATCAACTCCACCAATGCTGTAAACAGCGACAACGCTGTCAACAGCACCACTACCGTCAACCCCGATAATCTGTTTGGCTCTGACCAAACCGTAACTGAGTTGACGTCACAACCGAAGCAACAGCGTATCGGCAAGCAACAGCGCAAATCGGATTTCGCCGATTTCAAGGCAAGCTATCTTATGCCGGCAAAGTTAGAGAAGCGTCACCCCGTCAACATCGAGGACAGCGTGTGGGCGAAGCTGGAACGCATCGCCCGTATCCTCGGCGACCGCGACACCAGTGTCGGCAGCTACATCAACGCCATTCTTTCAGAGCACCTCGACCTCTATGCCGACGACATCGAAGTCTGGCGCAAACTATGATACAGTAACAGCACCTGATTAGTGGCTTAATCGGGGGCAGGCAGGTTCCGAAGGAATGGCTTTGCCCGGTATCCGGTAGCATCTTTAAGTGTGGTAGGGCAAGATACCTTTTGAGTATCTCAAAAGGGGCAAATCAGCCCGTCCGGGCGGATATTGCCTGCCTCCCGATGGTCGCTTTATCCGGTGCAATCACTACAATGAATCAAACAGTTTTTATATGAGCAGACCAACAGGAAGACCGTCGCTTGGACGGAAAAAACGAGTACACACATTGAAGCTTTCTTTCAACGATGATGAGTTCGACGTCATAGACATCAAGGCATCCCGCGCCGGCATGTGCAAGACCGTGTATGGACGGGAGGCAGCGTTGAACGCAGAGGTTACAGGCGTGTTGACCGATGAGGAAAAGATGCTCCTTCATGAGCTGAAAAAACTCGGTCCGAATCTAAATCAGGTAGCCCATCATGCCAACGCCGAGGGATTCCTTAGCGTTGCAGACAAGGCTGAAAATATCGTTGACAGCATCGCAAAATACATTCTAAAACTTAAAGCACGAATCAAAACATGATAGGGAAAATACTCAAATCCGGGTCGTATGGCTCTAAGGTTGACTATGTGATCCGTGAGAAACACGACAAGAAAATTTTTACTCCCGACACATGGAAGATACTCGGAAGTCGCGGAATGATAGGCGAGAAACGCAGTCATATCATAGCGAGTTTTGAGGCTCAAGCTATGCAGAATCCGAGAATTAGTAACCCTGCCGGACACATAACGCTGTCGTTTTCCGCCGACGACAAGCCTAAACTCAGCGATGAAAAGATGCTTAAAATCGCTCTTGACTACATCAAGATGATGGGGCTTGACAAGACACAGTTTATCGTGGTGCGCCACTATGAGACTGACAAGCCGCACTGTCATATCGTGTTCAATATGGTCGGCGATAATGGCAAGCGCATGGAATCCGGACGCAACCGCTACAAGAACCAGAAGGTTTGCGAAGCATTTACCGCCTCGCCCTACCCAAGCAGGAAGCACCCGACTTGGAGAAACTTTACGGTCTTGAACGAGCCAAAGCGGAGATTAAAATTGCCGCTACGGAGGCTCTGCGCAACTCCCGCGACTGGCACACTTTCGCCGCTCTGCTGGCTCAGAAGCATATCCACATCATACCGAAGTATCGTCGCGGCACACAGGAAATGCAGGGCGTTTCGTTCCAGCTGGGCGACTACAAGGTAAAAGGTTCGGATGTCGGTGAGGCTTTCAAGTACAAAAATCTCGACCGATATTTCAGCAATTCCAGCCGTCAGACGGAGTCGAGAACGGCACGGGTAGCCGCTACCACGTCTCAAAAATCAGCCACTTCATCTATCTCCGATGAGGCGTTGAAGGCTGTAAAAGCCACCGCCGCCACTGCCGCAAGTCTGGCGGCTGACATCGGCGAGGGAGTAGGACAATTCATAGGCGGATTATTCCAGCCGAGACCCGCTTATGACCCGGAGGAGGAACGTCTGGCATGGGAACTATCGCATCCTAAGAAAAAGAAACCTAAACGTGGAATCAAAAGATAACAATTATGGCAAAGAAAGATGAAATTCAAGGCGTGCAGTGTGAGAACGCCGATTTCGAGATTATGCGCCGTCAGCTGGCACGCCTCGAAAAAACACTCACCGAAAATTTTACCGAGGTCAACAAGAGGATTGACAATATACCCATTCAACCGCCTGTGTTTCCACCTCCGGCAGCTCCACAGCCACAAGAGCCAATAGAGGTAAACCTGCCTGACAATATCGCCAAGAGCGAAGATGTTGTCAAGCTGTCGGGGATTATCCAGACGCTCAACGGTACTGTGTCGCTTGTCATGCAAAGTCTGGCTGAGATGCAGAAGCAGTTTGCCGCCATACCCCGGCCCGATGTTCAGTCCATCGTACAGGAAACCGCCTGTGCTGTGGCGCAGCAAGTGGTCAGCACCCTGTCACCCAAGATTGATGATTCGGTGTCCAACGCGATGCAGAAGGGAGCCGCCAATGCTCCGGGAATCAGTCTCAACGACGCGGCAAGCATACACCGTACTCTGAAAGAAACTAACAAGCGGATTGATGCCGGCAAGAGCGTTGATACGGTTAACAAGTGGAACCTTAGACTGAGTTTAGGGTTATTCGTAGCAGTCTTTGTGGTATTCGGTCTCGGTTGCTGGACATATGATCTGAGTAACGAGCGCGAAGAACTGTTGAGAGTGGAGTGGCTGTATCGTGGCATCCGTTCTCAATGGGATGATGACGAAACCATAACCTCTATGGAGAAAAGAGTCCTATCCGGTACCGACAAACAGCGTGAGGACTGGCAGACAGAAACGGTAAATCTGGAACAGTCGGGAATCCCATTCCGCTATTTCCATCCACATGACAACTGGCAACCTGAACCGCCAAAGGCAAAAGAACAGCCCAAGAATGATGATGATTCGGATGGTTGGTTTGATTGGATGTTCACTCCGACCGAAAATGAGAAAGCCGCCCAAGAAGCGGTACGTAACAACCCAAATATCCCCGAAGGCGCAAAGCCTTGACACCAAAGGAATCCCTGTGCGAATTTTCGCATGGGGATTCCCTTATTTATGGGCGATGGTGTATTTACTTACTATAGTTATTGTGGGAATTTATTAATCGTTACATCTTGCAACTTTGACAAGTTTAGATATTCCCCAGGATAACAACACCAATAAGAGCTGCACAACTGGGAGCACAACCCCTAAGGCGAACCAACCCCAACCATCAGTATCCTCATGTGTCAATCTTAGATAGATTGAATAGACCGTATATAAGCTAATGATTACTAAATTTACCAATGCCGCATTGAGATGAGTCTTTTTGAATAATGCCAGAACTATCATTAACGGTTGGGTTACTGCAAAAACGCATATCATTTCGAACGACTGACACCTCACTGCGACATCTATACAGGAGGCTAACAATAGCAGTTCGGCAATTACCCATGCAATCCAAAATCGTTTATCGGTCAGTTTCATTTTTTCATTTCAAGTCTATTGCCCATTTTATCTATCCAATACCAGTTATCGCTTACCCAATAATGGTATTCACCATCACTGCCTTTCACTTCTTCGAGGTGTCCGCAGTCGGTCACTTTTGCACGACCGTTCTTAAACGGGAATCCGAAGGCAAAACGCGGTGATATAATCACAGCGTTATTTTCAGTGGCATATCCTATTTTACCATCTTTATCAACGATTCGATAGCGACCATCCGATACATAGTCATCGCCATTATCATATTGATATGGCGTGAAACCAAACTTTGCAACAGAAGGATAATGCTCGGCAGTTGTAACAACAAGCATTTTCTTTGTCTTTACGCAGGATGTTGGCAATAGCTTTTCCGAATCTATCGCAACCGCATCAACCACACTGTCAATCATGAGCGTGTTCTTCGCATATTTTATTGCACCGGTTTTACCCGCCAGTCTTCCGGGATATTCTTCTATAATACCCAGATTCTCGCCGTCGACAATCACTTGGATTGATGTCGGTTTCGTCCTGACCCGACACAAACCGTTGATCAGTATATTGTTTATGCAGAGAGTTGAATCAAAAAAGTCAACTTCCTCAATATCCTGTTCCTGAAGCACAGGCATAGCCTTACAAACCAATGATTCCAATGAAACATCGCCGAAGGGCGACTGATACCATATTTCCGGATAATCCACATCCACTATTGAATCATCTACAATCCACAATGGATTTTTCCACACTCCGCCATCTTCCATTTCAATGAGCATATTTTCCTTAGCGACTGCTATCGTATCATTGAACCCGACATATTGAAATCTCAGCATCTGATTCACCGGGACGATTGCAGTAAACTTGCCGTCAACATCGGCTATGGCTACTATGCTGTCGTTTCTATCAGCAAACATGGCTTTGACAGACGCGCCTATCATCGGCTCGCCGTCATACTTCCCTACCACTCGTCCGCTCACATTGAGGTTCCGCGCATAGATGCTTATGCACGCAGTCAGCAACAGTGTAAAGATAATTAGATATTTAGTGCATTGTAGTTTCATATTTTTGCGAATTTGTTTTTGTAAAGCCATGTACATACCATTAGCGGAAGGATGCTGAAGCCCCATAAAATACCTGAAATCATAAAATAAGCTAATCCACTGAAGCCGTCATGTATTCTTATTCCGGCCCATTTAAATGAAGAGCAAAGCAATAATGGGCATACGATTCCCCAGAATAGGAGGGCACATTTCAACCAATTAAAACTTTGTAATTTGTGATAAGAGAGTAATCCGCCCACCAAATAGGCGATTTCCCATAGTAAAAATAGCTCAATATTTGGGTAATAGAATAATTCAGCGAAAGTTTCAACAAGGACACAGCCTGTAAAGACACCCATCATAACTGGCATTAGAGCTATCATGGCTATCCATATCCAAAATCGTTTATCGATCAGCTTCATCACCAAAATCATTTTCAATGTCATATTTTTTGTACATTGCTACTTGAGCAGAATCACAATCCCACATCCAAGACTTATTTTTAGACTCATAACAATAATTTTCATCCGGACCGAATGTGATGGTCAGCCAATAAAAACCGTCTTTTCTCGGTTCGTAATAGAAAATATAGTCCTTGTATTCATAGGTCTCATTAATTTCCTCGAAAGGAGTTCCTATCTCATGAAGTCCGGTAGGTATTCGTCCATTCTTGTCTTTGAAATTATCAACCATTCCGATAACTTCATTTGCAACATCCTTTATCCTATTCTCCTTGCCAATTCCTAAGTTCAGTCCCATAAAATTTATAGCCACCAGAGGCAAAGCTGTCAGCATAACCATTCCGAGAGCCTTTATTCCATTGGTAATTTGTTTTATCTTAGCATAAATAATCGTCATCAATACAAATGCGGGTAAAGAAAGGATGGCAAATCCTAAGCAGAACATTATATACCAACCGTCTATCGATTCGTCTCCGTTACTGACATTGTAAATTGTTAAAGCCAGATATACACAATTAGTCCATATATATGTTCTAAGTGTAATATTGTTTATGCTTTTGGATGTGAGCCATGAGAATAGAGCTCCTAAACCCCAGCAAAGCACAATGGGGAGTTGGAAGATCCATTCTGAAAACCAATTAACTTGAGATAATACAAACCAAATCCCAGCAGTGATACAGAAAGTTACCTCTCCACATACAAGAGATAATGCCTCAAATATCCAAAATCGTTTATCGGTCAGTTTCATTATACAAGGAATTTATAAGTCGGTAACTTTATTACTTTGGAGTCGGAGGCGTTGAGGTCAACATTCTTGACTATTCTGCACTTGTTTACTTCAAATTCAAGAAGTTTTGACAGTGTTGTGTCTTTATCGCCGTACCAGTAGTTGAAAATCTTTGTGTCCCAGCTGGATATTTGATTTGAAATCTGTATATATACATCTTGGGCTATATCTATGTTGTTGAGATAAAGAGCGATGCCATATATTAACTCGTACATCTTCATTAGGAGTACAAAGTTGTTTTTAATAGACTTATCGTTTACAAGCATTTCATACAGAAACCTGAAAAAATCTTCTGCGGAATGACTACCACTTAATAATGGAAAATGCAAGTTACATCTTTCAACAAAATCTATATCGTCACACAAATATATGTCGAGTCCGTTATTGTCTACCAACGGCTGAAGTAATAAAGGAACAGATATGCAACTTTTCAGATTTGAACGCCATAGTGGATATATAGTAAAGAATATTTTATAATCCCTACCCGGTACTTTAACAAATGTCAAGCCAACCAAAATACACTCAACCCTATGTACAAAACATTTGGATGTAATGTCTTTTAAGTTGAAAGCTGTAGATATTAAAGATATATCAGTCATTGTAATTTATTGAGATTACTCTATTGTTTTTAGGTGACAGGGCATCATACTCAATCAAAATCGTATCTCCCATTGCCGGAACATCCTTTTCATGTTGTCTTTTCTCACTCCCGTAATATACTTTACCATTCACGTTAAATTTATATTTATAATAGTAGGTAAAACTGATTGAATAGTATTCGCTGACAATCGCCTGTACTTCTTTCCTATGTTCTCGCAACGATTTTGCCCTTTGATCTTTAAGAATAAGCCCAACAATACAGTAAGTCAAAATTGCCACTATAAATCCAAATATTATTTTTATGAATTTATTCTGAATTTTCATAGCCAGTTGTTTTTAAGTACGCGACGTGAATAGAATGGTGCGTAAATGAAGAATAGCCATACACTCAGCAATATATAGCCGGGGGTATCATGTCTTATGGCGATTGTAATATTCTTCTGTATAAAGACTATTACCGCAATTATCAATCCGATATAAAATATCTCGCCGACTTGTGACTCAATCAGTGGCGTATAGAATACCATAGCGAATGTATATAACAGCCAAAATATATGCACGTTGCGAAGAAAAAGATATACTTTTCGCTTTGAAAATGTGGTAACCGTCTTTATGTCATCAACCTTTTCGCTCAGGAAAAATAAGCCCAGGAACGGATTGACAAAGATGTTCCCGCCGAGAATCAATGCCTGATATTTGCCGTTATATTGATTTCGGCTTATTCTGATATTTGCGAACAGTAGCCCCATGGCCGAGGCCATGAGCAGGAGCTGTGTAATTTTTGCCACATCGGAGTGAAGCCACAACTCACGGTCAAGCCAACCGCCGCCGATTCCTACAATCAAGACAAGGGCGTAGAACAGCAACAAGAAGTTGCCGCCAATGGCAATAAGATATAATATTCGATTTTTCATAGCTCAAACTTCTCTTATTATCGAAATGATAAAAATGAAGACACTACCTATAAAAACCGCCAAAAGGATTCCAATCAAATACCTATTCTGAGAGCGGGATGATTGACTGTCAAAAACATCATTGCTGCCGAAACGCTTAATCGCCTCGATGACGCTCTTATTGCGACAGTATTTTCCTGAGAGGCTGACAAATATGTGCTGCTCACGTTTGCTTTTAGATTTGGCAACGATAACTAAATCGCGCGTAAAAAGAACAGCAGAGGCATAGGAGGACCTGTAATATACCTCACATTTCTTTATCTCAGACCAATTAAGAGTAGTAATCTTATTCCAATCTTTTACCTCAATACCGTCGGCATCGATTTTCAGGTAATTGCGCCCGCAACGAAAATATTTGCCGACATAACATATTGTTATAATCCCGAAAAAAGATGTGCCGATTATCGCACCGACAGGCCACCCGTCAGCACAGCCCCAATAAACATTGAAAGCCAAACAGACAAGACAAACGATAGGAAACGTAAACGCCTCTTTCGCAATATACCTATTCTGCTGTTTCATCGTTTGCCTCCTTTCCTATAAATACATTGATTGGGTACTACGTCTGATTCGGTATTGTATCCGATGAAGAATGGCATTACATAATCCGTAAGGTCATGCTCTATATCATCCCATAGCTTAATTACATCAGTATCTGAAATGATACTATACCATTTGTCCTCGTTTGTCGGCAATAAATCCCCAATTCTCTCCCTGACGGCGCACTCATATTCTTTGGGGAAAGAGGGCGCGACCCCGGTGTGTTTGAAATCTTCATGTTCAAGCCAAAACCGCTCTGTGTATATGCCGAGGTTGAGTGTGAATCGTATTTGGTGGGCATTATTCCATTTGTCATTCTGAATGTTCATGCAATAGCCTATCGAGCCGTTGCTCTGGAAGAAATGGTTACCGCGCTTCTTGAAATCATTTTCCTTTAGGAAATCTGCAATCTTACCAAATATAAACTTGCGCTTCTCTTGAATATCCATTTTAGGTAATGATGGTTTATCAAATCGAATCATGATGCCTAATGCCAGTAAAACGACAGCTCCGAAGATTGGCGTTTGCCATGAGATAGTCTCCTCGATAGGATTGCTGTATCGACTGGTCACAATACTGGTTGAATCAACACCGGTTAAAAACATAAAGATTCCTATGCCAAGCATTATCGCCGAGCATACCATAAGGATGATAAATCCTTGACGCTGAAACCTATTGCCGTTGCGATTCATGAACTAAGAGTTATTGACTTAACATTTCAGTATTATGTAAATAGCCGATATATAATCCAATAAAGAAAAGTATTGCGGAAAGAACTGGATATAAGATTGCGAGCGTTTGATACATGGGCTTATCATAAATATCATGCTCTTGGGCTATTGTTTTATATCGCTTTCTTCTCAAAAACAGCCACCATGAGACCGCTAATCCGAGAATGAACATAGCGAAAATGGTCATTTTCATATCATATTTCTTCAAAATGATAAACCCTGTCACATCAGCAAAAATTACTATAAAACCTACTATACCAAATAGAGGAACCAAGAGACACAGCACAGCCAAAACAGGCACAAAGGATTCATCATTTTCTTTGCGCTTCTGCCACCAATAATATTGGTAGAATAAGGCTATTAGTAGTTTCATTTGAGTCTATTATCTGTAATTAAGCAAATTTACAACTAATATTCGACATTCGGTGTGACAAATGTCCCAAACGGACATGAAAATCAGCGCGGAGCGTTGTTTTTTCTTAGTTTTCCTCACTCTCGGAGGCTTTGGCGGCACTTTCGGCCTCGCGGATGCGGTGCATCTGACGGCGGGAGATGACTAATTAGGAGGCAATCTCCTTAATAGGTCGATTATGTGTAATCCCCGGTTACACGCAAAGAGGAGAAGTCATAAAATCAATTAGGAACCAGATATATAAAGCAATCAAGAGAACCAAAAGGCTTCCGCAAATTGCTATTGGCAACCACCACATTCGGCATTTATCATGTTTTAGCTTCGCACTTACCAGTCCGCTAATAGCAACCACTGAGAGGACAAGTATCAGTACTATTTCAAATTTCGACATAACAACAAACTTAAAAATGCAGCTACCAAATTATAGTTTCGTTCCACTCATGAACATCGCTTGAATAGGTAAAATCATAATTAATATCACCACCCTCCGGACTGCAAAACCTCAAATCAAAAGCCTTGTCGTTTGCATTCAATAGAAACCACATACCCTTATACTCATAAAAACCATCGCCAACTTGCTTCAATCCCAACTCCGAAAGTGACTGACACTGCGTTTTATGGGTATTATTGTATTCGTCTATAAGTCGTACCACTTCATTGCCAGCCTGTAATTTTTCATCGTGTAATTTTACTACGCCACTAAATTCAGAAAGACATATAACACCGATTCCCAATGTTAAGGCATAGACAAGTCCTTCATATTTTATGATCTGCCACTTTTTCTTCTTGGCATAACATTTTACAAACAATAAAGGCAGCTGGGATGCCGCAAGGAAAAGCGTAACACAGGCTACCGCTGCAGCGACACGATATCGCAAATAATTCCTCCAAGGGTGCAGATTGATGTTGAGGGCGGTTTCATCTCCATTACCTCCCAACCAGAAAAAGAGGACTACAAATAAAAAGATTATCATAATTCCAAAAATCGCCCCTTTATATAGCCACAGACCATATTTCGGACATTTTACCATTAGCCCAAAAGAAAGAATTATCGCAAAAGCTAATATTAGCATTATTAGTGTAATCATAAGCAAAGTTAAAATGAATAATTGACATTCGGTGTGACAAATGTCCCAAACGGGCATGAAAATCAGCGTGGAGCGTTGTTTTTTCTTAGTTTTCCTCACTCTCGGAGGCTTTGGCGGCACTTTCGGCCTCGCGGATGCGGTGCAACTGACGACGTGATATGCCTAAATAGGAGGCAATCTCCTGAATAGGCAGATTATGGATAACGTAGGGATAGCGGGAGACAAGTTCATGGAAACGTTCTGAAGGTGTCTTTACGAGCATATTCAGATAACGGCAATAAGCCTCTTGCAACAGATTGGAGGAAACCTCGGCGACAAAACCGGGATTACGCTCTGTGATAAACTGTCGCACATCTTCCACCGACACCCGCCGGACCTCGGCATCGCATCCCGCGACAATGGAGGTGAGCGATGGCTGGTCGAACAGAAATCCCCGCACATAATCCGTGACGACCTCACCCTCGAATGAGAAGCCGGTTACTACTTCCTGCCCCTTTGAATTAATAGCCACATATTTGAAATATCCCGACTTTACCACCCCCACATAGCGGCACAATTGTCCCTGTTGAACAATCCTCTCGCCCTTGGCATAGACAACGCTCCTGCCATTAGCCGCGACGTAATCATTCAGCACCGACAGGTCAATCCTCGTCATAAAATCGTTAAGCCGTGCCATGTCTTTGGATGTTACTCGTCAAAATCCATGTGTTTTTTATCTCAAAATGCAAATAATGCAGAAAATGCAATGAATTTAGTAACCGTTGAATATTCTCCGTTTTAAGAAACAGGGTATGCAATCACCGTGTTGGATATTCTCAAAGTTTATTGATTTTGATGAATGGGCCTTGTTCATCGCACGTTGGGGTACTTCCGGCGTACACGCTATTATGACCTTCTTCCTTTGCTATGAAATGGCGAATTTCACGATATAGAGGATATAGCTGAATAATTTTGTCGCGCTGGTAATCGTTAGAACAACCACCCCCTGACCATCCGTAAGATGCATATGGCTGATGAGCTAAGTCGGTTGCCACAAGGTTGTGCAGATCGCTGAGTCTCTTCTGAATTTCCTGCTGTTTCTCAAGACCACATGTGGAGAAACCAAGTTCACATTGTCCGGCAAGAAACCTTGAACAGTCTTCAACGCAATTTGCGATAAGAAGCATCTGTTTCTTCGTAAGTGTGATTGTGTATAGTTCTTCGTTATGTTCCATAAATATATTGTGGGATACATTAAAAAATCACAGGAAAAGCGTCATATAAGCCGGAAGATAGGTTATATTTTCCTCTTTACGCAAATCTTTTGTATAGATAAGGTAACGCTTATTTACTCGCGATGAGAATTTATCGCAGAACAGGTCAAGAGACTTGTGGGTTTTATAACCGGATGACTTCACTTCTATCGGATCTATCTTTGTCCCGTTTGATAGAAGAAAATCAACTTCGTAAAGATGATTGCTCGTCTCTGAAGGCCATGTATAGTAATATAGTTCGTGGCCATTGGCTTTCAGCATCTGGGCAACTATATTCTCATATACATATCCGAGGTCAGCACTCAATTTATCAGAGAGTAATTTTTCATAAATAATGTTCTCCGTGAACTTCTTATCCCAAAACGCAAGGGTAATGAATAGACCGGTGTCACAAAGATACATCTTGAAGCGATCGGATGAGCGATGAAGTGCCATACCAACATTTGGATCATTAGCATGATAAGCGATATTTACGACCATTGAATCCTGCATGTCGTATATCTGCTCCCTCAATCTGTCAATACGCACCCCTTCTGTCGCTGAGTATACTTGGTATCGCGCATAATTGCTGGCCAATTGTGAGGGTATAGCCATAAACATTTTGGATGTATTGCCTGAAGGGTCTATCTTGATGAAATCCTGCTCGTACAGTTTGATTATGGAACGTTTCATCATATCAACCTTTTCCATATTATTCGTTTCAAGATATGCCTTCACTGCCTGTGGCATTCCTCCTATAAGCATATATAATCGGAATTGCTTCATCTCGTTACGATTACCGGCATCTCCAAGACCTTTACAACTATCGAAGAATTTATGCAACAAAGGAATGGTTACTTTATTTCCAAGAGCCCAGTTAAATTCTTCATAATCCATAGGGTACAGGGACAAATCGTGTTCTTCGCTTGGAATTAGAATTCCTTTTACGTTCTGACGTATTGAGATAAGTGAGCCTGTCTCTATGTAGTCATAGCGCCCATCTTCAACCAAATATTTAATAGCCTGACGAGCTTTAGGACAATTCTGAACTTCATCAAAAATGATTACGGAATTTCTATCATATAACTCCACTCCGAAAATCATCTGTAATCGCATGAACAGATAGTCAAGATTTGATATGTCTTCAAATAAATCCCGAACCTCTTGCCTACAGCTTGTGAAATCAATGGCAATGTATGACTTATATTCGCTTTCTGCAAAAGTTCGGGCAAGCGTAGATTTTCCAACACGCCTTGCTCCCTTTATGAGCAATGCAGTTTGACCACCAGACTCATGCTTCCACTGAAGCATATCATTATATAGTTTCCTCTTGAAGATCATATCATATACGAATTTGTTTTCAAGGGCAAAGATAATAATTTTGACGCTATTCCCCAAATTGTAAACCCATGAAATGACACTATCCCCAAAAAATATCTCGCTAATATTGTCACTATCCCCCTTTTTTAACCTAAATAACTTGCAACTGTAACAAAAAATCGCTATCTTTGCAATTAGTAAAGAATGGGTGCTTTAAGAGAGCCGGAATTGTTAAAATTGGAGGTGTGAACCCCGTAAAATACAATTTTGTATACTTAAAGCGCAACTACCTAACTATCAATATTATGCTATAATTGCATCGGCAAGTAACCCGCAGTTAAAGACAGGCAACTATAAGTTGAAATAATAGTCAAGGCGTTCAGTTTGAGCGCCTTTTCTTTTGCCCGAAGATTGCCAAACTAATCGGTAGAACCCGTTTCTACCTATTTTTCACTCCATTTTTGAACCACATTTGTTGCTCGTCCATACCCGGGACATGCCGTTCCTTCCGTGTGTGGATGGTTGTTAACAATGGGATACGTAGAAATACGTAGGAATACAACATCGGCTCTGTGAGCGGCGAAATAAACACGTTCAAATATGGCAACATCAAGCATTAGAATCAAAAAGGTCTGTGACTGGTGCGGAAAGGAGTTTGAAGCTCAAAAATGCTCAACTCGTTACTGCTGCAAGCGATGTGCGGAACACGCATATAAAGACCGCAAGAGACAAGAAAGGAAAACTGAGACCGAAACAAAGCTGATAGAAACAATCATCCGTCAGAAAGAAGAGGCTGTATATCATAGAGATTACCTGTCGGTTCAAGAAACAGCTGATCTTATGGGTGTAAAACGAAACGCCATCTACCAACTAATATATCGAGGTAAACTAAAAGCCTATCGGTTGACATCCCGGGTTACACGCATCAGCCGAAAGGATATTGATGATTTACTTGTGACAAGTCTCTATGTGAGAAAATCAAAGGCTCAATCTTCAACAACAGATGAAAACGGCGAGGCAATCTCTGAGTTCTACACGACAAAGGAGATTATCGAGAAGTTTAGAGTGAGCAATTCATGGGTATTTGCTCAGGGGAAGGCTCATAATATCCCGAAGGTGTATCATCGCGGGAAGACACTCTGGAGCAAGGTGCATTGTGACCGGGTGTTTACGGCAAAACCTGAAACTCCTAAAGAAGATGATTGGATATCCTATTCCGATGTGCGGGCAGAATACAATCTGACCCATGACCAGCTTCACAATTATGTGAAGTATCATGGACTGCGCCGTAAGAAAGTAGGGAAATATACTTATATCTTGAAGTCGGAAATTGATGCGATTCTCCGTCCTCCTACACTGAAATAAGTTTGATTATCGGTTATCTCTTGGTTATCTGTCAAATAACTTGATAACCGGATAGCCAGATACGAACTTTGCGGTGAATCTTGAAGGCTTCGCCAACGCGCACCGCCTTCGCCGACATGCGCTTCAAGTTCACTCGCGATTTCTAATTGTCTCAAAAAATCATTCATCAGAAAATATCGTTATGGATATCTGCACAAAAGTAACACTTCGGCAGCGTCTTCTCAAATCGGGTAAAATTACGCTGTATTTCGACTACTACCCTCCAATCCGCAACCCGAAAACCAACCGTATGCAACGACATGAGTATCTTGGTATATACCTCTATGCCAATCCCACCAATCAGGTTCAGCGCGATTTCAACCGCTCGATGCTTGAAAAGGGGGAACTAATACGCTGTCGCCGTCAGGAATCTGTCATTAACCGTCAGTTCGGTTTCATCGACCACAGCCAACTCAAAGCTGATTTTCTGGAATACTTCGAGGCTGTTACAAAGAAGAAGTATCAGAAATGGCGCATCGTGTTTGAACACTTCAAGGTGTTCTGCAAGGGTAAATGCAGTTTCGGAGACCTCACAGTAGAGTTCTGCACAAAGTTTCGTGAATACCTGCTTTCAGCAAAGCAACTGAAACATAAACGAAAAAGTCTGTCACAAAACGCCGCAGCAGGTTACTTCTCTACCTTCCGTGCCCTCCTGAAAATGGCTTACAAGGAGAAGCTGATCACAGAGAACATCAACGACTATCTGGAATACATCGAATGGGAAGATGTTGAGCGAGAATTTCTGAATCAGGATGAACTGATACGACTGGCTCAGACTCCATGTGACAGTGATGTTCTCCGCAGAGCGTCCCTATTCTCTTGTCTGACAGGACTGAGGTTCAGCGACATTCTCAATCTCCGATGGAATAATATTCAGGAGGTTGCCGGAATCGGGCTATGCATTGTTCTGAAAACACAGAAAACGAAGACACCTGCCACTCTCCCTCTCTGTGAGGATGCTATCGAACTTCTTGGTGAGCGACAGACAGGAAAAGTATTTGTCGGATTTAAGAAGACTCTGACAGCCAAACCACTCAAAGACTGGATTAAGGCTGCCAAGATTGACAAGCGGATAACCTTTCATTGTTTCAGACATACTTATGCGACCTTGCAGATGGCTATGAGCAGCAATCCCTATCTCGTCAGTCAGGCTCTTACTCACAAGAACCTTGAAACTACTCTCCGATACACTCACAACGTCCCGACCGCCCTCGTCGATACCTTAGGCAAAATCTCAATTAAACCTAAGACCGAATAGTAGGACAAGATATCGTCACCCTTTCGGGCAAAGGGTATAAAACGACGATCTTTTTACTTCGCCATTTTTGGCCGAATGAAGGGTCTACCGCCTCTGGCGGTGGACTTTTTTGCTATTTCTTCCTAATAACGACACCCCTATAAAAATTTGATGTTGCACATTTCGTTTTTAGCAATCGACCTATTGTAATTTTGTCGGACAAATCTTTTATAAACCTCATAAACCACATGGATAGAACAGATAACACACTAAAAAATCTTGCAGCGGTATCATCGATACTGTTCCTGCTTATTGCTATCAAGACCTCATATCCGGCAAAGAGCATTGGCGATATGGCAGTCAACATAGCCGGTAAATTCGTCACTTACGAACTCATACTCTTTTCTGCAATATATGTCGCTGGACCTATGATTTCTGAGGCAATGCCGGGAATATGGGAGGAGACTAGAAAATTTTTGAGAAAACAACATTTATATCACGTAACGAAAACCGATACTCCTATAAAGACTTCATCACGCCTACTTCTCCCTGCTCATATTATATCCGAAGATACCGTTCACAATCAAGAAGTTGCATTAGATATTGATACAGAGGATGACAATGCAGAGATAGTGACTATGGAAGATGAAATCCCGGATGAAATCATCGAATATACATACAAGACATTTGAGGATATTCTAACTACCGATCAGATAGAGAAAATATTCTTTGGCTTGCGTAATTTCAATAATGGGGGAAGATTTGAGGTAATCGCTAAAGGACCATTACCGGATTATATTTTTCAATTCGATATCCTACACTACGTTTGGAATATCACCAAAAGAATATATGATAAGAAACACACCAAATATAAGTTTAGGGATCGCGCAGCCGAATTTGCAAAATCATCCTTCCCACTTATTGTTACTTCAGCTCTAGATAGCATTGGCTCCACAATGTCAAATGAAGATAAGATCCACTCCCTACCTATTATCAAACTTGGAAAACCACTTGTTCCTCATGACTTCAGTGAAGTAAGAGCACGAATGGCAAAGAAATCATGAGGTTTTCTATGTGATTATTGGTTATCTGTTGGTTATCTTGCAAATAACCTTATAACCAGATATTCTAATTCTAACTTTGCGGCACGAATCCAAAACATTATCGTACCGCATTATGAAAGAAAAAATCTCATTCGAGGCAGTGCCTCAGATTGTGGCTCGGCTTGAAGAAAAGCTCGATGCCCTGACCGAAACAGTCACTAAACTATTTCAACGGCTATATTCGCCGCCAGCGGAAGATACAGAGGAAATGGTGACTATAAAAGTAGCCGCCAATATTCTTCATCTGTCTATATCAAGAGTCCGCGCTCTTGTGCAGGAAGGTCGTGTCCCTTGCTATAAGCCGGGTAGAAATCTACTATTCCTCCCTTCTGAACTGCGCCGTTGGCTCTCAGACAGCAAGCGCAGAGGACAATTCTCTATTGAGGAACAAATGGCTATGATGACCAAAAGTATGCGCAACAGCGCAAAAGGAAGGAGGTTTTCATGAGCCGTTACAAACGACCATCTGAAAAGAAGGATATCGTAGGCATCTTCTGTCGTACCTACTCATGCAGTGTTGCTATAGAGAAATTCCTTTCCGATTCTTTTACCTTCGATAAAGAAAGTGGACTCTATGTGTCGGATATTAATCCTTCGTACACTCTTGAAGTTGATGATGATCAGCAGATTGTTTGGCCGAAAGATAGTAATACGCCTTATAATGCTTTTGATACCGTTAGGCTCTTTAAGTTCGGAGAAGCTGATCTGTGCGCAAAAGAGGACACTCCTCCTAACCGTATGCCTTCATATAAGTCGATGTTGCAACTATGTAAGGAGGACGCTGGAGTTCGTCTCACCATTATCCGGGAGAAGAATCGTCCAAAAACTAATGACTTGGATGACTGGCAAGCCGCCCTGACACTCAACGACAAGAACGAGATAGAAAAGACGGGCCAGAATATTAGGCTGATTCTACTCAACGACAGTGAGCTTTCCAAAGTTCGTTTCGATCGCTTCACAAAACAGGACATTACCGAATCTCCCGATTTCTGTAATGAGCGCGATAACCGTATTGATGATGAATCAATCGGTAAGATTGCTCTGTATATAGAAAGCACCTATGGCTTGCAACTATCCCAGCCTCGTATCCTTGAAATGCTCAAAACCACTTCTAAAGAACGTGGCTTTAATCCAGTGCAAGAATTTATCACAGCCGAGAACTGGGACGGGCAGGAACGTATTGAGACTGTGGTGATACGCTATCTGGGTGCGGAAGATACACCGCTAACAAGGGCGCAGACACGCAAATGGATGGTCGGAGCGGTGGCACGTGCTTTCAGTCCAGGCTGTAAGTTTGATCATATTCTGACATTCACAGGTCCACAAGGAGTCGGGAAAAGTACATTTCTGAGCACAATCGCCGGGGAATGGTTTTCGGATTCTTTTTCTTTCGCACATGATGATAAGGCGAAAATCGAAGACATTACCGGTGCATGGATTGTGGAAATATCTGAGCTTAACGGAATGAAACGTGCGCATGATGCCGAGGCTGCCAAGGCTTTTCTAAGTCGTGTCCGTGATGATGTGCGTCCAGCTTATGCCCGAAAGAGTGAATCAATACCACGTAGTAATGTATTTGCTGCTACCACTAACGAAACTGAGTTTCTGCAAAGCTGTAACGGNAACCGTCGCTGGTGGATAATTCCAATAAAGGGNATCGGTCAACCACGTGAATGGATTGAGCAACTAAAAACNGAGGTACCNCAACTTTGGGNGGAAGCATANNACTATTACCGTAATGGCGAGACTCTTTATCTCCCTNCNGAATTGGAATCGGAGGCCAATCAGCGACAGGCNGAGTACACTACTGCCGCCGGTGATGAACTTCTTGAGGATATTGAGGCATTCCTTAACCGACTTGTGCCGCCCGACTACGACTCATGGCCGATAGCCCGACGTGCGCAGTGGCAGGAATGGGCGGTNGATAATCGGAAATACATCGANGAGGATTACCGTTGTNTTGGGACTAAACNGCTGACGATAGTATCTCCGAAGATGATAAANCGAGAATTGCCNAATGATGTGATACGCACCTCATTCCGCTATTCATCGCAATATATCAACTCTTTATTGGAACATATACCGGGATGGGAACGATCTGAGCGTGAAAAACTGCCCGGTATGCACCCGGATTATTGTGGCGCCGACGGTCGGGTGAAACGTCCGTGGATCCGCACNGACATTCCNACNACCAATCAGGAGCCNCCNACTTTTGNCCTCTTTCAATCNGAAGAANCTCCNTTCTGACCCNAANGNCCCGAAGTCCTTTCCTTACAATCCAAAAGATTTCAACGAAAGGGAGAAATAAACCCTAATTGCCCTTAAAAAATTAAAGGGTTGTTCGGGGATTTTTAANGGGCAAAGGGTCTTTTGGGACAAATTGCTACTCATCATTTAAACTTTGAATATGGAAAATACTAAAATTTCAGCGGTGGAGTTTGANTCCATCGTACNNGTCGATGACCTATGTATGGCTNCNGGACTAATCTGCTTATCGCAAAAACGCGCACTACGACATTNTGCTTTCANCGATGGTCGGGAACTNACNGTGAACACTGCCCGTAACGAATGGGCTATGAAAAATCCGNATGAATTTGGTTCGGCGTCCTCGCTGGCTGAGAAACTCGGTCTTGTGGAGAACGGCTCTTTCTCAAAGGCTATGGAGGTAGTGGAAGCACTATATNCCGAGCGNGATAGTATTCCNGCAACNTTCGGCTATACANCACTCAGTAGACCTATCTGGGATTTTACGGATACNTGNCATCCTAAAAATCGGGAACTTGGAAGACTNGTTACCCGATACGGCTTGTCAATGGATAACGTGAAATTCCATACCCTCGAAGGNTCGTTGCCTCANGTCAAGAGTCAGAAACCNGAGCGNGTCTTAGCTATGTCGGTTGGTGAGAACCGNGAAAGTTTCATNGCTTTCAACGGGCATNTNTTCCGCCAAATNGGTGATGACGGAATCAGCACAGTAGGNCAACGCAGGAAAGACCAGACCTGNATGGTCTATGAAAATCNGCTCGACTTCCTTACCCTNATNGAATCGGTGATACGCAATAATGTTTACCCGATTATGGCTCGCCGCTATCACATTATCTTGAACGGGAAACGAGGACTNGCCGAGGCNTGCGAATACCTGAAGTCTAATCCTGACTTTCTTGAGGTGCGCTGCTTTATGCCTCAAAATGAGTTCGGGCAGACAGCATTCGCCNCCATAAATGATGCGGTGAAAGGNACTGCGGTCGACCGCTCTGNGCTGTTCCAAGGCTTCGGTTCGCTGTTTGAAAAGTACCGCCCGAANGTNCCNGAATCNTACAGGAAATGGAAGGCTGCTCAGGTACAGNAAGAAAACAAAGTTGANNTNTCGNANNCNNNGAATGTCGGACAAAANGAGGCTCCACAAAAAGTCGAAAANCAGAACTNTCAAGTCGTAGAAAGGAGCGCGGTAATCGANCGCCAGAAAGGAGGGTTTAAGTTATGAGGTCATTTATGCACTGGGAAATTCAGGTTGCTCTGCAAGATGTGTTTTTGTCAGACACTCCGCTNTCGCTNCGGTCNTNAAAACACACCNTTGCAAGGGGAAACCCCTCGACCCGATTTGTCTNACAGACTATTAGTGAAACCTGCGGTTAACTGTAGCGAAAACTTTGTCAAGAAATGAACGCGAGAGTAGGAAAATCGTCCGACATTTCCCACAGTCTGGGCTACGCGCAAAATCACGAAAAAGACGGTAGCATACTGTTCGCAAATTTCACCGATCTGTCGGCATCACCGGAGGAACAGGCGCAGGACTGGATNGCNACNGCCAACGANTACANNACGCAATGTTACACNATCATCATTTCNTTCACTCCGGANGANACCGCCATGCTTCGCTCAATGCCGGACAATGGACGCGATAAGGTCAGGACTATCATCGGTGATTTTCTTGATGAGTTGGGGCACCGTGGAAATGATGTATCGGAATGCCCTTATATCGTGGCAAGGCATGACAACACCGACAATGAGCATTATCATATTGTGATCCGAACGACCGACGTCAACGGCAAGCGGTTCTGTGATAAATTCATAAACAAGAACGCGAACCGTGCGGCTGCTTTCATTGCAATGAAGTACGGATTGGAAACTGCCCGGAAAGCTGCCGAACGTGAGAAGGCTCATCAGGAGGCAGAAGGTAAACGCCGGAAAGAGCGGACTACCCGACAGCATAAGTCGTCGACCTCACAGGCTCAGATTGACGAGAAGATGCGGCGTAAAAGGGCTGTCGAGGATGCCCTGAAGCGTAAGGCGAAACTTAAATACCTGATTGAGAAAGCAGCTAAGGGGTCTACTGATTTTGTTGGGACACTCGCTGCCGATGGACTGACTTTATTCATTGATACGAAAAAAGGTCTATGCGTAAAAATGACTGATAGTGACGGCAAGGAACGGAGTTACAGCCTGCAAAAGGATCTTGGCATTGACTTGAGTATCATTCCACCTGTCAACATCACTCAACCCGGAACATCAAAGGCACCGGCAACCAAAGTTACCGTATACCCGGCGATGAACAAACCTTCTCAATCTTCTACCTTGAAGCCAAAATCCCAGAGTGCCGGGATTGCAAATATCAAGGATGCTCCATCCGGTAGCTCACGCAACGCCGAGTATGAGATACGTGACGGTAAGGGTACTGATGATCCTGATGAAGAATGGAAAAGACGTAATGGATATAAAATGTAAAAACAATATTGTATGAAACACAAACCTTCCGCCCTGCAACGCAGGTGCAAACGTAATAACTCAGACGAAAACTTGTCTGAACGCATCACCTTCAGACTCTCGCCTATCGAACGAAAGTATCTGGAGGAGAAAGCAAAGGAACGAGGTTTGAAACTCAGCCTTCTATGCCGCCTTATTGTGATGCGTCGGAAAATCCCTGACCATTCTCCTCAGACGCTACGGTGGTTCCGCGATCTCATGGGAATGCAGAACAATCTTAACCAGATTGCTCACCACCTGAACATTACAAAAGAATCCGACCAATGGGCTATTGAGGCAATACGCTTCATCGCCGAAGAAGTCAAAAAAGCAAAAACCATCTTAACCGTAAATAATTATGAGTAATCCATTTGAAAACGTACCATCCACTGCCGATGTGCCAGAAACAGCTGATAAGAAATCCATAACAGCACTGACCTCACTGATCGAACGATTTGAGGCAGCAATAAGCCGAGAAGAAGCTGTAGCAAAGAATCAGGAAGAACTTGCAGGAGTGATGTTTGAGACCTTCCTTGACGATGACGGCTCGATAAAAGACTTCGCTCACACCAAGAGACTTGAATCTGCCATGCGTCAAACATCGCAAATGATGGAAGAATCGAGTGAAAAGGTTGAAACCGCTGTTAAATCAATCCCTTCCACTACAGAGGCTCGTTTTTGCGATGAAGATCGCAATCGTCTTGATACAAATTTCATTAGGTTGAAGAACCTGATCAAACTCAATTTCCCTATTGTTATAGGCATCGGCGCACTTGTCGGTATCTGCCTTACAGGAAGCGTTATGGTCTGTAACTCTGCTGCAAACAAAAGGCACATGTATGAGCAGCGTATAGAGGAACTTGTCCGCTGGCATCAAGAAAATGCCGAGGCAATCTCCTTCGGGCAATTCTACCGTGAGAACTACCCCAAGAAGTACCGCGAATGGCAAACAGGATACTGGCGGCAGGACATCGCCTATCGTGACTCCCTAATCCGCACCCATTCTCTCGATCGCCTGAAACACCTCTACGAAGACAAATAGTGGCCATTTTAGCCTAAAAATCCGACAAGACCTATCCTGCTTGTCGGATTTTGTATGTTATGGAGCATAAACCCTTGGTCATGAGTGAAAATTTTATTAACTTTGCGTTCAAATTTAATTTATTATTCAATGGAGACAAAAACAGAACGACAAAAACTAAATAGAATAAAAGCAGTATTAGCGGAAACAGGTCATACAGGCAAATGGCTCGCCGAACAATTAGGCAAAGACCCCGTGACGGTCTCCAAATGGTGTACAAATACCTCTCAACCCGATTTGTATACCCTATCTCAGATATCTCGTATAATTGGTGTAAATTCACGTGAATTATTGGCATTTGATTAAAAGTAAATTTCTGCAATAATAAATTTAAAGATGTCGCTTTCATCGAATCAATGATCTAACCCATGTAACTTTGTAGACTTATGGCTCAACTAGGCGACTTGGTAGAAGTGACTATCACCAAAATCGTAGATTTTGGCGCGTTTGCCTCTTTTTCTGAGGGTAGTGCTCTCATTCACTTCTCAAAAATCCAACCAAGAGTAGGAAAAGGAGAAGTGGGAAATGTTCTTTCCGTTGGACAGGTTTTAAAATGTCAGATATGTGAAATTAAACCTGACGGCAAGATTTCGCTGTCCATGAAATTTGGACGAAAGACCATTCGCAAGCAAAAGCTTGAAAATGCGAAAATGGCTGGCGAACAAATTTCACAGGAAGACACCAGTATCAAATCTGTATGGAAGGTCATAACAGATATTCAGCATTATATGTTGAAATTCTTGGCTCTTCCCATTTCGATAAAAAAAGGAAGTTGTTCATTGTCAAAAAATGGTCAGCTTCTCACTGCGCAAATAGATACAACCTTACATTTTGAGCAATTTAAAAAAGAGGTTCGAAGAGTGTTTGCCAGTGACATCTATAACCATGATACGCTTCCGGGTTATTGGATATTCAAGGCTGATGCAGACTTGTTCTTGCCGAATAATCTGAGGAGATTCTCTGAGGATTGCAGTAGGATGTTTGTAAATTTACGAAGTACCCCGTTTCTTGAAATATCTTTCTATGACATTTCCTCAAATGAAGATTCAGATTTGATAAAGGCCCGTATAAAGAATTACTATCCTCAATCTGAAATAATCGGAGATGAATCATCTTATTTCGTCCTCCTTCTACCCTATAATACACATAGCGAATTAGATGAATTAAAAGAAGAGGTTGGCTTTGCCATTCAAAGTATCCGAAATGGATTGCCGGATTCGATGGAAGACGGAAAGACAATTGAATACAGCGCAACCAACTTTAACTTCGCTATGCAAGAACCTCACGATGGTTTAGATACATTCTATGCCACCATTAACGCTGAGTCAATGCTTGATGATGAGGGAATACGTTTTGGGGCTATGCGTGGCCAATCATTTACGGTAGAGTATGGGGATGAAAACATACCTTTCGGTCAGTTATCCAAAATTGATTTTCCGACGGTTGAATTCAAAATTTTCAATGAGAGTCTTAATGAAATCCAGAAACTAATTAGCAGTGGTGAGAATATAATGCTAACTCCAGACATGGAAGACATGACTGGAGAGATAGAGAAAATCAATCGCCTAAGAGATTCTTTTAATAAGATAACCGAACACCCGGAATCATTGGTTAATCCAATGTTGTCGGCATATCTTTTTGATGCATCGAAAGCCACTGGGATTTCGCAGCAAGTTATAAACCACCGTATTGAATTAATTCGAGAAACCCAACTAAATGCAAATCTAAACGATTCGCAAATCGAAGCGATTGCAAAAGCAGTAGAGGCTTCTGATTTCGCATTAATTCAAGGACCTCCCGGTACAGGCAAATCAACGGCAATTGCAGAACTGATATGGCAACTCGCGCAACAAGACTCCTCCCAGCGCATACTCATAACCTCAGAGGCCAATTTAGCGGTTGATAATGCGCTTGACAAGCTCAAATCTTCTGAGCATAATTTGGTGCGCCCCATTCGTATAGCCGCTGGAGATAAATTTTCAGCGGAGGGGCTTTCATATGCGATGCCCGAACTAAAAAAATGGGCGGGTGTAGACCTTACCGAATTGGAGCGCCAAGATGATGAGGCTGCCCACGAGACGGATGAATATAAAAGTTTTAATCCGGAAGAAGTAGTACTCTCTCGTTGGCTAAAAAATATTTATCTTCGAGCACAAGAACGCATCTCAGATTCAGATATCAGAAGACTTTGGTATGACTTGATGCATGATTGCCCGCAAACATGGAGAAAGACTGTGCTTGAAAATTATTTAAGGCATGTCAATGTCATAGGAGCCACTTGTAGTGCGATTACGGACACCAATTATACTGCCTCCGAGCGAAGAAATAAACGGTCTGATTCTCGTTTCATAAGAAAATACAGAGAAGCTTTTGCCTTACAACAGTCCGATAATAAAAATAAAAGTCTGAGCTTTAATGTTGTGATTCAAGATGAAGCCAGTAAAGCGACTCCTGCCGAATTATCGTTACCATTAACTTATGGTGAGAAGTCTGTTGTTATAGGAGACCATCGGCAATTGCCTCCAAATCTTGATAAGGATGATATACTTTTCAAGCTTCAGATGCAACGCCAAATAGCTGAAAAAAGAGAAGATTATGAAAGAATCGTTGAGCTTGAAAATTATGTTCGTAGGAATTTCGATATCCTTGAAAAATCTCATTTTGAGCGGCTCTTTACCCAAATAGACAAGAGCCTTAAAGGGACTTTCGATACCCAGTATCGAATGCATCGCGATATTAATGATGTAATAGCACAATTTTATCTACAGGATAACGGACTACACTGTGGAGTAGCCGATGAGGATAGACAGCACAACATATCTATTCCAAATTTTATTGAGCCTAATAATCATGTTATATGGATAGACACCGAATCTCCAGAAGTTAGAGAAGGAACATCGCGTGCTAACAGAGGTGAGGTAGAATCCATAGACTGGATTCTAAACCAATTTTCCAGATCAGATTCATTCCGTGAATTTATAAAAGAGTGCAAATCGCCGGACGAAAAAGAGATTGGAATCATCACGTTCTATGGTGGACAGTTGAAGCGATTACGTCCTATCGTGAATAAGGCAGAAAAACGTGGTTTGTCAATAAAATTAAGCTCGGTTGATCGTTTTCAAGGAATGGAACGTAACATAGTTATTGTTTCTTTGGTTCGAAGTAATTGCATCTCGGAAAATTGGGATGGTCGACCTGATTTTGGAGCTTATCCGAAAACAGGTTTCCGACCGCAGAAAGATATCGGATTCGCCAAGTCTCCAAATCGACTTAATGTAGCCCTCTCAAGAGCAAAACGCCTCCTTATCATCGTTGGTAATGCAGAGCACTTCAATCAATATGTAAACAATAATGGTGAGGCTATTTACCGCAATGTAGTAGACACCATTAAGGCTAACCCTAATAGTAAACTTATAAAAATTGGATCTATTTTACCGATTCTTGAAACGCGTAAAAAAGTAACACGAGTTCCTATGCCAAGAAAACGTTCAGTTAATCTTAACACTCGAGACATCAATGTTGCAACCGATCATAATCTCAGAGTAATTGAAACATGGTTGACCCCAAATCATGAGCCTGTTGAAAATCCAAGATTTGCAGTTCTTGAACTTTCAACAAAGGCAGTGAAACTTCTCTTCTCTAAAATTGACGAAGACGATTTGAAGTCCGCTGAGTTCTCATTCAATAATTTTGAAAGACAAGCGTCAAAAACTGAGACAGGGAAAGGATTGGATGACCAAAATGTGATGGATCTCTCATTCTTTAAAGGAAGAGTTCTTCCGGTCATTCAAAACATGAAACGAGTTATGCGTATGAACGACATTGATGTGGTTTATACGGTTGCAACGGCAGCTTACCGCACGGCTAAGAATCGGAATGAGATAGTTGAACTTATCCGTAATCAGGCCGGAATAAACGTACGGATTTTATCAAAAAAGGAGGAATCGGTAGCTACAATGTTTGCATACGGCATTACATCTAAATACCGACTTGAGATATTACAGTGTGCTCACTCCGTTATGATAGATCAAGGAGGTGGATCAACGGAGGTAAGTGTCTTTAATCAAGGAGACCTAATAGGTTCTTACAGTATCAACTTGGGAACTACCGCGCTTCGTAATATTCTAACAAAAGACTTAGACCCTGCCCTCCCCATAGTGGATGCTCTTAAGAAGAGTGATCTGATACTCAAAGAACGTATGGTTGCTTTCTTCAAAAATATGGGGAATGCCATGAACAGTTCATCGGAAACTTTCTGTGTTAGTGTTGGTACAGCCATTACCTCTGCAACAGGGAAAAAGAATAATGCATCCCAACACGATAGTGTACTCTCTTTGGAATCCATTAATGAAAAGATACAGACTCTCACGTCAAAGATTACAGAACGCTTTAATACGGTTGCTGACTTAATTGAGTGGGAGGAACGTATGACTGATGATCAATTGGATCGCGTTCTTACTATGAGGATGGGACTCCCAATGTTCGTTCTTTTGATGAATAAATTCAATATCCCTTGTATTCACGTTTGTGGTACCGGTCTATGGTACGGCATCTACCTTCAACAACTCTATAAAATACCCGAATAAACCATGGAAATTAGCGATGCTAAATTGATTTATAAGTCTCAGCCGGGAGATGATCAGCTGCGTCTAATATCCTTTCGCACCTCTACGTGTGTGGTTAAATATTTTACCATACACGAACTCGATAAATTTGATGCTATTATTTGTAATTTACTCAAATTTCAGTTTAACGGCAATGGGTCGTTAGCTGACTTGGGCTATACTCTCGGATTTGACATGATTCATAATCCGCAAGAGAATTCATACAGAGATGAAGCGGAGATTTCGCTCTTCTTAAATCTTCTTAACTCTGTATCTCAATGGGGACTTATCGAGGTAAGTCTGAAAGATAAAGGAGGTGCGTCTTTACAGTTCTCTGGGAATCTAAAAGTATCCGCAGTTGATGTAATGGAATCCCACGTAAAATTGACACTATTAGGTGCGAAGTGTGTATCTCTTAATAAGAAATATTCATTTCATGAAGGGGTAGTTGAACGCCTCTCATTTTCTAATCTTCGAAATGACAATGGTGAAGACGTTAAACTATTCCCTTATCTTTCCGAGTTAGGGTGCATTGCAAAATTACATCCTAAAAAACATATTGATTATTCGGATGATTTAGTTTCATTCCTCGAATCGATCGACAATACTGGCCTAATTGATGAATTGAAATCTCAACTACCAAAGGATGTTGTTGTATACGACGCTCAAGACACCAATTTTTTAGGAGTCTCTAAATCTGAGCTATCCGTTGAGTTATACAGTGTGAACGGACAATATGAACTCAAATTCCTTCATAACGAATTTGCTTGCGAAACGCTGACGGATCTTTATAAGTTAGAGGTTAATGCGAAAGCTAAAGAATTGAAAATAGAATGGAGTTTATATTGCAAATTACTCCATGATGATTCAGCAATATTAGATTATGACACCCTCTCTCCGTTTGAAGACCTAATAGATTTTCATTCAATCATTACCGACCAAAGAATTAATTGGTATGATGTACGGTTGCTTCAATTCATAATAAATCATTGTGACGCCGACGGTTGGCATCGTATGTCCAAATATTGTCCACCTGAAGTATTAGAAACATTATGCGCTCAGTATAGTGATAAATTGGACTGGGGTAACTTAACATTAAGATTATCTGATGATTTTCTTTTAACAAACTCGAAGAAATATCCCTGGGTGAAGGAACTTCTTACTGTTAGACCAACCCCCTCTTCTAAATTAATCGAGCACTTCTTATTGGATAGTTTATCCTTGAGTCCCAATCATGAATCAATCATAGATTGGGAATGGGATGAGATATATCCTTTTTTGAGCCGTAGCTTTTTAGAAAACCACCTAAGCGATATTCCTTTTGATCTCACAAATCTCACAAAAGAATTAGACGAGACCAATTTTTCTCTTGTATTATCTAATCTCGAAGCCCTTTGGGATTGGAGATACATATCCGATTCTTTCCCAATTGACCTCCTCATATCTGAACTATCACTTCTTTGGCCGAAGCTCGACCATTCAATCATATTGAATAGAGTTTTCTTCTCAGATTCGACTCCGAAGGTTTCATATGAGATATTTGAAGACTTGCTGATTGGTTGCTCAGCTGAAGAAAAATCCTCATTTTGCCTTAATACTAAAGAATACAACTGGACCGAAGAACTTATTTCATTTTTTGAAAAATGTGGTTTACTTACATGGGAATCTTCTAATTATAAGTCCGGGTTTGAGCTTAATAAATCCCTTATTTGGACGTCTGAATTCTTTAGCACCTTCTATACACGCATTACAACGCAAAAGGGATTCTCTCATGTATCAAATGAGATTACCGACGTTTCTTTAATTGATACTTTCCCTACTTTTGCTTGGGATTGGGATGTGCTTTCAGCTCGCAAAGATATTGTTAATCGCCCAGAATTTGTTAACCGGCATATATCCAACCTGAATTCATACATTGTAGCAAACTCCTGCGATTCGGAATATCTTGAAGAGTATTATTCAATCCTCTCGTTAGGAAGATTGATGGAAGAAGATCCCAAGATATCTCAACGATTTACGCAAGTCGCTTCAATTGATTTTCTTCGTTCCCACATCTCCTTGTCATGGAACTGGGACGAAATGACGCGGCGAGTATATTCTATACTCAAACTTGAATCTATTGGTAACCCTTTATGGATTGATAAATGGGATTGGGACTTCTTGTCCGGAAATATTGAGTTGCCAAAGATTTTGGAGTTTTCCAGTAAATATCTAAATCATTGGAATTGGGATATAATTATCAAGAGACTCACTTCGGAGTTCGCATTGGAGGGTAATAATATCGAAGTCCTTGCTACGACTATTTCAAATCATCAGCGTAGCACAGAACTATGGACTTCTTTAACGAATGTCTTTGACTCGGAAACCATTTTATCTCTCTTCCAAAAATATCCTGATAAGAAATTTCGCTGGGATATCGGTGTAATATATAACCGAGAAGATTTCGATGTTCGCATACATATTGATTCTAATTCGGATTTCATTGATTGGGACAAATTATCTTCATCTCAATCAGTAAACAGGCTGTTTTCAAAGCTCAAGAAACAGTCAACTAAAAGTTTGTGGTTAAGAGAACTTCGTCAATTATTAACTGCTCCAACATATCATTGGAATTTCCAAAAGTTGACTCGCTTAGAAAACATTTTATCCTCTCCGAATTTATTCGATTTGGATGTTGACTGGGATTGGGGATTCATATCCGCCAATGCTAAATGGATCAATGCTACTCGAGAGGGTGGAAATACTTACTTCTTCAAACTCTATCTTTCAAAATTATCTTTCTATGAATTATCGTCAAGAGAAGATATAGGTCTTACAGAGAACCTGATTTTACAATACAATGAATCCGGTTGGAATTGGGACGCGCTTATTAACAATCCTTCGATCTCATTCTCGTTTGAATTCATACTAAAACACGGTTCACTTTCCTGGAATTGGAAAAATTTATCCAACAGGGAAGATTTGACTAATGACATTATTAGTAAATTAGAAGACAAGGAATGGGATTGGTATGTCATTACGTCAAAAGATTTTTTCATTCCTACTAAAGAATTACTAAATAAAATATTATCGAAACAGTGCGAGATAAACTGGTTAGAAATCTCAAAGAATAAAGCCCTTACGACTGATATTATCTCATTTTTCTGGGAGAAACTGAACATTACCACTGTTATAAAGAATCATGACGATTTTCTCGGGTTACTTACTCCTGAGTTAATCATGAAACATGCCTCTAATTTCCCATGGGATTGTTACAACTATAATCTCAGCGATAATAATATTACTATGGAGATGGTAAAGGAATTGGGAGAATATCTTGATTGGGAAAAAGTCTCTAATTCTCAGCTCCTTTCTTTCTCTGTCACTTTCATCCAAAAATATGAGGCAAAGTGGTATTGGACAATCTTAGCAGAAAATCCCAAGGTCCGCGAACAGGTTCCAGAGTTTACTTCGTTGTTTGCTAAGCAATTAAATCGCGCTTCTTTTATACAACGGCTTAAGCGAAAGAACACCAACCCACACATTTATCATTTTACACATTTATATAATGCCATAGAGGTAATTAAGTCGCGTAAAATTCTAAGCCGAGATAGGGCGATAGAATTAGGATTATTGCGTTTTGATTCCGCAGGATCCGTAATTGGGCGTAGTTCTAAGGCACATGCCTATGCACGCTTCTATTTTAGGCCTGGTACACCTACTCAATATTATAATGAAGCATTAGGGGCGGATTCTAAACTTGGCTATAGAAATAAACGCGGAGAATGGAAGAGCAAATATCCTCAGGCTCGTATCCTCGGTTTGCCCAAATGCCCACTACCTGTTTTCTTTGAGTTTGATCTTGAAGAAGTGATTTCCGCAATGCCTGAACTGTGTTTCTATAGCGATAGAAACATGCAATCTGATAACCCCCAAATTTTTGCAGTTGATCGTGATACTGACAAGTTGGGGATTGAATATCTATATAGCACTCAGCACGATGCATTTAATGCAGCGAAGGTATACTCTCCTTTTGCGTATGATGTTTATGCGCAAGAAATGAGCAATTTCAAGAAATACGCCCAACAAGAATTTCTTATCAAATCAGAATTCGACTTCTCTAACCTCCGTTCATTTAAAATTATTTGTTATAGCCCGGAAGCAGCCAAAATTCTGAAAACTATTTTAGGAGATGACCCAATTTGTGATAAGATTGAATATTCTCCTCGAGTATTTGAAAATGAAAATAGGCAGATTGACATCTCTATAACATCGCACCAAATTGAAATAGACACTGATTTTCAGGATTCCTATCGGTTCATAATTAGATCCCCCAAAATGGATGAAATCGCGTTCGATTTCTCTAATTATGGAACAAACGTTTTGAGAGAAACCGATAGCGAAATTGAAGTGACAGGCAAGTTCTCCCTTAAAAATACACTTTCTCCGGTTTCGATATATTTTTATGACCCTCAAGCTAGAACTAAAGAGTGGCTGATATATCAGACTACACCATCCGAAATCATCGATTCATACAAACTTGGTATAGACAAATCGCTGAAAAATTGCATTTCCAAGTTTGAAGATTTTGTCAAATCCTTGCCTATTCAAATCGGTTCCGATTTGTTTTATCCATCCATGTTAAACTCCTATCATGGAATCGCTCACACCTATCGCGTATTGTTCAATTCGTTCTTACTGGCGTCTCTTTCACATGCAACATCCCAAGACACATTTGCTTGTGGAGTCGCAGCAATCATACATGATTTAGGTAAGCACGATGACAGAGAAGGAAAAATTCATGGAGAGAACTCAGTAATAAGGTGCGCTGATTTAGTTAGCAAAAGTGTTACTGATAGTAAAATCTATCAACGTATCATGAATGCTGTAAAATATCATTCAATACCCGATGAGGACACCCCTGAGGAAATTCAAAACGATTTCATCTGGAAAGTACTTAAAGATGCCGATGCACTTGACCGGGCTCGATTCAATGGCAATGGGTGCGATAGTTCGTTCTTGCGTCTCCCAATATTCAATACTCAGCATGGTCAAAGTATCGTTGAGCTAACTTCACTTCTCCCTGGTTGGACTTCACACCTTGCATGGAAACATCCTAACGAGGAATTTATCAATAATTTAAATAGATTTATCAAATAATGGCATATAAAGAGTTGTCAGGCAACATATTTAATACATCTGCAATGGCTGTTGTCAACACAGTAAATTGTATCGGTGCGATGGGAAAAGGAATAGCTCTCGATTTCAAATTACGATACCCTGAGATGTTCAAGGAATATCAGCATATCTGTTCTCAACACCTTCTTAGGCCAGGGCAGATCCTTCCATACCGTAAAACTTCTCCTATAATTCTTAACTTCGCCATTAAAGATGATTGGAAAGACCCATCTAGGATAGAATGGGTTGAAGAAACATTAATTAAGTTTGTGACTAACTATCGACAAATGGGAATCACCTCTATTGCATTCCCATGGATGGGCGCAATGAATGGGGGTATACCGGTCGATGTAATTAAACGACTTATGCGTCAATACCTTTCTAATTTACCTGATGATATTGATGTAGAAATTTACGACTTTGACCCTAAAGCACCGTGTCACTTATTCAGAACCTTACAGAACCTCATCAGCAAGAAATACTCCTCTTCTCAATTAGAAGAAGTCTCTCTAATTAAATCAAGATACTGGGAAAAAATTTTCTCTGCCATGTCATCGGGAACGGTGAGCAGCATGAATGATATATGTCATTTCATCGTTGATGGAAAACGTATTATAGGTAAAACTAATATTGAAAGACTTTTTAAGTTCCTAACCAAATACGAGAGTAATTTAATAGTTATCCCTGAATCTCTATTTTAGGGAATCTATACATTTGTCCGTCATGAGCATACTCTTATCATTCTTGTAAAACACCTTGCGAGATTTGTCCCTCACCAGCAGGGTCTACCGCCGTGCCTAAGTTCGGCTAAAGGTGAACATCCGAAAGTCACCTCTCCTTTCTTGTCCGTATTCCCTGCCACGAAGGAGAAGAAGGTGTTTCCCCCGCTTTTATGACTTCCGAACCCAGCGACAAAGATGTTAATTATCACGACAAAGAAAACGACAAAGAACATGAGAATTACGACAAAGAACTACAACAAAGAAATCTCTCTAATATACAAATTGAGCTAATAAGGATCGTGAATTTATTCCCGAGCATAACCTTTAATGAGCTTGCTTTCAAGCTGAATATAACAGTATCAGCACTGAGAAACCAACGTAAAAAGCTTGAATCAAAAGGCATTTTTCTTTGTCGTAAAGGAGCAACAAAGAAAGGGACTTGGGAAATCCAACTTGTCGACAATCCGTAATCCGTAATCACACGGTTCAGCTCTTGATAAGCTCTTGATTTAGTTGTGTATGTCGATAATTTCTGCTAATTTTGCAAACGAAAGCAGCAAGCCATGAGGGCTTGAAAATGGAGACTGTGATAGTCTTCGAAAAAATAGAAAAAGTGCAACGGTTTTACTTTCAGTTACTTACTAAAATTGAAGTTGAACCTTTTAAACTGCAACTCCTTGATTCAACGATAGTTTGCTACACTGCATCGGCAAATAAAGCGGGCGAAGACAACCCCACCCAACCGACAAAATTAATTCCAACTCCTCTTTACCATAATCAAAAGCAAACCAATCCAAAACCCAACAACCTGAAAAATAGCAGAAACCAACGATCTAACCCCAACACAATATCCCCCCTCTAAAACAAGCAACTCAAATCCCATCCCCTACTCATCCACCACATTTTGTTGCTATTTTGTTGCTACTTTGTTACTCGAACCAACACGAGCAACAAAAGTAACAAATTTTCATACCAACAAAGCCAACCACAACCTCATCCACACCCCAGAAGTTTCATCAATTTTCTGAAGAAACTCGGGGCCGTACACTAGATGGAAGACCTCGCCATCGCCTTCTCGAAAGAGAGCCACGACTACTCCAACGTCATCCAATCCGCAGATATAACTGCATCCCCCTCTACTATTCTCCTAAATCATTCTACTCTCCCCCGGCAAGAAATTACCCATCTTGCCGGGACGCATATGTTTAGCCGCCTATTTCATTGTAGTATGAGATTTTTTTAGTAACTTTGCTTATTAAATACAGAAATAATATGATCAATTGTCAATTCTGTGCACATCAGTTACCTGATAATGCGAAGTTCTGTTACAAATGCGGACGACAAATTATTTGTAAACAATGTGGAGAGCGTCTTATCAAGGATGCTCCGATTTGTGTTGTTTGTGGATCAGAAGTAAAGACAAATACTAATTTTAATGCGCCAAACCATATAAAATTTTCAGAAACAACAACTGAGCGTAGGTTCGAAGCGTGCTTTTCAGATCAAACTGCAGGAAATGTCGTAGAAACATTATCTGGGTTCCTACCGATCAATCATCAGCCCAAATTTCAGTCCGTACTAGACCCAAAATTAGTAGATATAACACCCGAACCAGCGCTTTCGGCTAAAGAAAATGACGAAGAAAACTCTTCTTTTATACCGCAACAAGATAATTGCGCTACTAGCAATGATGCTGACATTTCTAAAATTTTTAGAACAAAGGCGGATGGTTCACTTTCATTACATATCACAGATTTAAAAGCAAATAGCAAGGTAGATTTTGCATTCCGAGCAAGTTTACTTTTCATCTACTATCAAAACGAGATTGCTCAGGTTTCTGAAGTGCCAAAATCTGATGTATTGTCGTTTCTCAATAGCCTCGGTCTAAAAAATGATGGCTCTTATCGGAAAAAGATGAGTTTAATGAAATCATTGTTCTCGTCCGTATCTCCATCATACATTCTTAGCTTAACTGGAGAGAAAGAGGCGGAAAAATATATTGAAGAAATTCTCACTTCAGACAATGAAGGAATTTGGTCCATCGGGAATCTGTCAAAAAAATCAGCTTCGCGTTCATCAGGGAAGAGAAGTTCATCAGACAGTTATTCCGTAGTTGCATCACTCAATTTTTCTCCGAGTGGGAAAGAATCTCTTAAAGATTTCCTAAGTAGAAGAGATCTCAAAAGCTCTATGGAATTAAATGCAGCATTCGTCTATTATTTAGAAAAGATGATAGGCCTTACCGGTATCACTCCCAATCATATTTATACATGTTATAAACATGCAAATATTAAATATCCATCTAAACTTCGGCAAAGCTTAACTGACACAAAACGTCGTAAAACTTGGATCGAAACAGCCGATATGGAGAATATTAAGATTGCTCCTAATGGAGAAAATTATATTGAACACGATTCATTAAGGGAATGAATATTGAAACATTTACTACTAAGATAGAAGATTTTGATAAGTTATCTTCTTCGGAAACAATCCCATTTTTCGGATACTTCCTTACCAAGATCGAAAGCAAGGTTTCTTTTACCGCGAAAGATATTGAAGGATGTTTCATAAAGTTACATATCCCTAAGTACAGCAATATCTCGGCCTATCTTTCCAAGTCGGTAAAGAAAAAAACTTTTTTAAGGAACAAACTTGGAGGATATAACATTTCACTAGCAGAGTCCAAGCGAATTGATGAGATTTTAAAAATGCCACGCAATGTCGTTCCATCGGAAAATCTTTTTCCATTGGAATTATTCAATAACACTCGTGATTATCTCAAAAAGACTGCCAAACAAGTTGTTATTTGCTACGACATTGGTGCTTACGACGCCTGTCTAGTGATGATTAGGCGACTAATTGAAACATTAATAATTGAACTATTTGAGAAACGGGCTATTTCTGACCGCATTAAAAATTCCCAAGGGAATTATATGTTTTGCGGTGATCTCATTGATGAACTATTAAAAGAGAAGCGACTTTGGACTATTGGACGCAATACAGTTCAAGCTCTACCATCTATGAAAACCAAGGGAGACTTAAGTGCTCACAATAGACGATTTAACGCCAAGAAAAGTGACATTGAACAATTAAAGGATGGTCTTCGCATTACTATAGAGGAACTGATTCATTTAATTGATTATTCTCGCTCTTAACCTTAACACATGGCTGATGTGTTGACTTCCGAACAGAGGAGCCGGAATATGGCCGCTATAAAGGGAAAGGATACTAAGCCGGAGATGATTGTGCGGAAGTATCTTTTCTTCCGAAGACTGCGTTATCGCGTCTACAGCAGGAAGCTGCCGGGGTCTCCTGATATTGTCCTGAAAAAATACAGGACCGTTGTCTTTGTTGACGGTTGCTTCTGGCATGGCCATGAGGGATGTAAGTATTTCCGGATACCGAAATCCAATGTTGATTTCTGGCGTCATAAGATCGCCATGAACATTGCACGCGATTACGCCAACAATGTCGACCTCGAACTTGCGGGTTGGAAAGTAATACGTGTTTGGGAGTACGTGATAAAAACTAAAGCCAAGCGCAAGAAGACTCTCGAAACTCTCTACAACCGCATAACCGGATTATCAGATATCGGATATGATCAATCCAACGGCAAGGACAATGAATCAATAGCGGCGGAACCAAATATACAATATGGCGAGCTAAAGGCCTCTCCTACTGAGAAAGGATGGAACTGACGTTCCCCATCTCCTCTCTTTATACCTTTTCTGAAAACATTTATATTCCCTTGGAAGGAATATTGACAGAATCATCAATTCAAATAATGAGCGTATCATCATATCCATGCATATAAATCGACTTAAGGGTCAAATTGCAGGCTGAAATCGGATCGCCGATGCATTAAGGGTCAAATCGCAGGCTAAAAGTTGTATAAGATCTTGAATATTTGTATTTTTGGGCATTTGAAAAGAAATGATTGCGTTATGAATAAAAAAATGTTCGTCATGCAATTCCCCCATAATAAAGAAGAACGGCCGACGTAATGGAGTTCAACTTTACAAGTGCATGGCGTGTGGAAAACAGTTACGCGGAAAGAGCCGACCGACTTCTGAAAAGGTATGGGATCTATACTTGAACCATAAGCAGACAGTAGCCGAGATAAGTGAGGTTTTAGGAACAAGCCCCTCAACAGTCAAGCGTCTGCTGAAGGGAGTAGTTCAGGAATGGAAGCAGCCTTCAATTTCCGGTTCCGGGGTGGTTCATCTCGATGCCACTTCCTTTGGTCGGAATACAGGTGTACTTCTTGCATTGGAAGCCGGCAGTGGCAGAGTACTTTATATGGCTCATATTGCACACGAACATATTTCTGATTATGA
>JAAUYT010000010.1 GCA_014804975.1 Clostridia bacterium
AGAAAATTTAGCGGGAGAAATCATTTGGAAAAATAGTAGTAAAAATGATGAAGACTATATCTCTACCCAACATGAATATATTCTCTGCTATGTAAAAAATAAAGCATTTAATACTGGTCTTTGGTCTGAACCCAAAGAAGGTACTGATGAGATTTTCGCTGCATTTAATGAGTTTAAGAAAAAATATGGGAATGATTGGAAAGCTATTCATCAAGCCGCTTTAGATTGGTATAAACAATTTAAAGATTCAAACCCAATTTCTGATAGTAAACACTACTCATGGATGGACGAGCGGGGGGTTTACTTCCCTGATAATATTTCTGGTCCTAATTTTGGACAATATCGTTATGATGTCATCCATCCTTTAACGGGGAAAAAATGTAAGGAACCTGCAAGCGGTTGGAGATTCCCCGAAGATACTATGAAAGAAAAAATTGAACAAGGACATATCCATTTTGGAGATGATGAAACAACTGTTCCCAATAAAAAGACCTACTTAAAAGATACTCTTAATCAAAGTTTAACCAGTATTAAATACCGCGATGGTAGAGTCGCTTCTAAGAAGCTTACGTCTTTATTAGGGAGTAATGTATTCTCAAATCCTAAAGATAGTGAATTATTAGGTAGATTGTTTAAAGCAATAAAACTCTCAGATGGTGACATTGTTTTGGATTTCTTCTCCGGTTCTGGTACAACTGGTGAAGCAATTCAAAATCTAATTTCAGAAAATCTAAATATTAACTTTATCTTAGTTCAGATAAAAGAGGACTTGGATAAGGCTTATAATAGAGCTACTGGCGGTGGTAAGGCGATTGTAAAGAATGCGATAGCATTTTGTGATGAACGCTCTTTTCCTCACACATTAGATATGATTGCTGTTGAAAGATTGAAAAAGGTTCGTCAGCGAAATACTTCTGCTAATCCTCTTTTTCATGGTGACCTCGGTTTCAAACATTTTACTTTGAAAGAACCATCAGGGGTTGCCTTAGAGAAGATTATTAAATTTGAAAAAGATACTGCGTTCGGTGACAATACTCTAATGGAAGAGTTCGGAGTTCCCACCATTCTGACTACTTGGTTGGAAAGAGATGGTTATGGACTGACCTCCGACTATCAATTTCTAGATCTCGACGGCTACAAGGCATATTATATAGATAAACACATCTACCTCATTAATCCGGACTTATCAGATAACGCAGTTGCTGCACTCCTTGATAAGTTTCAGACAGAAGCATCGTTCAATCCTCAAAACGTAGTAATCTATGGATATTCATTTGGATGGAATGAGCTGCAGAGCCTCAAAGATAGCCTTCAGACCGTCCAAGCAGGAGAAAAGAATCTTCGCATCAACTTTGAATTAAGATACTGAAATGGAACTGATCCTTCAATCCTCGCTTCCTCATCAGCAGAAAGCTGTTGATGCTATAGCCGATGTATTCAAAGATACATGGATAAAGGCTCCTGTAAATTACTATTCAAATCCGGAGATAACCATATTCAAGGATGGAGTCGGAGATAATATCCGAAGTGTACAAGGCTTAAACAAGATCCCATCTGAATATGGAGGATACACCCATAATGCCGGATGCTTGAATCTTGACATAAAGATGGAAACCGGAACCGGAAAGACCTATGTCTATGTTCAGACAATGTATGAACTACATAAACGCTATGGCATAAATAAGTTCATAGTGGCGGTTCCAACATTACCAATAAAAGCCGGAGCTCGTCAATTTATGGAGGACGAGTATGTGAAACGTCATTTCCGGGATGTATGTGGATATGATGCAGAGATTGATTTGTTGACCTTAGAGCCTCCAAAGAAGAAAAAGAAAGGAAGACAGTTTTTTCCTCAGGCTGTAAGTGAATTTGTGAAAGGCTCCTGCCAAGATAATAAAAAGATTTACGTCCTTTTAGTAAATATGCAACTACTAAAGGATGCGAAAAATTATATCCTAAGCCGAGATGACTATGGAAGTGTAGTGGAGGGATTCTATCGCCCATACAACGCGCTTAAAGCTACTCGACCGTTTGTGATTATAGATGAGCCTCATAAGTTTTCACGTAATCATAAGGCATTTGGCGTAATCGAAAAAGAGATTGCGCCATAATGCATCATTAGATTTGGTGCTACATTCCCAGAGGAGACTATCGGAAAAGGGAAGAATAAGAAAATAATTAAAGATTATCAGAATCTTCTATATGATCTTAATGCATGTCAGTCTTTTAATCAAGGATTGATTAAAGGCGTTGCGAAGGAGCATTTTGAACCAACATCCAGCAGAAATGAGAAGATTAAATTGCTATCGGTTACTACGAATGATTCTGCATCTCTGCAGCACAAACAGGCTGACGCCCCAACAAGGACATTCCAACTACATGTAGGCGATTCTCTTTCTCAAATATCCGATGAACTGACCGGATTGACAATTCAGTCAATTGATAAAAGCTCCATTGAACTTTCTAACGGACAAATTAAAACTGTTGGAGAAGAAATGGATGTTGACGTGTTCATGAATTCCTATCAGGAACAGATGCTGAGGCTAGCTCTTGAACGGCATTTTGAAACAGAACGTCATAATTTCTCTGGTAGGACATTCAAAATAAAGACACTAGCGCTTTTCTTCATAGATGATATAACATCATATAGAAAGGGAGATGATGGTAAGAAACCTTATATTTTAGAGACCTTTGAGAGATTGCTCAAGGAAAAGCTCAAAGAAACCATCAGTAAACTGTCAGACGAAGAAAGTCAATACAAGGAATATCTCGAAGCAAGCTTGAAAAATATCCGAGCTTGCCATGCTGGATATTTCGCACAGGACAATAGTTCTTCCGATGAAAGTATAGCTGAAGAGGTAAACGACATTCTCAATGGTAAGAAGCTGCTGCTCTCTTTCAAAGATAAAGATGGTAATCCCATGCTCCGACGATTTCTATTCTCAAAATGGACATTGAAGGAAGGTTGGGATAATCCTAACGTATTTACTATCGCCAAACTTCGGTCAAGCGGCAGTGAAATATCTAAACTTCAGGAGGTTGGTCGAGGTCTGCGACTCCCTGTAGATGAGTGCGGTAATAGAATCTCTAATGAGGAATTCACGCTCAACTATATAGTGGACTTTACGGAAGCGGATTTTGCAAAGAAACTCGTTGAACAGATAAACAGCGAGATACCTGAAGCTGTGACCCTTTCGCCTGAAATTGTTCAACAAGTTGCGCTGAAGATGGGAACTGATGCAACAATTCTATTTGTTGAACTACTTACAAAGAAATATGTTGATCTCAAGTATAATATTGTTCCCGAAAATAAAGATCAATTCTTTGAGGAGTATCCATTGTTCAAATCAGGTCTTGACAGTGGAAAGGTTAGAGACCGAAATATCAAACCGAATGTTCCTATTAAAATAAGAAAAGCGAAATTTGAGGAATTAAGATCCCTTTGGGAAAAACTCAATCAACGCTATACAATTTGGTATGAGTCAGACCTTAATAAAGAGATTGACAAAGCTCTTGATACCATTTTAGGTAGTGGTAATATCTTTATGGATAGGGTAATTTCCAGCCATAGAGATATAATAACAAGCGATGGAGAACACATGTCTTCATCATCAAATAGCGGAGTGCAGTACACTGTTAATCAAGGATTGCCTTATGGTATATTTATTAAGCGTATTTCGGCAGCCACAAATATTTCATTAGAAAAGATTCACAGTGCTATTTGCCGGTATAGCAAAAAATATGGTAAATTAAAGGAATCGTATTTTAATGAACATGCAATAAGTTCTATAATCCAAGCTTTCACAGATTGGAAGATAGAAGCATTGCAAGGACGTTTCAAATATAAGAGAACCAGTAGTTCGATTGGAGCAACCGCTCTTACATTTGCCGATGGAAGTGTAAGGGATGAAATTGTCCAGGGACGAATTGGCATAAAGATGAAAGAAGGAGATGCCCCCGAGAAATATCTTTATGATACAAAAGCATACGATTCTCCACTAGAACTTGACGATATTGAGTCCGATATAGATAGCGATCTTAACGGAGTTGCCGAAGTAATTGTGTATGGCAAGATTCCTCGCAGCAGTATTGCCATACCTACAATAGCCGGTGGGACATATAGCCCGGACTTTATGTATGTGGTTAAGAAAGCTAATGGAGAGAAAGAACTCAACATTGTTGTGGAAACCAAGGATGTCGAGAACAAATCAACTTTGCGAGGCGCGGAAGCTGCGAAAATCAAGTGTGCTGAGATTTTCTTCAAGAACCTTTCAGAGCAAGGCTATAACGTCCACTTCCGTACTCAACTCAATAACAAGAAAATGCTCCAGATTGTAAAAGAAGTTATAAACCAATAAGGAAAAATTTAACCAATTGGACTAAAATAATAAGTACGTTTTACTAATACACTAAAACAAATGGCCATCTCTGATAAAGACAGAAAACGACTGTGGGCAAAATCCGGCAACCGATGTGCAATTTGCCGACAGGAACTTATTATGACAAATGAAAATCAATCTGATTTTAATATCGGTGAAGAATGTCATATTGTCAGTAGTAAGCCCAGTGGTCCCCGTCATGAGAGTGGTTGGGAGAACTATGATGTGTATGAGAATTTGATTCTACTTTGTCGTAACCATCATAAAACTATTGACGATATTAGCAATATTATTCTATTTTCAAAGGAAAGCCTTATAGCGATAAAGTCTAAGCATGAGTCATGGGTTAAAGAAGAATTATCTACGACAAACAAAACAGATCGTGTTAATCTGATTTCGACCGGTTCTGAATTAGCTGCTATTATATCTGGATGTTATGCAATGGAACGAACCAATGATCCTATCTCAAATAAAGAAGATGCAGAATATATTGGCTCAATTTGGCAAACACTTATGGATTACATGGATGTATTTCCTTACTGGGAACCTTATCAACAAACACAAGCCGAATTTGAACTACAAGAACTGTTAGACGAGATGTCAAAAAAAGGATATTTCATCTACGGAACCCGCGTTAGACGAAAAATGAAGTATGCCAATAATGAAACTGACAATTGGCCAGTTGCTTTAATTTATATTCGCGACACTACTACTGATGCAATATATGAAGGCGCGGAATAACGACAAGGTCTTTAATAGATGATAGCCTCCTTTTTAAGTAAAATGTAATAAATG
>JAAUYT010000011.1 GCA_014804975.1 Clostridia bacterium
AAAATGCAAAAGCCGATTTAACATATAAGCTCGATTGGCTTATAAACGGGCTTGGGCAAGATGATTTTAACGCTTTGGTCGAATTAGCGGAGAAAGCAAATAATATTATGAAATTTAGTAGTTCGGAGGTGTAATTATGCAAAACAATGAAATTGAAAAAGCCATACCGTGGAATCCGTGGCACGGGTGTAAAAAAGTAAGTGCGGGCTGCAAAAACTGTTTTGTTTACAAAATGGATCAGCGATACGGCAGAGATACAACTATAATCGAAAAAGGTAAAACTACATATGAGCTGAAAGACAAAGACTGTCCGCCGAATTCATTGGTAAAGCTCTGCTTTTCTTCGGATTTCTTTATCGAAGAAGCAGATGCGTGGCGAGACGGGTGTTGGGATTTTATCAGAAGAAGAAAAGACTGTAAATTTGTGCTTACGACTAAACGCCCCGAAAGGATAAAAAATAGCGTTCCACCCGATTGGGGCGATGGCTGGGAACACGTTTATATCAGTATTTCCATTGAAAATCAGGAAATGGCGGATATTCGCCTGAAACATTTTCTGGAAGCACCCGTAAAACACAGGGAAGTATTTTGCTCACCGCTTATCGGACCTATTTCTTTGGGAAAGTACCTTGACACAGGGCTTATAAAGTGCGTAAACGTGGGTGGCGAAATGGCTGCGAAAGCGGATGTTCGTCCTATTGAGTTCGAGTGGGTAAAGAATTTGTATTTAGAAGCCAAAGAAAGAAATATTGAATTCTATTTTCATCAATGCGGCTCAATGTTTTTGAGAAACGGAAAGAATATCGGCAAATGGAAACTCAATGAACAAATTGCCCGCGCCGAAGAAATCCAGCACGAACTTGAAAGAATGTACTTATAAATTTCAATTTATCTTACTTAATTATGTGTAGAAAACAGCTCTCGTACAAAAGTGTTCGAGAGCTGTTTACCATCGCTGTTTTTTAATTTCCTATGAGATGTACGAATTGGTTGTCGCTTTTATATAATTGATTTTGTTAATTGTTTGTTAGAATTTCCAATCACAATTTTTAATATGTCGTCATAAAATGCAGTATGATTTTTTGTTTTTCAGATATGGACTTTGATCAAATTGCAGAGCAGTATAGCGCAATGATTTCTCCCAATGACATTTTGCTACTCACTAGAGAGGTGGCGGGGCTTGTAGATATGCCCGCCGAGTTGAGCGGTAGGACCAATTCCCTTCGGGGTATTGTGGAATTCAGCGGAGATAAGGAAGTGATAATAATCGTAGCTATGCGAGCAAAGATAGGCGAAAAGACTTTCAACAGCGCAATGGTAATCGACAAAGGCGACATCTTGGGAGTGAGCGACGAGCTCAATCCTCAAAAGGGCTACGTCGGCTCGACTACAGTGCGTTCTTATTCGACGTCAAGGGGCAAGGTGTGCATATTCGTCGACAGCGACGTATGCTATCCCCAACTTTGGCAGGATGCGCTCAACGGTTGCAGATATATATTCTCTCTCAACTCCGTCGGCAGTGATACAGAGAGAGTCTCGTGCGCTAAGGCGCTCGCTCACGCCTCGGGCAAATACGTGCTTTGCAAGTTTAAAGACAGCGGAGTATGTATCAATGCCTACGGCAAGATTGAGAGTGTCAAATGGGGGAAAATGTCGGCGTTTTATATGCCGCTTACTTTCGCAGTCGGCAGAGTTGTTAAGGGCAAGATAAAGTTTGTAGAGGAAAAAGATACCCACTGAATTGTCAGTGGGTATGAGGTATTTATTTGATACGGTATTCTATCCGTTTACGAGTTCGTCATTGAGGGCTTTAAGCGCATTGACGTCAACTTTTACTACTTGGCGGTCATAGGTGACTAATCCGTTTACTTCGTCTTGGACATCGCTGACTTGCGTGTATATGGCTGCGCAAAGCCCGTCCTTTTTGGCGGGTATTATCTCGGTTGTCCACAATTTTTTAAGCGCCTCATCAAGTGACTTTTGGTCGTTATAGTGCGCATATCCAAAGACTTTGTCAAGCTGTGAGTGTCCCTAGACGTTTAAAGAGTATCCGCCGAATTCCGTCAAAGCAACGGGGCGTTTTTCCTTGCGAGGAACTTTGAAATTGAGTATATATCTGTGAATACTCTTTATATCACCGCCGTGATCAGCCCAACCGCTTGCGTGGTCTATAAGACGGGTATCGTCGAGGCCCTTGAGATACTGACTTACTTTGATGGAATCAAATTGTCCCCATCCCTCGTTGAAAGGCGTCCAAAGAGCGAGGCTAGGGCAGTTGTAGAGTTGTTCTACAATCTCGTCCATCTCTTTGTAATATTTCTGTTTTTCATTCTCGTCGGTGCGACCGTAAAAACCGTAATGGTTGTCTCTTACTCTCTTTCTTATATGAGCAAGCAAGAGCATTGCCGCCTTGTGCTTATCTTTTCCGCCGTTGATAAAGTCTTGCCATACTATCACGCCAAGTCTGTCGCAGTGGTAATACCAGCGCATAGGCTCTACTTTGATATGTTTTCTAAGGGTATTGAATCCGCATTCCTTTGCCAGTTGGATGTCGTATATCAACGCTTCGTCGCTTGGGGCGGTATACAGTCCGTCCGACCAATATCCTTGATCGAGCATACCGCTCATAAAATACGGCTTGTTGTTGAGCATAAAGCACGGCTTGCCGTCCTCTCGCTTTCCCATAGAGAACTTACGCATTGCGAAATAACTGTGCACTTTATCCTCTCCGCACACTGCGTCGAAGAAGTATAGATACGGGTCTTCGGGAGACCATTCATGCGGCTCGGGAATTGGCACGCACGCAACGCCGTTTTGAGTGGGATAATCCTTGCCGTTGAGGACAATATGCGATTCGCTTGAGTCGTTGGTATTCACCTTTATATTGACGAATTTGTCATCGAGATTAGGAGTGATTTTGAGGGATTTGATATACGTCTTTGGCACGTATTCTATCCACACGCTTTGCCATATACCCGACGTAGGAGTATACCATATTCCGCCGTGATCCATCTTTTGTTTGCCTCTGCTGATAGGTTGGCTGTCAGTGGGGTCGACGACGAAAACTTCAAGGATATTCTGGTCTTTGAGGAACTCGCTTACCTCCCACTCGAATGCGGTATATCCGCCTATATGACTTCCCACAAGATTGCCGTTGAGCACAACTTTGCACTCGTAGTCCACTGCGCCGAAGTGCAAGATTGCCAATTTATCTTCTTCGTGCTTAGGAAAACTGCGACGGTAAATCAGCACTTCGTCGGGCTGGAGAAAACCGTTTGTCAAGCGGGATCTATCTATTCCGGAGAGAAGACACTCTGGGGAGAAAGGCACTCTTATTACGCCGTCGAATAATCCGTCGGCGGAGCTGCCTAAATTGCCTTTTTGTATCTTATAATTCCACTGTCCGTCAAGGCAGTGATAACTTTGACGGTACATCTGCGGACGGGGGTAGGCAGTAGTATCTACTTTATCCGACCAAGGACTTTTCAAATCGTTCATATCGACCTCTTATAATAAAAATATATCCGATACTTTGCGTATCGAATATATTTTATCACGGATTCAAAACTTTTTCAAGAGTGGCAGATATGTTTTTGAGCATTTTACTTTATATTATTTGACAAAAATCACGCTTAATAGTATATTAAGAGAAAAGAATGAAAGGGCAGTTCGTGACCATCCTGCCTTGCCAAAGCGCAAAATCAAAACTAGGGGAATTCGATACATCTATCGGAGTGTCCTTAGTTGGGCGCTCCGTTTTTTATTCGGCGTAGATACAAATACTCTTGGGAGAAGAGAAAGGTGCAAAGATACAGTGTAATTGAAGAAAAAGAGAAGAGAGAAATCGTATTGCTTAGAGGCAGTGGTTGCGTATACAAAAAGTGTACTTTTTGCGACTACTATTTGGACAGTAGCAAAGACGAAAAAGCCAACTTTGCGCTCAACAAAAGCGTACTTGATAAAGTCAGCGGAAAGTATCACGACTTGGAAGTAATCAACAGCGGTTCGGTATTCGAGCTGGATATGGATACGCTCGACTATATTGCCAAGGTATGCAAGCAGAAGGATATCACTACTTTGCACTTTGAGGCGCATTACCTATACCGAAACAAGATTCCTGCGTTGAGAGAGCAATTCAAGGGATTTGACGTCAAAATGAAACTGGGATTGGAGACCTTTGATTACGATTTGCGCGAGGGAGTATTACGCAAAGGCATTGATGAGAAAGACCCGCAGGTCATTGCCAAATACTTTGACGAAGTCAATCTCTTGTTTGGCGTGAGCGGACAGACCAAAGAGAGTATGGAGAGAGATATTTTGCTTGCGCTTGAGAATTTTGAGAGGGTGTGCGTAAATATTATGTGCGACAATACCACCGCCATAAAGCCCGATAAAGAGGTAATAGGCGAGTTTATAGAGTACGTATATCCGAAGTATAAGGATAACGTCAGAGTTGATATATTGATAAATAACACGGATTTTGGAGTGGGAGAATGAACGAATTTCTATTGATTTTATCGGTTGTAGTAATCTACGGAATAGCACTTTTGGCATACTTCCTATTTGGCAAGAGCGGACTTTATTGCGTATCCGTTTTGGCGACCGTACTTGCAAATATCGAAGTAATAATACTCATCAAAGCCTTTGGAATGGAGCAGACGCTGGGCAACGTGTTGTTTGCGGTGACCTTTTTGATTACAGATATACTGTCGGAGTGCGAGGGCAAGAAGAGCGCAAATAAAGCCGTGTTTTTAGGTATATTCTCACAGATATTTTTCCTAGTACTTACGCAGAGTTGGATGCTGTATAGACCAAGCGAAAACGATACCGCAATGGAAGCAATCAAGTCGGTATTTTCCAATACGCCGAGACTTATACTTGCGTCGCTTGTAGTATACGCAATAAGCCAGATATTTGACGTGTGGCTATATCACAAATGGTGGAACTTTACCCAAAAGAAGTTTGGCAATAAGCGCAAATTTCTGTGGCTTAGAAACAACGGTTCGACGCTCGTCAGTCAAATTATAAATACGCTTTTGTTTACCGTAATAGCTTTTGCAGGTACTTATGATTTCAATACCTTGCTTTCGATATTCGGTTCGAGTTATATAATCTACGTATTTACGACGTTGCTTGACACGCCGGCAGTGTATCTTGCAAGACTTATACATGATCGACGACTTAAAGGCGTCGATAGTGAGATTGTCCACGAAGTGAACAGTGATATTTCGACTTCGTCGAAGTGATATTGCTTGCTTTGCAAGCAGTGAGATTAAAAGTGGATATACTAGGTAGTATATCCACTTTTAGTTACGGATTCAAAGGCAAAAATCTCACTGTCACGCAGTGACAATCCTAGTTTGCTTGAACTTCTTTTTTGAATTCTTCTGCTTGTTTGGTTATCTTTTCTAGATAAGCCGTGTCGTGTTTAAACGTCGGTACAAGCACTTTGAGCTGATCGACGACAGCTTGCTTGTCGTTGGTGAAGCATATTCCTCGCATTTTCTCGAGTTCCGCCGTAAAGGTAGGAATATCTATTTCCACTTGATGACCGATAAATATCTTTTCGTTGTCAGTCTTCTTCAATCCTTCTTCGTTCATAAGAAGCTCTTCATATAGTTTTTCGCCGGGGCGTAGACCGGTAAATATAATATCGATATCGGTATACGGCTTGTATCCCATGAGTTTTATGAGGTTTTCCGCCAAAGTGACAATCTTGACTTGCTTGCCCATATCAAGCACGAATATCTCGCCGCCGTGCGCAAAAGTACCCGCTTGCAACACAAGACTTACCGCCTCGGGTATCGTCATAAAGTATCTTATGATATCGGGGTGGGTGACCGTAACGGGACCGCCGTGTTCTATTTGCTCTTTGAAGAGAGGAATTACCGAACCGTTGCTTCCAAGCACGTTGCCGAATCTCACAGCCGCAAACTCCGTCTTCGAGCCTCTTTGCGCCATCATCTGTACGATTTCTTCGCAACAACGCTTGGTGGCGCCCATTACGTTGGTTGGGTTTACCGCCTTGTCGGTAGAAATCATTATAAATTTCTGTACGTTGTGCTTATCTGCAAGCAATGCGACGTTGTAGGTACCGAAGATATTGTTTTTGACTGCCTCTTCTGGCACGGTTTCCATCAAAGGCACGTGCTTGTGCGCAGCCGCATGGAATATGATTTGCGGACGGAATTCCGAAAACAAATCGTCCATTTTGTCATAGTCGGTGATGGATACTATTTCCACGTGCAAGTCGTAGTCTTTGCCGTAATTGCGGAGCATTTCCTGTTGGATATTGTATGCGCAGTTTTCGTACACGTCGACAATGATTATACGTCTTGGCTTATATTTGGCAATCTGTCTGCAAAGCTCGGAACCTATCGAACCGCCTCCGCCAGTGACCATTACGACTTTGTCGTAAATATAACTTGCTACGCCCGCATCGTCAAAGGTAATTTGCTGACGTCCAAGCAAGTCGCCGATATTGATATCTCGCATCTGCTTGGTGATGTTTACGTTGTCGATCATTTCGCTCATGAAAGGCAAAACTTTGACTTGGCACTTGGTAGCGTTACAATCGGTGAGTATGCGTTGACGCACTTCGCCGCCCAAAGACGGGATTGCGAAAATTATTACGTCAATTGCGTATTTCTGCACCAAGATATTAATATCCTTGGTATTTCCTACGACTTCTATTTCGTTGATAATTCTTCCAAGTTTGTCGGGGTCGTCGTCAATCATACAAATTGGGTCGTAGATACTGTCAGACCTCGAGATTTCGTCGAGGATAGCGCTTGCGGTATAGCCTGCGCCTATTATCATAGTACGTTTGCGTTTAACCGTATCCAGCTTGTCCTTTTGTCTAGCGTATACGAATTCGTATAATATTCTGAAGAGAATTATAAACGCCGTAGTGAATGTGCCAAGCATTACGTAAGCCGGATAAATGACGAATTTAAATCTTGTCTGCTCGTCGGGTTGTGTCATGGGTTCGACTTTCAAAAGGTCAAATACTTGGTCAAAAAAAGCAAAGAGCAGAGTGCCTACGATACAAGCTCCTATTATGCGCAAATAATCTTTTCCTCTTGCGTATCTCCACACGACTTTAAATACTCTGAATGCCAAAAACGACAGAAAGAAAATAAGCAGTACGATTGGCAAGCATATAAAAGCGCGCTGCAAGATTTGCTGAAGAGTAAGGCTTCCT
>JAAUYT010000012.1 GCA_014804975.1 Clostridia bacterium
ACCGAGATGGAAGTCCCTGCAGAAATTCTTGTAGAGGCTTAAGCGAAGAGAGGAGAACTAATCGAAAAGATTGCAGAGTTTGACGACGAACTCATGGAGAAGTTCTTCGAGGGAGACGTCAGCGTTGAGGCTATGCCTAAGGAAATGCTTCAACCAATCATTCGTAATGCTACTATCGGCATGAAGATTACGCCGGCATTCTGCGGTACTTCTCTCGGCAACAAGGGTACTCAACTTTTGCTTGACGCTATCGTTGATTATTTGCCAGCTCCTACCGACGTTCCCAACGTTGCAGGTTACGCTCCGGGCAAGAAAGACGAGGAAATTTCCCGTAAGTCTTCCGACGACGAGAAGTTCAGCGGACTTGCTTTCAAGATTGCAACCGACCCATTTATCGGAAAACTTGCATTCTTCAGAGTATATTCGGGCGTATTGACTAAGGGTTCTTACGTTTACAACTCCACCAAGGACAAGAGAGAAAGAGTGGGCCGTCTCGTTAGAATGCACGCTAACAGCCGTACTGAAATCGACGAGGCTTACGCAGGCGATATCGTTGCTATCGTAGGTCTTAAGGATACTACCACGGGCGACACGCTTTGCGACGAAAGCGCTCCAATCATTTTGGAATCCATGGAGTTCCCAGATCCGGTTATCCAAATCGCTATCGAGCCTAAGACCAAGGCAGGACAAGAGAAGATGGGACTTGCTTTGCAAAAACTTGCAGAAGAAGATCCAACTTTCAAGACTTATACAGACCAAGAGACCGGTCAGACCATTATCGCAGGTATGGGCGAATTGCACTTGGATATAATCGTAGACAGATTGAAGAGAGAATTCAAGGTTGAGGCCAATGTAGGCGCTCCGCAAGTTGCTTACCGTGAGACAATCCGTGACACCGTCAATGCAGAAGGACTCTTCAAGAGACAATCTGGTGGTAAAGGTCAATACGGTCACTGTAAGATTGTTATCTCGCCAAACGAGCCGGGCAAGGGCTTTACCTTTGTCGATAAGACCGTCGGCGGTAGCATTCCAAAGGAATATATTCCTGCAGTTGAGGCAGGTATCAGAGAGGCATCCAAGAGCGGTATCCTTGCAGGGTATGAGACTGTTGACTTCAACGTTGACTTGGTAGACGGTTCTTACCACGAAGTCGACTCTTCGGAAATGGCATTTAAGATTGCAGGTTCTATGGCATTCAAGGACGGCGTAAGCAAGGCTAAGCCGGTACTCCTCGAGCCTATAATGAACGTTGATGATCAAGCTCCGGAAGATTACCTCGGTACAATCTTGGGTAGCGTTACCGCAAGAAGAGGTAGCATCAAGACTACTGAAGAGCGTAACGGCGTTCAAGTTGTTGATGCTGACGTACCGCTTGCAGAAATGTTCGGTTATGCAACAGATTTGAGAGGTTCGACACAAGGTAGAGGTAACTTCACAATGCAATTTGACCACTACGCAGAAGTTCCAAAGTCCGTATCTGAAAAGATTATCGGCGCTAGAGCTAAAAAGGCGTAATTAGGCAAATAGATTCAACATTTTATTTAAATTATAAATAAATGTTGACAAAACGTAAAAAACAATATAAAATAAAAAAGTAAAATAAACAAAGATTAATTCATAAATAATCTAGGAGGATAATTTATTATGGCTAAGGCTAAATTCGAAAGAAATAAACCACACGTAAATATCGGTACTATCGGTCACGTTGACCACGGTAAGACCACTCTTACAGCTGCTATCACTATGTATTCTGCAGCTAAGGGTTACGCACAAAAAATGAGATACGACGAAATCGATAAGGCTCCGGAAGAGAAGGAAAGAGGTATTACAATCAATACCGCTCACGTTGAGTACCAAACTGCTAACCGTCACTACGCTCACGTTGACTGCCCAGGACACGCAGACTACGTTAAGAACATGATCACCGGCGCAGCGCAAATGGACGGCGCTATCTTGGTAGTTGCTTCTACCGACGGCCCAATGCCACAGACCAGAGAGCACATTCTTCTTGCTCGTCAGGTAGGCGTTCCTTACATTGTTGTATTCATGAACAAGACCGACCAAGTTGACGACCCAGAGCTTTTGGAACTCGTTGAAATGGAAATCAGAGAGCTTTTGAGCGAATATGGATTCCCTGGCGACGACACCCCAATCATCAAGGGTTCTGCGCTTTTGGCTTTGGAAGCTGCTTCCAATGACAAGGCTGACGATCCTGCTTGCGCTTGCATCCAAGAACTTCTCGATGCAGTTGACGCATATATTCCTGCTCCTGAGCGTGACACTGATAAGCCTTTCCTTATGCCTGTAGAAGACGTATTCACCATCACCGGTCGTGGTACTGTTGCTACCGGTAGAGTAGAAAGAGGTGTTGTTAAAGTTCAAGATAAGGTTCAAATCGTTGGTATCAAACCTACGACCGACACAACCGTTACCGGTCTTGAAATGTTCAGAAAGCTTCTTGACGAGGCATACGCAGGCGACAACGTTGGCGCATTGCTCCGTGGTATCGACAGAAAGGGTATCGAGAGAGGACAAGTTCTTGCTAAGCCGGGTACTATCAACCCACACACCAAGTTTGCTTCTCAAGTATACGTATTGACCAAAGACGAAGGCGGTCGTCACACTCCGTTCTTCAATGGATATCGTCCACAGTTCTACTTCAGAACAACCGACGTTACCGGTTCAATCAAACTTCCTGACGGCGTAGAAATGGTTATGCCTGGCGATAACATCAACATGGACGTAACTCTTATTACTCCTATCGCTATCGAAGAAGGACTTCGTTTCGCTATCCGTGAGGGTGGTAGAACAGTTGGTTCCGGTGTCGTAGCTAAGATCACTGAGTAATCAATTACAAACTCAAATACAAAATAGCCTCTCATTTGAGAGGCTATTTTTATGAAGTCTTGAGCGAAGTTGAAAAGTCTATAAAATAATAAAGCAATAAAAAAGAGAGCGATTGCTCTCTTTTTTGTATTTATATTATTCTTGCGTTTCTATTTTGTCGGCGTCTTTGCATACTTCTATTTGCGCCATATAAATGCGTTGAATGAGTATACATTTGCCTTTGACTAAAGGGCGTTGCAAGAAGAAATAGTCGACGGCTTCCCAAATGAATACCCAGGCGGCTATCTCGACAATAGAAGTTATGTATAGATTGTCCGTAAAATGATTGATGAGAATAAGGGCAGTGAGCGCAAGTATACCGAGCACGGTCATAATTGTAGAAATCAATACAATGCGCTTGACTTCCTTTTTGCTTTCTTTATATTCAGAAAGGCAGTGACTCTTGAGCGTCTGCTGTACTTCTTCGGCATCTATATCGTCGCACGTATGTATCTTTATTTTGATGTCTTCTTTAATTGGCGCACTCTTTGCCTTGTCAAAGATGTAATCGCTAAATTCGCTGTTGAGTTTGTCTCCCGAATAACTGTAGGTGGAAAATAATTGTTCTTTGCTGTCTATCTTGACCTTTATTTCCGATGGGTCTTCGGTAGATTTTTCGTTAAGTTCATTATTGTTGAGAATAAGTTTATCGATTTCTTGTTTTTTCTTGTCCCAAAACATAATTTTACCGTCAAAAGTTTTTATTAATTATACCATTGAACTAAAGCAATGTCAATTTTATTGGGACTTTTGTCCCGACGTCAGTCTGTCTTTAAACCACTTTAGAAGTTCTTTCATGGTCAAATCTTCAATACCAAGACTTCTTGGTGTAATTCCTACCTTTTCTCCGTTGGGGAGTTCCGTTTCGGCAATCTCTACGTCAGCATAGCCCAGCTTTTCGAGAGTGGTGTAGTTGAAAAACCAATATCCCACGCACAGCAAAATTATTATAATAACAAGCAAAACAATCAATGCGCTAATCAATGCCTTTACCATAAATTCCTCCTCAATAATTATAGTTTATTAAAAATTTAATATACTGTCAAGAAAATAATAAAAATCGTTTGACATCAAATTTGTATTATGCTAAAATCAATAAGCAATCAACAGAGAGGAAGTTTAGCTCAGTTGGGAGAGCATCTGCCTTACAAGCAGAGGGTCATAGGTTCGAGCCCTATAACTTCCACCATGAAAAGCCCTAAACAAATAGTTTAGGGCTTTTCAATTAAATTCAACTTGCGATTAGTGAAATAGCGTTGTTATGTATTTTTTATTGCGTAATATTAAATGTGTTTTACACATAAATGGTTAAGTTTATTTCATTAGCTACTTTTTGTGAAATTCTTTACCTGTGATTAAATAATCTATTGACTCATTGAAATAATTAGATAAACGACAAAGCATTTCAATGTCAGGACTCCTCTTACCATTTTCATAATAAGATAGGGCCTCTCTGCTTATCGATAAGTCCATTGCAACCTTTAGTTGTGAATATCCTTTCTTTTTCCTTATTTCAATCAATCCGCATAATTTCATATAAAACCACTTGACATTAGTGTAACACAATGTTACAATACTTATGTAACAATATGTTACATATTACACACAAAGGAGTTTTTTTATGGGTTTTAAGAGTTTTTTAAGCAACATTTTTAAGCAATCTATGAGAAGTGGTAGTGTTTTAGGCGGTGATTATTTTGGATACGCTGTGACCTTACGAACTTTTGAAGACAACACACGTGGCATGGGGTTAAATGTTTTGGGTAAAGACGAAGTCAAGATAACCAAAAATGACGTCAAAGAATTTACTATTATCGAAACAAATGCCAAATTCAAGATCGGTAACGATTTGAAAATAGGCACTCGTTATAAGGTTGTATTAAATGACGACAAATCGTTCATTATAGGAATTGTCGCAAACGATTGCAGTCAATTCGAATCAACATTTATGCTATAGTATTAATTTTGAATTATAAATGTTTCACCAAATAAAAGCACTCAAATGAGTGCTTTTATTTTTAGTTGAGGCTTTGCAAATATGGCAAAAGCCGTTTACTAATAATTCATTAAGTTGATATGGCTTCGCCTTGTATTTTTCTATACGGTATGATATACTTAAGGTATTCTATTGTGATGAGGATAAAATAATGGAAACTGTATATATTTTGCAAATAGTTACTATATGTATTACTGCTTTGACTTTGGTTATTAACGTATTAGTGACGCTTTTTACCAACAAACAGAAAAACTATAATGAAATTATTACCAATAGCCGTCTTGATTTTATGCGTAGCAACAGAGACAATGCTGCGAAATTTATTGCGGAGGCGAGAAGTATTGCGCTGTCTTTGAAAAGCGGTAAGCAGGATATAGATTTAAAATCTCTTTATTTGGCTTTTGAACAGCTTAATATCGCATTAAAAACTTACAATGAAATTGACAATGAGATTATACTTGCCGGCAATCGTGTAATAGCACTAGTTGAACAATCTATTATTGATAAAAAAATCGACGACAATCTCCAAAA
>JAAUYT010000013.1 GCA_014804975.1 Clostridia bacterium
CGCCGTCCGTCTCTTTAAAATGCACCTTTACGATCTCTTCCGAAGAGGTAGGAATGGTCTTACCCGCACTGTCGGGGCGGAAGGGAAGCTCCCTGTGCCCGCGGTCTATAAGCGTATAAAGCCGCACGGATTGGGGCGTTCCAAGTTCGAGAAGCGCCGAAACAGCCGCCCGCACCGTTCTGCCCGTATACATGATATCGTCGATGAGCGCAACGTTCTTTCCGTCAAGGGAGAAGTCGATTTCGCTGCCCGCGAACTGCGCTTCGCGCTCGTGCTCGGAAAGATCGTCGCGGTGACGGGCAATGTCGAGCACGCCGAGCGGGAGCGTTACCCCCTCGATACGCTCGATTTCCCGCCGCATCTTTTTGGCAAGGATCACGCCGCGCGGACGGATCCCGATCAAAACGAGGTCGTCCGTCCCCTTGTTCCTCTCAATGATCTCCATCGAAAGGCGCATCACGGTGCGACGCATTTCTTCACGGTCGAGTACGATCATAATTTTTCCTCCTTTCTGAGCGTTGAAAGAACCTTTTCAAAATAATCGGGAAGCGGCGACGAAAAGCTCATCACTTCCCCCGTCGAGGGGTGCGTAAGCGTAAGCCTGAAAGCGTGAAGGAGCTGTCCTTCCAAATGAAACCGCTGCTTTTGATAGCCGTACAATTTATCGCCCACCACGGGGTGCGAAAGATACTTTGCGTGCACTCTTATCTGGTGCGTGCGCCCCGTCTTTAAGTTGAACCGAACGAGCGTATGATTTTTGAAGCGCTCTTCTACGAACCACTCCGTCTCCGCGCGCCGCCCTTTGCCCGCGGGAAGAACCGCCATTTTCAAACGGTCCTTCATATCCCTTCCAATCTGCGTTACGACGCGCCCGCTATCCTCTTTGAGCACGCCCTCTAAAAGCGCCAGATACTCGCGTTTACAGCTTTTTTCCGCGATCTGCTTGGAAAGCGACAAGTGCGCCGCGTCGTTCTTGGCAACAACGAGAAGTCCCGAAGTATCCTTATCCAAGCGGTGCACGATGCCGGGGCGAATCTTGCCGTTAATGGAGCTGAGCGATTCCAGATTAAAGAGAAGCGCGTTGACGAGGGTGCCCCGCGTATTGCCCGCGCCCGCGTGCACGGTCATGCCCTGCGGCTTGTCGACGATTGCAAAATCCCCGTCCTCGTAAACGATTTTAAGGGGAATATCCTCGGGCTCCGCCTCGATGGGCTCAGGGTCGGGCAAAATGACTTTTACGGTATCGCCTGCCTTTGCGCTCTGCCCCGCCTTTACGCCCTTTCCGTTGACGAAGAGAAGCCCCCTCTGAGCAAGCTTTTTCACTGCCGAGCGGGTGAGCCCCGTCTCTTCGCTGACACAGATATCGACGCGGGAACAGGCGTTTTCAAGCGTGAACAGTTTTTCAGTCATGACGGTCTTTCTTTTTCGTTTCCTTTTCCGCTTCGAGCCGCTTCGCCTCTTCCCGCCAGCTCTTTTTGAGCGGGAACATACTCGAAGAACCGATAAAGAGAATGATAAATACCAACGCGACCGCGCCGAGCGTTATGTAGAAATCGGCGGGATTGCATACGCCGAAGTGCAGGGGCGAAATATCGAGAAAGTCGCGCACGTGCCCGAAATAGAGCCTGTCGACGAGGTTTCCGACCGCACCCGCCTCAATGATTGCAAGACACATCTGCGCAGGCGCATTCTTTCTGAAAAGCGTAAAAAAGAGCGCCGCGATTCCGATGATCATAAACACCGTAAGAACCGTGATAACGACCATTGCCGTATAGTTCTGCGAAAAAAGGCTGAACGCCATTCCGGGGTTTTCGGCATAGGTCAGCTTAATGATCCCGAGGAAGAATTTGTCTTGATTGACTTGGCTTGCTTCCGCCGCCGCCTTCGTGATTTGGTCGACGAAGAGAAGAATAAGGAACACGATCCCCGAGATCACGGCGAACAGCTTCTGCTTGTCCGTCAAACGGTACTTGTTTTTTTTCATGATTTATCACCCATCAGTCCGAGCTCACGGCACAGCTTTTCAAGATCGAGCGGCTCTTTGGGCATGAGCACGTCGTCCATATTAAAGCCGCTGTCGCTCTCGTACTTCATTTGCAGTCTTTCAAAGAGCGCGTCACAGAAGGCGTTAAAGTCCTTGACCTCCGCCTCGTCGGGATACTTTGCATTCAGCCTTGCTAAAAGCGTGCGGCACTGCTCGGAAAGGAGCGCAAGCTCCCGCGACTTGTTTTCCGCCTCCGCCTCGACCGTCTTTTTGATTTCTTCGCCCGCTTTTTCCGCGTCGACGAGCGCGTCCACGACGCCCTCCCGCTCCTTTTCGAGTTCGGCAAGGCGGGCGCGGAGATTCCTGTTCTCTTCTTTGAGCTCGTCGTATGCGCCTCTGATCATTCGAACGACGTCGTCGTATTCTTCTCTGAGTTTGCGTATAAGGGCTTTTACTTCCTTCTCTTTATAACGCTTAAACACTGCCGTTTTCCTCTTCGATCTTTTCGATCAGCTCTTTCTTTAACGCCGAGAGCGCAGGCGAAAGATTTACCTTATAGATATGCGGCATATCGAGCCGCTTGTACTCTTCCCGAAAGCGGGAAAGCTCTTCCTTACAGTACTTTCGGCTTTCCTCAACGGTATAGCTCGGCTTCACGCGCCTGCCCTCTATGAACAGAGGCTCTAACAACCGTTTCAAACGGAAGTTCCCTTCGTATTTCTTTCTGCCTTCCGAAAGGGTGATCGTCGCGTTTTCGTCGACCTTCTCTTCCGCGCGGGCAAGGTAATCGAAGAGCGCATAGCCCGTCTCTTTATCGTAAATTCTGTACGCCTCTTTGTAGGCGGGGTTCGTCGTCTTGACCTCGGTATTCGAAAGTTTGAGCTTTGGAATTTCTTCGCCATTTTCGAACACGGCGCAGAGCTTGTACACGCCGCCTAAGGAGGGAAGCTGCGCGCTCGTGATGAGCTTCGTCCCGACGCCCCAGCTGTTTATCTTTGCGCCCTGCTCTTTGAGGGAGCGAATGGTATATTCGTCCAAATCGCCCGAAGCGCAGATTTTCACTTGTTCAAAGCCCGCTTTATCGAGTAGCTTTCTTGCCTCTTTCGAAAGATAGGCAAGATCGCCCGAATCGATTCTGATTCCCTTGGGCTCGTGCCCCTTTTCTCTGAGCTTTCGGAACACTTCGATCGCGTTCGGAACGCCGCTTAAAAGGGTATCGTAGGTATCGACGAGAAGCACGCAGTCGTCGGGATAAGTTTGGGCGTACGCTTCAAACGCCTCTTTCTCGCTCGCAAAGTTCATGACCCAGCTGTGCGCCATCGTGCCCGATACGGGAAGGGAAAACAATTTTCCCGCGTACACGTTCGAGGTGGAAGCGCAGCCGGCAATGAGCGCCGCGCGCGCACCGAATACGCCCGCGTCCGCGCCCTGCGCCCGCCGAAGCCCGAATTCCATAACGGGGTCTCCCTTTGCCTCGCGCACGATTTTCGAAGCCTTCGAAGCGATCAGCGTTTCGTGATTGATAAAATTGAGAAGGGCGGTTTCGACGATCTGCGCCTCGAAGAGAGGCGCGCGCACCGTTAAAATGGGCTCGTTTGGGAACACGATCTCCCCTTCGCGCACCGCCTTGACCGTGCCCGTAAATTTGAAATTTTTCAGATATTCCAAGAACCCTTCGGAGAAGAGATTCAGCGAGGAGAGATAGGCGATATCCTCTTTGTCGAAGCGCAGGCTTTCCAAATACTGCGCCGCCTCCTCCATGCCCGCCGCGACCGAATAAGAGATCAGCTCGTTCGGACGGAAAAAGAGATCGAACGCCGCTTCGCGCTCGTGGATCCCTTTATCGAAATACCCCTGCCCCATCGTCAGTTCGTACAGGTCGGTTAAAAGTGAAAAATTCCTCATTCCTTGTTCCCGTTATCGTCGTCGTTATCTTTATCGGGCGGTGTATCGGTTGATTCTTCGCTCGGTCCTTCTATCTTTTCCGCTTTCTTTTTCTTGCGCTCTTCTTTGGGCGGGCGGGGCGGATAGTTACTTCCGAACATATTGATTTTGCTGAAATAAGGCACGTCCTTTTTATAGGGCGTCAGATAGTTGGTAATACCGCAGGGGTCGCCGTTCTTGCTCCCGACGAAGCTCCCCTCTTTCAAGAAGTTCAAAATCATAAGCGTCATGCACACCGCAATGCCCAAGCCCACCATTAAAACGGCGAACACGAGCGACCAGGGCACACCGCCTTTATTGAGAATAAATTCGGGGTCTCTGAGGGGTTCCATGACCATACGCACCGCACCGTACCAAACGAAGTACAGACAGGTTGCAAGTCCGTTCGGCTTCTTTTTGCGGAACCACATAAAGGTAAACAGAAGCGCCCAACCGATCATATTCCACAGCATTTCATAGAAGAAAAAGGCGTAGTGCCAAGTAGCGTTGGGGTTGCCGAACGCCTGCGTGCCCGAAAGCCCTTCCACAATAGGTACGGCAAACGGAAACCACTGCTGCGAGGGATTCGTTACAACGCCGCCGTACACTTCCGCATTGAAGAAGTTTCCCCATCTACCGATTGCCTGCGCTATGAGTATATTGATAACGACGCAGTCCGCCGCACGCAGGAAATTGACCTTCTTAATAAGGCACACCGCGAGCCCCGCGCCCACGCCGCCGATAACGCCGCCCGTAATAGACATACCGCCGTTGCGGAAATCGAAGAAACGCTTAATTCCCAAACTCGGATCGGTAAGACAGGAAAAAAGGCGGGCGCCCACGATTGCAGTGGGAATGCACACGACAAACAGTAAATAGATAAAGTCGGGCGACATATTGCGCCGCTTCATCAAAAGCGCGGAGAGCGTTGCCGCAACGAGCATTCCCGCCACGATACAGAGGGCGTAATAATAAATTTCCAGCCCGAAGATATAAATTCCGCGCCCGTCGGGAGCAATTCCGAAGAGCGGATTTTTCGCAAGTAGAGATAACGCCATAGCCGTCCCCTTATTATAATCTGACTATATTATATCACTCAACAAAAAGAAAAGTCAACCGCGTAGGGTTGACTTGTATAATTTTTTTATGAAATCTTGCGAGGAACATTCGACGTTATTCGAGCCGAAGCTTCAAAGGTTTTATCGCTTTCAACACGGGGACGATCGCAAAGAGAAGCGCGTAGTTCACAACGCTGTTCCAAATCTGCCCCAAAATAAAGAATCGGATCAAAAGATAAATACCAAAGGTCTGTCTTCCGCCGAAGCGCTCTTCGAACGCCGCCAAAACGTTTTTGGGCATATAAATCTTTAAGCCGATATAATACATACCCGTACTGTTGATTATCACTGAACAGATGAAGAGCGTAGAAACGCAGATAAGCACGAGCTTCACGTAAATACTGCCCTTAAAGCGCATGGGGATATGCATAATGAGCCCCGCAATGACCGCCATCATCGCGCAGGAGAGCGCGACCCACCAATAATACGGATAGCCCATGCTGTTCATTAGATATCCGATCCCGTCGCCCAAAAACACCGCCGCCGCCCCGAAAAGCGGTCCTATCATCATTCCCGCAAGTACGGACGAGACGATCGTAAAGGAGAACTGCACGGTCGCAAATTTGATCTCGAAGGTGTTCGTCACGATGCATAGCGCGGCAAGCACGGCGATATAGGCGATTTTCTTAGCCGCCGACTTATCGGCGAGCATATCCGAAAAGAGAAACCTCTTCCATGCGGAAGCCTGCGTTTTTTCTTCCGTTTGCGTTTGAGACATAATAAAAAACCTCCCGTAAGAGAGGTCCGCTTGAAAAGTGCGCAGTATATATTTGCGCGTGTGAGCGGACGCGCCTTAGCACCGCAGGAAAGTTCCTTTCGTTTGCGGACAACGTCCCGTTCCGCAACACTTAACGCGCCTTGGCTACTCTACGCTTTGATTATAGCGTATTCTAAAAAGAAACGCAAACAAAATACATACTTTTCTGAAAAAATAAAAATACTTTTTTTATGGTACTTGTAACGATTCGGACGGCAATCATATTTATCGTTCTTTTGATTATCATGCGGCTCATGGGCAAACGGCAGATCGGAGAAATGCAGCCCTTCGAGCTCGTCATCACTCTTTTAATTGCGGAGCTTGCCTGTATTCCCATGGCGGACGTCTCCATTCCCCTTTTATACGGAATCATTTCCGTTGTGACCATTTTCGTCCTGCACGAAATCATGACCCTTTTGGACTTGAAGTTAAAACCGCTTAAATCGTTTATCAGCGGAAAGCCGAGCGTCGTGGTGAATAAAAACGGAATCGACGACTATCAGTTAAAACGCAACAACCTCGACGTATCCGATTTGATCGAGTCCCTCCGCACGGCGGGCTATTTCTCGCTCGACGCGGTCGACTACGCATTGTACGAAGCGAACGGCACTTTTTCCGCCCTTCCCAAACAGGACTACGAACAAACGCAGACTTCCCTGCCCCTCGTCATCATCGACAACGGAAAATACGATAAAAAGAACCTTGAAATCACGGGGCTTGAAAAGTCCTTTTTCGACGGTATTTTAAAGGAGCAGAAAATCAAGAGTCCGAAAGAGGTGCTCGTCTTAACGGCGGACGGAACGGGCAAAATTTATCTGCAAGTGAAAAAGCGTAAATTTTCCACCTTCAACGTGGAATATCCGGAGGGAAAAGTATGGTAAAGTCCCTTTCTGCAATTCTCGTTTCGATTGCTCTACTCATAGGCGCGGGGCTTTTCGAATGGTTCTACGTAGATAAACAGTTTTCCTCGTTCGAGAAAGAAGTGCAAACGCTTGCCGTGAAAACGGAGGCGGAAGAGGCAAATATCGAGGACGCAAAGGCAGTGCAGTCTTCGTGGGAGAAGCGCAAGGAACGCCTTTACGTTTGGATCCCGCACAACGATATCAGCCGTATAGACGAACACTTGGCGGAAGCGGTGCGTCTGATCGGTGAAAAGGAATATTCGCTCGCAGCGGCAAAGCTCGAAGTCGTTCTGCACATGAGTAGCTGTCTTCCCGATACCTACCGCCCCGCAATCGAAAATATTCTTTAACAAAAAGCCGTATAATTTAGAGCATACCGTCACAAACTGAAAGTATGAAAAAAGCAAAGAAAAACAACAAGAAAACCAACGCAAAAAGTGCGGACAATCTGCGCTTTCCGCATAATCCGCACTATTCCATGATCTATCCGAGCTCCCAAACACGGGACGACGACGATATTACAACAAGCAACGAATCTTAAAGTAAATGCGCGGGCATACGTATGCCCGCGCATTCATTTAACCGCTTTTTACTTCTTTTAATACCTTTGAAAAGATTTTCGTCTTTTCATCGATCATGGGCTTTTCCGCAGGCTTCACGTCGTAGTAGCCGCGCGCAAGCATCTGTTCGAACACCGTAAATTGCGTGTCCGCACTCGAAGAATAGTTTTTGAGAATCTCTTTGCGGAAGGACTTGCAGCTCCCCTCTATGACCGCCGCCGAATAGTACGACATTAAAAGCTTTTCAGCCTCTAACATATCTTGAAGCGCGTCCTTTTCGTTGAGCGTGGTATCCTTTTTAGAAAGCTTCATATTACTTTTTCCCTCCTATCAGCGAATATAACGCCGTAAACCTCTCTGCGTGCGCGGCGGCGATCCGCTCCATTTCCGAAGCGAGCGCCACGTCCGTTAAAGTGCGCGCGTAAACTCTTGCCTTTTTGCAGGCGATCTCTTCCCCCGTTAAAATCTGCGAAAGCACGTCTAAATCTTTCGCCGTCAGATTATTCATAAAAAAACCTCCTCCGTCTTTTTATCGACAGAGGAGGTAATTTTTATACGCTTTCCTTTTTGTGTTTGCATAGGTTCTTTAAGGTGCAATTATCGCAATCGGGTCTTTGTGAATGACACACCCTGCGCCCGTGCCATATCAAATAATGATGCGCCTTAGACCACTCTTCGCGCGGAATGACTTTTTTTAAGTCCTCTTCCACCTTTTCGGGAGTATTCGCGGAAGCAAGCCCCAAACGGCGGGAAACGCGGAATACGTGCGTATCGACTGCAATCGCGTCACCTCCGAACGCCACCGCATAGACGACGTTTGCCGTCTTCTGTCCCACGCCCGCAAGCGTTTTTAAATCGTTAAAATCGGACGGAACTTCACCGCCGAATTTTTCGATGATATCGCGCGAAGCGGATAAAATGTGCGCCGCCTTGTTATGATAGAACCCGCACGAGAAGATATATTTTTCAAGTTCCTCTTGGGTAAGCGTCAGCATTTTTTCGGGCGTGTTGTATTTTTGAAACAGCACTTCCGTCACCTTGTTCACGCGCTCGTCCGTGCACTGCGCGGAGAGAATGACCGCAACAAGCAGTTCATACGGCGATTTAAAGTGAAGCGCGGGCTTCGCGTCGGGGTATAACCTTTCTAACTCTTTAAGTATTTCCTTTTCGTTCATACTCCCGATTATAACGCGTTTTACTTAAAATTTCAAGCAATTTCTTTTCCGTTTTTATCCAACTTTCCGTCAGTGCATTGTATGGTGAAATCGTCTGTACTGGAATTCCAATAGGAATCTTTTTCAATCGCCTTCCACTCTTCTTTTGTCCCCTCGAATTTAATGTTTGTAAGTCCGCGGCAACCAAAGAACGCATAATACCCGATACTCGTTACGCCGTTCGGGATTGTAACACTTGTAAGAAAATCACAATCGTAAAAAGTGTAGTTATGAATTTTATAAGCACTGTCGTTATAATTTTGCGGCAATACAAGTTCTGTCTCGTCTCCCGTGTAGTCAACAAGATAAACTTCATCGCGCGCCGTATAGAACGTAAAACCGTCGTCGGTCTTGTGGATACCGCTCGGATCGTTTTTCGAATAAAGGATATTTAATGCATAAAGACCGATTTGACCGTGCGTAGCAGTCCAGGCGTCGCCGCCTAGCTCGATTTTCAAACCCGACAGATTGTAAATTTCCCAAAGCTTCGTACAACCGCTAAATGCGCGTTCGCCGATTTCGGTTACATTTTGGGGGATAGTAATGCTATGTAATCCCGTACAATTACCAAACGCCCCCTTGCCGATAGCCGTAACGCCGTCGTGCATTTTAACGCCCGTAATCTTCGCGCAGTTGTTAAACATATAATCGCTGATTTTCGTCATAGATTCGGGTATGGTTACAACGCCCGTTATTCCGCGAGGAGTATATATGCTCTCCGTTACCGCTTTGTTGTATAAAATGCCGCCTACGGTGGCATATTCGGGGTTATTTTCGTCAACCTCGATGCTTTCAAGCATACGGCAATAATCTATGGAATTCAGATCGATTGCTGTTACGCTTGCGGGAATTTTTAATTTTTGAAGTGTGTCGTCCAATCCGCTAAGCGCCCATCTCCCGATAGTCGTAACGGGTTTTCCGTTATACTCGGAAGCGATCTCTGCTTCCGTCAAATCAACCATAGAGTGATAGTTCTGTTCCACACTGTAACTTTGACCGTCTTCGCTCAGTTGATAGTTAAATCCGTCCTCGGTTACTCTGACCCAACAGGAACTACTGTGACCGTCAACCGTTGCCCTAACGACGGCTTCACCTTGCGCGAGTGCTGTTACCGTTCCATCGTTTACCGATGCAATGCCTTCCGGCTCAACCGACCAAACGACCTTGGACGTGCTATTTTCGGGGCGTATAGAATAGGTGAGCGTTTCCTCGTTACCCGCTAAAAGTAATAGTTTCTTTTCACTTAAACTGATTGAATCTGCGGGAAGCGTCACCGTAACCGTACAGGTTGCAGTTTTCTCCTCCACAACAGCCG
>JAAUYT010000014.1 GCA_014804975.1 Clostridia bacterium
ATGAGGATGAACTGGAAGAAGAGGAACTTGACATCAACCTCTTAAAGCCCATTGAGATTAAAAATTTCCTAGATGATTATGTGATTGGGCAGGAAGAGGCAAAAAAGGCGGTTGCGATTGCACTTCGAAACCGCTACCGCAGAGCGCAGCTTTCGCAGGAACTGCGCGACGAGATCACGCCCAAAAACATTATTATGAAGGGTCCCACGGGTGTGGGTAAAACGGAGATCGCGCGTCGTCTTGCAAAGCTCGTGAAGGCGCCCTTTATCAAGGTCGAAGCGACGAAGTACACCGAGGTCGGCTACGTCGGCAAGGACGTAGAGGGCATGGTGCGCGATTTGGTGGAGTGCGCGTTCCGCCTTGTGAAAGACGAAAAGACGGCGGAGGTCTCCAAAAAGGCGACGGAGATTGCCGAAAAGAAAATGGTCAAGCTCATTGCCGAGCTCAAAAAGAACGAACGTGGCGAGACCCCGCGCGAGGTGTTCGAAAATAACCTTTTGGAATCTTTGCGCAAGGGCAAGTTCGATAACCTCGTCGTCGAAGCGGAAGTCAAGGACGAGCCGCAGAACATGGAACTCATTCCCGGGGGCGCGGCAATCAACCTCGGCTCGATTTTCGGCGGGCTCATTCCCCAACAAAAAAAGAAGAGAAAGCTTGCCGTCAAGGACACCATGAAAATGTTCGTGGCGGAAGAGGCGGAAAAGCTCATCGACGACGACGCGGTCAAGGAAGAGGCTCTGCGCCGTGCCGAGAACGACGGCATTATCTTTATCGACGAAATCGACAAGATCGCGGGCAAGAACAACACTTCGGGCGCGGACGTTTCGCGCGAGGGCGTGCAGAGGGATATTCTTCCTATCGTAGAAGGCAGCACGGTCATGACGAAGTACGGACCCGTTAAGACGGACTATATGCTCTTTATCGCGGCGGGCGCCTTCCACGTTGCAAGGGTCGAGGACTTGATTCCCGAATTGCAGGGCAGATTCCCCGTTTCGGTGGAGCTTTCGAGCCTGACGAAAGAGGACTTCGTAAACATTTTGACGAATACCGAGCATTCGCTTACGAGCCAATACGCGGTGCTTTTGGGCGTCGATCATATCGATCTCAAATTCACGCCCGACGCAATCGAAGCGATTGCGGAGATTTCCGAGGATATCAATCTTACCAGCGAGGACATCGGCGCACGCAGACTGCACACCGTCATGGAGCGTCTTTTGGAGGACGTCTCCTTTAACGCGGGCGGCGAGGGAATCGACGTGATGATCCCCGTCGAAATCAATCGCGCATACGTTGAGGAGCACCTTAGCAAAATGACGAAGGATAGAGATCTCAAAAAGTACGTACTTTAACAGGAGTGATTATGTTGGTTCGTCCCAAGGGTACGAAGGATATGCTTCCCGAGGAAGCGTATAAATGGCAATATATCGAAAGGGTCGCAAAGGAGACGGCGGCGGCGTACGCCTTCAAAGAGATACGCACGCCCGTGTTCGAATACACCGAGCTCTTTTCCCGCGGCGTGGGCGATACGAGCGATATCGTCAATAAGGAAATGTATACCTTTCTCGATAAGGGCAACCGCTCTATTACGCTCCGTCCCGAGGGCACGGCGGGGGTCGCGCGCGCCTTTCTCGAAAACGGACTTGCGGGCGGCGCAATGCCCTTTAAGGCGTATTATTTGATTTCCGCATTCCGCTACGAGAGACCGCAGGCGGGAAGACTTAGAGAGTTTCACCAATTCGGCGCGGAACTCTACGGCGCGGAAGGGGCGTATGCCGACGCGGAAGTTATCTCTCTTGCGGACGCATTCTTGAAGAATCTCGGACTGAAAAAGGTGGCTCTCAAAATCAATTCGATCGGCTGCAAGACCTGCCGAGCGAAGTATCACGAGGCGCTTAAAAATTACTTTGCACCTCATTTAAACGTAATGTGCGCGGACTGCAAGGTGCGCTTCGAAAAGAACCCTATGCGCATTCTCGACTGCAAGGAAGAGGGGTGCAAGCGCTTTACTTCGAACGCGCCCAAAATGCTTGACTATCTCTGCGACGATTGCAAAGACCACTTTGAAACGGTGAAGTCGCTTTTGACGGCTTCCAAAGTGGAATACGAAATCGATCCCGCGATCGTGCGCGGGCTCGACTATTACAGCAGAACGGTGTTCGAGTTCGTAACGAGCGCGGCGGGCGCGCAGGGCACGGTGCTCGGCGGGGGCAGATACGATACGCTGCTTTCCGATATCGGTGGAAAGGACGTTCCCGCAGTCGGCTTTGCGGCGGGCATGGAGCGCCTTCTCATGGTGATGGAAGCAGAGAATGCACCCTTTGAAAACGAGAAGACGGCGGACTGCTATCTCCTGGGCATGGACGAGGGATCCCGCGAAAAGGCGTTCGCGCTTGCAGGGGAACTAAGAAAGGCGGGCGTTTCGGCGGAGACTGACCTTATGACCCGTTCGGTCAAAGCGCAATTCAAATATGCGGATAAGGCGGGCGCGCGCTTCGTTGCGGTGTTGGGCGAAGCGGAGCTCAACGAAGGTGCGGCGGAAGTCAAGGATATGAAGAATTCCTCTTCCGAAAAGGTTAAATTCGAAGAACTTGCACAATACTTATTAAGTAGGAGATAATTATGGTAAAAGAAGTCGATCAAGTAGAATTTGATGAACTCTTAAATTCGGGCAAGACCCTCGTGTGCGATTTTTGGGCGAGCTGGTGCGGACCTTGCAGAATGCTCGCGCCCGTCATGGAAGAGGTTTCGAAGAGTTTTTCAAACGCAGAGTTTATTAAAGTAAACGTAGACGAGAACGAGGAACTTGCCGCGCGCTATAACGTAATGTCCATTCCCTTCGTAGCGGTATTCGAAGGGGGCAAGATGACGGCGCAGACCGTAGGCTTCATGCCCGAAGAGGAAATGAAAGATTTTTTAAGCACGGTCATTTAAAAAAGAAAAAACGGCTCAGCCGTTTTTTTTATTGCCCGAATCTTGCCATTTCGCAAGATAAATGATATAATAAACAAAGAGGTGCATTATGATTGATTTATCCTGTATCAGAAATACCGATCCCGAAATCGCGGGGGCAATGGAAAAAGAGCTCTCCCGTCAGCGGGAGAATATCGAGCTCATTGCAAGCGAGAATATCGTCTCGCCCGCAGTCATGGCGGCAATGGGCAGCCACCTTACGAATAAGTATGCGGAAGGGTATCCTTCTAAGCGCTATTACGGCGGGTGCGAATTCGTGGACGAGGTGGAAAATCTTGCACGCGAGAGATTAAAGGAATTATTCGGGTGCGAGCACTGCAACGTGCAGCCGCACAGCGGAGCGCAGGCAAACTTTGCAGTTTACTTTTCCGTATTGAAACCGGGCGATACCGTCATGGGCATGAACCTTGCGCACGGCGGACATTTGACGCACGGCTCGCCCGTCAACTTTTCGGGCACCTATTTCAATATCGTTCCCTACGGCGTGAACAAAACGACGGAGACGATCGACTACGACGAAATGGAGAGGATCGCCCTCGAATGCAAGCCCAAGATGATCGTATCCGGCGCGAGCGCGTATCCGAGAGTGATCGACTTTCAAAGAATCAGGAAAATCTGCGATAAAGTGGGCGCGTATATGTTCGTGGATATCGCCCATATCGCGGGACTCGTCGCGGCGGGCTTGCACCCTTCGCCCGTGCCCTACGCGGACTTCGTCACGACGACCACGCACAAGACCCTGCGCGGACCCCGCGGCGGCGTTATCATGTGCAAGGAGCAGTATGCAAAGGCGATCGACAAGGCGGTGTTCCCCGGCTCGCAGGGCGGACCTTTAATGCACGTCATTGCGGCAAAGGCGGTAGCGTTCAAAGAGGCGCTCTCGCCCGCATTCAAGGAATATCAAAAGCAGATTATAACAAACGCGGCGGCAATGGCAAAGCGGTTTAAAAAGAACGGCGTAAAACTCGTATCGGGCGGCACGGATAACCATTTAATGCTTGTCGATTTACGCGGCACCGATCTTACGGGAAAAGAATTAGAAGCGCTTCTGGACAGAGCGCATATTACGGCGAACAAGAATTCCGTACCCTTCGAGACCGCCTCGCCCTTTATTACGAGCGGACTTAGAATCGGAACGCCTGCGATGACCTCCCGCGGCATGAAGGAAGGGGAGGCAGAGCTGATTGCGGACTTGATTACGGAAATCATTCAAAAGAGAGAAAAAGCGGTGGAGAAGGTCGCAAAGGCCGTTCACGAATTAACGGTAAAATTCCCGCTCTATCAAAACGATATTTTATAACGATAAAAACCCCTCCCGCCAAGCGGAAGGGGTTTGGTTTTTCTTATTTATTTCCGTCTGTTTCCTAAGAGGACGAAGAGCATAATAAAGATTCGGATAAAGTATACGAGCGAGGTCAAGAGCGAGGCAACGTACGTGAGCGCGGCGGCGCTTAAAACCTTTTTGGCGCCCTTCACTTCTTCGGCGGAAAGGATGCCGTCCTCGACGAGCATTTTCTTTGCTCTGCGCGAGGCGTTGAATTCCACGGGCAGGGTGACGAGCGCGAACAGCGTTGAGAGTCCGTAGAGCCCGATTCCGATATACAGAATCCACTGCCCGTACGGTTGCTCCTTTGCCGCAAACAGGAGCAGGTCCAAGAGAATCCCCACGATAATGACGGGCATTGCAAGGCGGGAGCCGATATTCGTAATGGGTACGAGTATCTTTCTCAGCTTATAGGGGAAATAGCCCTGCTTCTTTTGCATCACGTGACCGATTTCGTGTCCCGCGACGGCGCACGCGCCGACGGAAGCACTTCCGAAGGTGCTCTGCGAAAGATTCACGATCGACTTCGTCGGGTCGTAGTGGTCGGTCAGCGTTCCCCGCACGACGCCGACGGAGATATCGTTTACGCCGCGGTTGCGCAGGAGTGCGGTCGCGGTGTCGTAGCCCGTCATGCGCGAGGCACAGGGAATCTTATCGTACTTGGAGTAGGTGGAGCTTACCTTTGCGCTTGCGTATGCCGAAAGAATCATACAGGGCACGAGCAGCAACAGAAAAAGAAAATATGAGTATTCCATATCCATAATATACCACACTTTTATGAAATAATAAACTCTTTTCAAAAGATTGCTTTTGAATTTTGGGCGTAAATATAAAATTTCTTGCCATTTTTTTATATTTCTGCTATACTTTTCGCTATGGACGTAAAGGGATTTACCGATAAAGTTAAAATTTTCGTCAAGTCGGGCAACGGCGGAGACGGTATGAATTCGTTCAAGGCGTACAAGGGCAAGCCCGCCTGCGGACCGGACGGCGGTGACGGAGGCAAGGGCGGCGATATCTATTTCGTCGGCGACAAGGATAAAAACGATTTAATCGAATTCCGCTTCCGGTCCAAATACTACGCGGGCAACGGCGAACGCGGCGGGAGCAATCTTTGCAGCGGAAAGAGCGGAGAGGATATTGTCATCTCCGTACCCCTCGGCACGCTCGTGAAGGACTTCGAAAGCGGAAAAGTGCTCTTCGACGCATACGAGGACGGAGATAAAATCTGCCTTTTAGAGGGCGGAAGAGGGGGAAAGGGGAACGTTCGTTTTACGACGGCGACCCGCCACGCTCCCGACTTCGCGCAGCAGGGACAAAAGACCAAGCCGCACACCCTCGTTTTGGAACTCAAAGTCATTGCGGACGTTGGGCTCGTCGGCTTTCCCAACGTGGGAAAGAGCACCCTGCTTTCCAAAATCTCCGCGGCGCGCCCGAAAATCGCAAACTACCATTTCACGACCCTGTCGCCCAATCTCGGCGTGGTGCGCTATTACGATAATTCCTTCGTGGCGGCGGATATTCCGGGGCTCATCGAGGGCGCTTCGGACGGCGCGGGCTTGGGACACGACTTTTTAAGGCATATCGAGCGCACGCGCGCGATCGTGCACGTTCTCGATATTTCGGGTATGGAGGGGCGCGATCCCTTGGAGGACTTCGAAAAAATCAGCGGAGAACTGAGCGCGTATTCCGAAAAGCTGGGCTCTCTTCCCGTGATCGTCGCCTGCAACAAAATAGACTGCTTCGGCGCGGAAGACAATTTAAAACGCTTCAAAAAGAAGTACGGCAAAAAATATCAGATCTTCCCCATAGCCGCTGTGAACGGCGAGGGGACGGAGGAGCTTGTAAAGGCGGTTTTCGAACTGTTGCAAACGCTCCCGCCTGCGGAGCGCATTCCCGCCGACGAATTCGTATACGAAGAGGAAGATTCGACCTCGTACGAAATCGTCAAAGACGGCGAGGCGTTCGTTCTCATCGGCGGGCTCGTCGATATGCTTTGCAGGAACGTCGTTTTGGACAAGCCCGAATCGTTTGCGTATTTCCAACGCACCCTCAAACAGCGCGGCGTGTTCAAGGAGCTTGAAAAGGCGGGCTGTAAAGAGGGCGACACGGTTATCGTGGGAGAAGTGGAGTTTGAATACATTCCCTAACGATAATAAGCGTCGCATTTCTTTGTCGCGCTGTGGCAACCTTCGGTCACTTACCTCTTAGTAAGCTCCCTCAGGTTTTCCTCGCGCTCCTTGAACTGCTCGCTTCTAATCGTTAGGACATAATAAGGAATAAAAATATGTTTACAAGTAAAGAGAGAAGTCATCTTCGGTCGTTAGCTTCGACCATGCAGCCCGTCATGCAGATCGGCAAGGGCGGGATCACGGAGAATCTGATCAATTCCCTTTCCGAAGCGCTCGAAGCGCGGGAGCTTATCAAGGTGACGATTTTCGACAGCGCCGAAGCGGACGCGGATACGATCGCACAAAACGTTGCCGATCTTCTTCACGCCGAGGTCGTAACGGTCATCGGCAAAAAAGCGGTCTTTTACCGCCGTTCTTCGAGGAAAGATTTTAATCACATTTCGTTTTAAGGAAGAAGAGGGAAGCGTATGGAACGGAAGGAAATACGGGAAAACGTATTTCAAACTGAATACGACGTTCTGATCGTCGGTGCGGGCGTTGCGGGCATGAACTGCGCCATGCACCTGCCGACGGGCTTACGAATTCTCATGATTTCCAAGGGCGGGCTGAAAGAGAGCGATTCCTATCTGGCGCAGGGCGGGATATGCGTACTGCGCGATCCGGAGGACTTCGACGGCTATTTCGAGGATACCATGCGGGCGGGGCACTACGAAAACGATCCCGCGACCGTGCGCTGCATGATCGAAAATTCCCGCGATACGATAAACGCGTTATCGGCTCTCGGCGTACGGTTCGAGCGGGATAACGCCAATACCTTATTATATACGCGTGAGGGGGCGCATTCCCCTCCCCGCATCGTCTACCACGCCGACTGCACGGGCAAGGAAATTGCGTCGCAGATGCTCAAAGAAGTGAAAAAGCGTAAGAACATTGAAATTCTTCCCCATGCCACTATGCTTGATTTGATTACGGAAGAGAACCGCTGCTTGGGCGCGGTCGTTCGAATCAATCAGACAGGGGAGCTTCTCCTCGTTAAATCGAACGCCGTTGTGCTTGCTACGGGCGGGATCGGCGGACTCTACCGCCATTCCACCAATTTCAGATCGCTCACGGGAGACGGCGTTGCGGTCGCGTTAAGACACGGGGTCAAAGTGGAACACGTCAACTACGTGCAGTTCCACCCCACGACTTTATATTCGAAGGGGCGGGGCAGAAAGTTTTTAATTTCGGAATCGGTGCGCGGCGAGGGCGCAAAGCTCATAGACGGCAGGGGCGAACGGTTCGTGAACGAGTTGCTTCCGCGCGACGTCGTCACCGAGGCGATCCGCAAAAAAATGAAGGAAGAGGGAAGCGAGTTCGTGCGGCTCGATTTATCCACCGTGAAGGGCGGGGAGGAGACCTTGAACAGGCATTTTCCCTCGATCATGCGCCGCTGCAAAAAAGAGGGCTACGATATTCTGCGCGAGCCCGTGCCCGTCGTGCCCGCCCAGCACTATTTTATGGGCGGTGTGAAGAGCGATTTGGAGGGCAGGACGAGCATGAAGAATCTGTACGCCGTGGGCGAGACCTGTTGCAACGGCGTGCACGGCAAAAACCGGCTTGCTTCCAATTCTCTGTTAGAGGCGATCATCTTTGCAAAGCGCGCCGCGGAGGATATCGCAAAGAATAAGAGCGGCCGCACGGAAGGACTTCCGTCCGTCAACTTAGAATTATACGCCGATTACAAAAAACGGCAGGAAGAAGATAAAAAAGCGGTAAGGAGAAAAATTGACCGTGAAGACGAATGAAGTAACGCAAATTTTACATTTCGACGAAGCGATTTTAAACGCGCTCCGCGAGGATATCCCGTGGGAGGACGTTTCGGCAAACGCCGTCGTTCCCGAGGGGGCTAAGGGAAAAGCCGAGCTGATCGCAAAGGCGGACGGCGTCTTGGCGGGCTTAAACGTGTTCGCGCGCACCTTCGTGCTTCTCGATTTCGAGGCGAAAGTGGTCTTTTATAAAAAGGAAGGGGAAGAAGTTCAAAAAGGGGAGCTGATTGCCGAAGTCACGGGCGATATGCGCGCGATCCTTTCGGGCGAACGCACCGCGCTTAACTTTTTACAGCGTATGAGCGGAATTGCGACCTATACGAGAAGAGCGGTCAAATTGCTTGCGGGAAGTAAGACGAAGCTCGTCGATACCCGCAAGACGACCCCGCTTTTGAGGGCGTTCGAAAAGTACGCAGTTCAAGTGGGCGGCGCGGGCAACCACCGCTTCAACCTTTCGGACGGCGTGCTGTTAAAGGATAACCATATCGGTGCGGCGGGCGGCGTAAAACAGGCGGTCGCGGCTGCAAGGGCTTACGCGCCCTTCGTAAGAAAAATCGAAATCGAAGTGGAAACGTTGGAGCAGTTACAAGAAGCGCTCGAAGCAAAGGCGGATATCGTCATGCTCGACAATATGTCCCCCGAAATGCTGAAAAAGGCGCTTGCGCTTGCAAAGGGAAAAGCGGAGACGGAAATTTCGGGCAACGTCACGGAAGAGAATATCAAGGTTTACGCCTCGCTCGGCGCGGACTATATCTCTTCGGGAGCGCTCACGCACAGCGCGCCCATTCTCGATCTGTCGCTCAAACATTTAAAACCCGTTCAATAGGGAGAAAAACGCCCTGCGGGGCGTTTCTTCCGTTGTGATAAAAATTTTATAAATACGCTTAAAAAGGTGTAAAAATCATTGACAAGCCCCTTTGAATATGTTAAACTAACCTTACGCACCGAAAAGGGGTGTTAATTTTTTTGTATGGAGTTTTGAACCAATGGCTACGAAATCGACGAGAATGAAAGTCACGTTCGAGTGCACGGAGTGCAAAAACCGCAACTACGACAGTTTCAAAAATAAACGTAACGATCCCGATCGTCTCGAATTGAAAAAGTACTGCCCCGTCTGCAAAAAGCACACCGTTCACAAAGAGTCCAAATAATCGGGAGGACGCAAATGTCTAAGGCAGATTCCAAAAATCAAGACAAGGAGCTCGAAAAGAACTCCAAACCGAATAAGCCCGATAAGTCCAAAAAGCAGGACAAGAATAAAAAGCCCAACGTATTCGTCCGCATGGGCAGAAAGCTGAAAGAAACTTTCGGCGAGCTCAAACGCGTAACGTGGCCTACCTTCGGTAAGGCGCTCAAAGCGACGGGTATCGTTTTGGGTATCGTTCTTGCGTTCATCGTGGTTGTTACGGGCGTGAACTACGGCTTTACCGAGCTTCTCAAATTCTTGACTGAGCTGTAATTAGGAGGAAGAATAATATGGCGCAGAATGAAACTCCGCAATGGTATATTCTTCACACCTATTCGGGTTACGAGGCGATGGTCAAAGAGAGTCTTATGCGGCTCATCGAGAACAATAATCTCGCAGACCAGATCACCGACGTTAAGATTCCCACCGAGCAGACGATCGAGGAAAAGGCGAACGGTAAAAAGAAGGTCGTGGAGCGCAAGCTTCTCCCTTGCTACGTCTTTATCAAAATGATTTATTCCAATCAGCTTTGGTATCTCGTAACGAACACGCGCGGCGTCACGGGCTTCTGCGGTCCTCAGGGAAGACCCATTCCCATGAAAGAGGAAGAGATCCGCAAGATGCGCCTCGAAGATTACGTGGAGGACGCAGACTTCAAAGTCGGCGACCGCGTATCCATAGAGAGCGGTCCCTTGGAAGGCTTCGTGGGCGTTATTTTGGAGCTCAACGACGAAACGCAGCGCGCAAAGGTTTCTATCGTCATGTTCGGCAGAGAGCAGGACGTGGAAGTGGACTATATTCAAATTACCAAAATTTCTCCCGACGCCGTAGAGGTGCCGAGAGAGGAAGAAGAATGTTTTTATAAACTTTCTTTGAAAGTTTGTAAATAGATGTGGGAGCGTCGGTAAATCTTTTCATGCCGCCGCGCAATTACCACGTATGGAGGAATTTTTATGGCTAAGAAAATTACCGCGGTTGTGAAGTTACAGCTTCCCGCAGGTAAAGCTACTCCCGGACCCCCTGTCGGCTCGACCCTCGGTCCCCACGGAATCAACATTCCGGGCTTTACCAAAGAGTTCAACGCAAAGACGGCTCAGCAAGACGGACTCATCATTCCCGTCGTGATCACGATTTATCAGGACCGTTCGTTCACGTTCGTTCTCAAAACGCCCCCCGCACCCGTGCTCATCAAGAAGGCACTCGGTCTGGACACGGCGAGCGCAACGCCCAACAAAGTAAAGGTCGGCAAGCTCACCAAGGCGCAGGTAGAGGAAATCGCAAAAACGAAGATGCCCGATCTCAACTGCAACACGCTTGAAAGCGCGATCAGCATGATCAAGGGCACGGCACGCAGCATGGGCGTGACCGTCGAGGAATAAGGAGGGTCGAGATATGAAATACGGTAAGAATTACGCCGAGAGTCTCAAATCTTACGATCATTCCAAGGTTTACGATTCGACGGAGGCGGTGAACATCGTCCTTAACAACGCAAAGGCTAAATTCGACGAAACGATCGAACTGCACGTCCGTTTGGGTATCGACCCCAGACAGGCGGATCAGCAGGTGCGCGGCGTTCTCGTCCTTCCCCACGGAACGGGCAAGACCAAAAAGGTGCTCGTTATCGCAAAGGGTGACAGAGCGGATCAGGCGCAGGCAGCAGGAGCTGACTTCGTCGGCGCGGAAGAAATGGTTCAGAAGATCCAGACCGAAAACTGGTTCGGCTTCGACGTTATGATCACGACCCCCGACATGATGGGCGTTGTAGGTCGTATCGGTCGCTTGCTCGGTCCTAAGGGCTTGATGCCCAACCCTAAGTCGGGTACGGTCACGATGGACGTTGCAAAGGCTGTTGCCGAGGTGAAAGCAGGTAAAGTGGAATACCGTCTCGATAAAACGGCGATCATTCACTGCCCGATCGGCAAGAAGAGCTTCGGCACCGAGAAGATCGTCGAGAACTTCAACGCGCTTATGGACGCGATCATCAAGGCGAAACCCGCCGCGGCGAAGGGTCAGTACGTGAAGAGCGTAAGCCTTACGTCCACGATGGGTCCCGGCGTAAAAGTAAACTATAATAAACTTTGATTTTATTCGTAAAATCGCTTGACGCTTTGATCTAAAAGCGTTAAAATGTAAAAGTAAATCAATCGACCATAGACAACGGGCGTCGCAAGACTTAATTTCCCGTCGAGGTTGGGCTTTTTCAACGTGAAGAACTCCGTACCCGTCTGTGGTGCGGAGATTTTTATTCGGGCGCATAGGCGCTTTGTGGAGGTAACTATGGAGAAAGAAAAGAAGATTTCCGAGAACCGTAAGGCAAAAGAAGCCGAGGTCGAAGTGATCAAAGCTAAGATTCAGGAGAGCAAATCGGTCGTGCTTGCTTCTTATAACAGGCTCACCGTTTTGGAAGTAACCGATCTTCGTAACCGTTTCAGAAACGCATCCTGCGAGTACAAGGTTTATAAAAACACCCTCGTCAGAAAGGCGCTCAACGAACTCGGCGTGACCGATTTCGACAACGATTTGAACGGCGCAACGGCATTCGTGTTCTGCCCCGACGAGACGAGCGGTTGCTCGATCATCGCAAAGGCGGTTAAGGAAAATCCCGCTTTGGAAGAGAAACTCGTTCCGAAGAGCGCGTACGTAGGCGGCGCTTACGTAGACGCGGCAGGTGTCAAGAAGCTCGCGGCAATTCCTTCGAGAGAGGTATTGATCGCAAAAATGTTGGGTTGCTTGCAGGCTCCCATCGCAAATCTCGCTTACGTTTTGAACGCAATCGCGGGGCAAAAATCTTAAAAATTATCGGAGGAAATTAAAATGGACGTTAAAAAACTCATTGAAGAAGTAAAAAGCATGACCGTTGTTGAACTCAACGATCTCGTAAAGGCGCTCGAAGAGGAATTCGGCGTAAGCGCGGCTGCTCCCGTAGCAGTTGCAGGTGCAGTTGCAGGCGGCGCGGAAGCGGCTCCCGCAGCGGAAGAGAAGACGGAATTCAACGTCGTACTCAAAGATTTCGGCGCGAACAAAATCGGCGTTATCAAAGTGGTACGCGAATTCACCGGTCTTGGTCTTGCAGAGGCAAAGAAGGTTGTCGAGACCCTCGGCGTCATCAAAGAAGCTGTTCCCAAGGCGGACGCAGAAGCTGCTCTTGCAAAGCTCAAAGAAGCCGGCGCAGTTGCAGAATTGCAGTAAGTTAAAAATTCACAAAACCCGCAGGTATTTGCCTGCGGGTTTTTGCTTATAAAGCGTTGATATTTTTTTTATTCGGTGTTATAATAAAAATACTCGGCAATTTCATATATATACTTGACGCGCATTTAACCGAGATTCGGTTCCGCGTAATCGGAAGTTGTTTGGAACTCCTTGTTTTTAATCGATACGGGAGGGAAAGGTAAGTCAAATGAAAAAAATTCTGATTTTAACCGTTACGGCGGGCAACGGACACAACGCCTGCGCGCGCGGTATGAAAAATAAACTCGAAGCTTTGAGCGGGGACGTAGAGGTAAAAATCGTCGATCTGCTGAAATGCTATTCCACGAAGCGTAACTTTTGGATCACGGATCGCGGTTACAGTATCGCCGTAAGCAAGCTCCCCAAACTATACAACGCTTTTTATTATCACTACTGCAAGGCAAAGCCGTACAAGCGTTATTCCTGCCCTTCGCAGAGCACCGTTCTTTCTACCTTGGACGGCTTGTATCAAGAAATTTTTTCCTTTCAGCCCGACGTCATTTACTGTACGCATTTTTACGGCGCAATCGCACTCACCGACTTAAAGCTCGTGTATGAGCTTCCCTGTAAAACGATCGTGACTAATCTCGATTACGTGAACTCGCCTTTTTGGGAGGCGGGGATCGGAGTAGATTATTTTGCGATTCCGAACGAAGATTTTACGGAAGAATTTCTCGCAGAGGGCTATCGGCGCGAACAGCTTTTGCCCATAGGTATTCCCGTAAACGAGCGTACGCTCGAAAAGGTGGACAAGGCGGAAGCGCGAAAAGCGTTGGGGCTCGACGAAAATCTTTTTACCGTTATGGTCATGTTCGGCGGAGGACAGTGGAGCGGCGGTTTTAAGATTTTTAAACGCCTTATCAAGTCCCTGAAAGGCAGAAAGGCGCAGGTCATCATGATCAACGGCAGGGACAAGAAGAGCTTTAAAAAAGTGCAAAAAATGAAGTTCGAAAGCGGGATCAAAGTTTGCAACGTCGGTTTTACGGATAACGTTCCGCTCTATCTCTCTGCGGCGGATATCATTCTGAATAAATTCGGCGGTACGAGCGTAGCGGAAATGCTCAATAAATCGCTTCCCATGCTCATCACCGAAGAGCTTCCCGCGCAGGAAGAATGCAACCTGAATTACATGAAAAAGAAGGGCGTTGCGCTATCGTTCAAAAACGGAAAGGAACTCAAAGCGCATATTCTTCGGCTTATGGACAACCCCGAGATTCTCGAACAGATGTCAAAGAGCACGCTTCCGTTCCGGAAGAGCGCAACGACCGATCTGGCGGAATTCATTCTTTCGCAGCCGAATGCCGATTACAGCGGTTTTTCGGGGCAGACGTACTCCAACGATTTGCGTGTGAGAAAGAACGTAAAGAGGGCGGTGAAGGCTGCGGATAAGAAGGAGAAAAAAGAGGCGAAATCCCGCAAATAAAAAATTTTAGATAAAATAAAACCCCTGCAAGGTAATTTCTTGCAGGGGTTTTGATTTCACGGCGGCAAAGAGAAAAAAAGGGTTGATATTTTTTCTATTCGGTGGTATAATAGCTAATGCCTCACAACTGTATAAAATATTCAACACGTGGCTATACCGGCATTTGGTGTATCCTTTTTTCCGCGTGTTGGAAAGTTGTGAGGCAAAACAATTAAGGGATACTCGGTGCGGCGTTCCTTAATTGGAACGCCTTATTTTTTTGTAAAAATTTTACGGAAGAGGATCACCGAATGAAAAAAATTTTAATTCTGACCGTGACGGCGGGAAACGCGCACAACGCCTGTGCGCTTGGCATGAAACGCGAACTCGAACGCAGCGGAAACGCGCAAGTGAAAATCGTCGATCTATTGAAAAGCTGTTCTACGAAATTAAACGCATGGATAGCAGAGAGCGGCTACTGCCTTGCCGTGAGCAAGTTCCCAAAGCTGTATAACGCGTTTTACCGCCGTTACCGCAAAGCCGATCCGAATAAACGCTATTCCTGCCCCGCGCAGGGCACCGCGCTCTCCACGGTAAACGACCTGTTGCAGGAGATTTTGAATTTTCAGCCCGACGTCGTTTACTGTACGCATTTTTACGGGGCAATCGCGCTTACCGATTTAAAGCTCGTCTACTCCCTGCCGTGTAAGGTCATTGCGACAAGCCTCGATTACGTAAATTCACCCTTTTGGGAGGCGGGGATCGGGGTGGACTATCTTACCCTTCCCAACGAAGATTTTATCGATACCTATCTTAACCTGGGCTATGCGCGCGAACAGCTTCTTCCCTGCGGAATTCCCGTTGATACGCGCACGCTTCTCCCCGCGGATAAGGCCGCGGCGCGTAAGATTCTCGGACTTGGCGAAAACCTTTTTACCGTTGCGGTCATGTTCGGCGGCGGGTCGTGGAGCGGCGGCTACAAGATTTTCAAGCGCCTCGTAAAGGCGCTCAAAGGCAGAAGCGCGCAGATCGTCATGATAAACGGAAAGGACGTGAAGAGCTTTAAAAGAGTACAAAAAATGAAACCCGCAGACGGAATCAAGGTGCTCAACGTCGGGTTTACGGAGAACGTGCCGCTCTATCTCTCGGCGGCGGACGTCGCCGTCAATAAGTGCGGCGGGGGCTGTTCTACCGAAAATCTCAATCTGGCGCTTCCCATGCTGATCACCGAAAAACTTGCGGCGCAGGAAAAATATAATTTGGATTATCTCAAACAGAGGGGCGCGGCGCTTTCCTTCAAGAATAAAAGGGAATTGAAGGCGCAAATCATTCGTTTGATGGAAGACTTCGAACTGCGCAGTAAAATGTCACGGTGCGCGTTATCGCTCAGAACGAACGGGGCGGCGGAGCTTGCGGCGTTCATGCTCTCACAGCCGAGTGCCGATTACAGCGAATTTTTGTATTCGCATATCGGATACGAGGATCATCTCAACGTCAAAAAAGCGGTAAGGGACGCGCTGAAAAAAGCGGATAAAGGGGAGCGCAGGCGTACTAAGGGGAAATAAGTTTTAATAAGGGCGCGAAACCGCTTGACGGAATCGCAAAGAACGGGTAAAATAGAAGAAACGAGGAGGCTCTTCATGAAACACAAAGTTCGCCGTATTGTATCGCTTGCATCCGTTCTCACGCTTGGCGCGTGCACGCTCGGCTTGTTCGCAGGCTGTACGACCAAGCACCCCGAGGTTACGATTACTTATTCCTTCAACGGAAAGGACTATGCGGTTACCTACACGCTGTCAAGGAATGACGCGCCCAAGACCGTTCAACACTTTATCGAGCTTGCGAACGCGGGCTATTACGACGGAATGTGCATTCACGATTATACTTCCAACGCGCTATATTCGGGCGGATATAAACTCGTAGACGGAGAGCTCGAACAGGTCGATTATTTCACCAGAGTCAAACAGCTCGAAAGCGAAAAGAAAATGACCTTTACGCAGTCCGTTTGGAAGGATACGAAGAAAAGCGAGCCGCTCTATACCGTATACGGCGAATTTTACAACAACGGCGTACAGAACGAACGCTCGCGCGAGTACCGTCATTCGGAGGGGGCGCTCGTCATGTATTACACCGATAAGGACAAGTTCAACGGCGACGTTGCCGTGGAACGTGCAGACGGCGGAAAGAACAACGACGGAGAAGTCGTTCAAACCGTGCGCTATGCGACGAACAGTGCGACTTCGCTCTTCTATACCTATACGGAAATTTCCAGTTCGTCGCTCGATCAAAACTACTGCGTATTCGGCAAGGCGAAGGCGGACGATTACGAAAAACAATTTAAAAACGGACTTCTCAATGCAATCTCGGAATATCAGGATTCTCTTGAAGAGGACACTACGTTTACCGAGGAAAAAATAGATCGGCAGCTCTGCCAATACGAGCCCTTTGAAGAGTTACGGAAGGGCGCTCTCGAAGCGACGTATCAAACCCCCGTCGATAGACCCATTATCATAAAGTCGGTAAAAGTAACAAAATATTAAAAACGGTAACCGCCCGATCGAGGGCGGTTTTTTTATGCCGTTAAACGCATTTTATAATAATTCCATGAATCGTGGAATTATTTTTATGGAATTTAGCGCGTGTTCGTGATATAATTGAAACGGTTACAAAACCTAACGAGGTACGGTATGGAAATTTCAAAAATCAGTGAACGAATTAAAGAGCGGCGCAAAGAACTCGACATGACGCAAAAAGAGTTGGCAGAGGCGATGCACGTTTCCAATCAGCTTATCAGTAAGTGGGAGACGGGCGAGAGCGTGCCTACGCTCGAATATATGCAACAATTGAGCGAAGCGCTTCAAACGAGCGTTCAGGAGCTTATGGGGATCAACGGGGAACCCGCGGTAAGCGAACCTTCCGCACCTTCCGAGCCGAAAGAGAAAGCACCCTCCAAGTTCAAGACCTTTTGGAAGAAGAACCGCAAGTCCCTGATCATTTCGATCGTAAGCGTAGCTTCGGCGCTCTTGATTCTTGCAATCTCTTTATTGAGCGTATTCGTATTCGTGCCGCTCGCAAACAAAGACAAGTATCTCGACAATATCGACAAGGGAATCGATAAATATTTAGAGCTCGGCTATTTCAATATTAAGCAAAGCACGGAAACAGACGGCGAAGAGGACAGGTTTCCCGAATTATTACAGGGCTATATCGACGAAAACGGAAACGCGGTCTACTATAACTCGGTCAGCGGTGAAACCGTACAAGATAAGGTATGGACGAAGCTTTCTGCCGACTGGTACCAATTGTATCAACACGACTATCAACAGCCCGTAACAATCGTGACCGTATCCGATCTGTTAGAAGAACAGTTAAAGACTTTTTATGACGACGGGGATGATTTCGATTTAGACGACGTCAAATTTATCCGTAAGAGCGGAAGCGGTTACTATATGGAGTTCTCGGACGGTTACTTCTTCGACCAGATGGCTCCTTCGGCGAAGAAGAATATCAAGCTCACCGATAAAATTAAGGGACGGGTAGAGATGGACGGCAATATGACGAAGTCTATTTCCGTTATGGTGAAATTCCGCAATACCGTCAGTAATGAGAAATTTACCGTTGAAAGCAAAATTGAATTCCTTCAAATCAAGCCCGAAATCGAACATAAATACGGCTACGTTGCAACGGCAAATGCGGAACGCACTACGAAGACGAGATTCTTACAGAAGTTCAACGCCGTTTCGATGGACAAATCTGCAAGCGGCGAATTCAAAAATGCGTTAAAAGAGGGCGCACTGCATTTTGAAAACGGTTCTTTATACACGTATAAGGGCAGCTCTTTTACGCTGTTCGATACGGACTTTAAGGTGAAAGAACAGATAAGCTTGCCGAATATAATTTGGGATGCGACCGTTTGCGGCGGCGGGATATGGTATACGGCCCATAACGGATCCAGTGTGAACTTGTACCGCTACGATCTGGAAACGAAAAGTGAAGAAGTGCAGATGCGGGGTGTCAACGATTACGACTATAATTGGATCAACGACCGTTATTTTTACGCGAGCATGTCGGAAGATTATAATAATGAGGGTAGAGCGGATATTGTTAGTCTTGTCTACGATATGGAACGGCAACAAACGATCCTTGTTTCCCGAACGGACTACGTCAGATACGTTGACGACGTGGGAAGGATCTATTGCCTGAATCGGGCGGATCATTCGCTTTACGGCTATCAGAACGGCAAAAAACTGAACGGCACGGAAGTTATAAAGGAAGAGGACGGCTATATCTATACCCGTGACAAATCAAGCCCCAACGTGATCTATCAATATACCGCGGGAAAATACCAGTTTAACGACGTCAATGCGGGCGTTCTGATAAAAACGATAAAGCTTCCCCATGATCATTCTTCGTTCAACGGAGATTACTGTTGGATCGATTACAAGTGGGATTGGCGTGATAGGTCCCCCATTTATGATACGGACGGGAATCCCGCAATTTCTTTCCCGAATATGCAGCTGTCGTATGCCGATAATAAAAATGCGTTCTACAAAACGGTCGTCCTGTCGGTATGGGATAATCAATGGGCAATATGTTATTTAGAGAATACTGAGAATTCAAACGATAAATACGTCGGACTTCTCCGGTTGGGGGAAAAGACTTCGCTCGTTGCCTATACGAAGGAATATTCGCTGTCGGACGTACAGCTCTATCGCTTCGGAGATAGAACCGTCATAGCGCTATTCAAAGACGACGATTTGCAGGATATTGCGTTGATTCCGTCATAAAAAACAACCGCCCGTTACGGGCGGTTGTTTTTACTCTTCGGGAGTGATATTCGAAATTTTTTCGTCCTCGACGGTGACATAAAAATATCTTACGTCGAACACCCGCTCTTTGCGCTCGTATACAAGCCCGATGCGTTCGGGGTTATCCGTTAAAACGACGGAGCGGTAATCGCCCAAAAACTCTTTTAAAGAATCCGCCTTATCGCGGATTTTTTCATGCAGGTAGGGAGTAGGGTCTAAACCGATATTCACGCTCTCGAAGAGTGCGAGGGCGTAGGTCGCTTCGTTCGGGGCGCGGCGGGAGCGGATCGTGGAAGAGAGTAGCTCTCCCCCTTGCCATTCGGAAACGGCGGTGTGCCCCATAGCGTCGTGAAAGGGAATTTCCGCTTTCAGCGTTCTTCCCGCCTCGATGACTTCGCCCTCTGAACGCACGAACACCGTACCGTTCCGCTTTAATAAAAGAAATGCGCCCGCGCCCGTTATAAGGTATCCGTCGTTGATTTCTTTGATTTCACATTCCTCGAAGCGGTCGTCGAGGGGAATGAGGTGCGTTTCGCCGTTTTCGTAGCGCAAATACATTTCGCCCTGACGGTACACGGTGAAGTGCGCTCCGCCGAGTTGCTGTTCCCGTTTTACGCTAAGCGTTTGATCCTCTCTTAAAAACCCGAACGCATAGATCGCGACCGCGCTCTCCGTATAATACAGATTAACGCGGGGCGGGGGTGCAAACAAGAAATCCTGATCGATCACGAAGCGCAGGGGGACGCAGCCCGCGGGCGCGATTTCCGCGTGAACCTTATCGTTTGGATCAAGCTCTACGGAACGTTCAAAGCCGTCTATCATGCCAAGGTACACGCCGTTCAAGGTGAGCGCGCTTGGGCGTTCGGATAAAAAATACACTTTCATACGATTATTAAACGTATAAAACGGATAGATTATGTCAAAAACCTCATTGAAAATTTATTTTATAAAAATTTGAGGAGGTCGGTATGAATAAAATCAACGGCTATACGGAAGAGGAAGCTACGGGTTTGATCGAATATATCTACGAGGGAAAGAATGCGGGAAAAACGCTTACCTATCTCTTCGAGACCTACGGCAGAGAGCACAACAGGGCAAAGGGTAGCGTGCGCAATTACTATTACGCGTTTTTAAAGAAGCGCGACGATTTGCGCGTGAAAGCGATTTTGGAGGGAAAGGAATTAAAGGCGGGCGAAATCAAACCCTTCACCGAAGAGGAGACGGAGGAAATGCTCAAAAAGGTGCTCCTTGAAAAGAGCAAGGGACTTTCGGTAAGGCGTGCTATTATGAACGTTTCGGGCGGGGACGAAAAACTCATGCTCCGCATTCAGAACAAATACAGAAACCTATCCAAAAAACAGCCCGAACGCATTATGAAGGCTGCCGAGAACGCGGGCATTCCCGAAGAAAAGACTTTCTTACAGCGCAAATTGGAGCGGGAGATTGACGCGCTCTATTCCCGCCTTGCGATCGATTTGAGAAAGGAGAACGCCGAACTCAAAGAGGAATTGGAAAAATTACGCAGTGACAAAAAAGTATAATCGTTTGCTTCCGTCACAAACTGACATTGACGGGAGGAAACTATGGAAAAAATGTTTTGCCTCGGTGTAATGTTCGGTATGGTAGGCGGTGCGCTTATCGTAGCGAACAGCTATAAGGCTCGCACGCTTGTCAAAAAGAGTCAATCGGAAGTCATGGAGAAAGTAAACGAAATGATGGACGAGAAGCTTCAAGCTATGAGCGGAAAGTCCGAGGGAGAATCGGGAAAAGCGAAGAAATAATTTTCGGTTCTTAATCGTCAGAAAAAAGGACGTGGTCGTTTGATTGCGTCTTTTTTTTTACGTGCTCAGAAACCGAACGAAATTTATGCGAATCAGTTTACTTTCACGTGAGTTTGTGTTATAATTTTCTTATGGAAATGATTGCCGCGTTCGATATCGGCGATAAACGCATCGGCGTTGCCTTCTCCGATCCGTTCGGGGAGTACGCCGTTCCGTCGGATACCTACTTCCGCACGGGGAACTTTAAAGAGGATATAAAGGCGGTTTTAGCCATTGCCGAGGGGCGGGGCGCAAGCCGTATCGTCTGCGGGCTTCCCTTGAATGCGGACGGAACGGAGAGCGTGCAAACGCAAAAGACCCGCCGTTTTATTGAGGCGTTAAGAGCGGAAACTTCGCTTCCCGTCGAAGTCGAGGACGAGCGCTACACGACCAAAGAGGCAAGAGGCGATTTGAACTTCCTCGGTGTGAGCGTAAAAAAGGACAAGCGCAAGAAGGCGGTTGACTCGCTCGCCGCGGCGTATATTTTAGAATCTTATTTGCAAAAACGAAAAAGGAGTGACTCTATGAAAGAAGAAAGAGAAGAGTACGACGAAGAGAACAATATCGTGGAACTCATCGACGAGGACGGAAACACCCTGCACTTTGAGCACCTTATGACCTTTGAATACAAGGGCGAGTGGTACTGTGCGTTCACACCCGTGGCGCAAGCGGAAGAGGTGGACGACGATGAAGAGGGCGACGAAGTCGTTATCTACCACCTCGTGGGCGGAGAGAACGACGAGACGTTGGAACCCATCGAGGACGACGAAAAGCTCGACGAGGTGTTTGCGGAATTTTGCAATCAGTACGAGGATTTCGAGGACGCGGACGAGGCGGCTTCCCTCGAACCCGATGAAGAATAAAGAGGTGATTTTATGACGAAAACGAATAACCGTTGGGAACTCAATAAGAACTTGGCGCAGATGCTCAAAGGCGGCGTCATCATGGACGTTACCACGCCCGAACAGGCGAAGATTGCAGAAGAAGCGGGCGCGTGCGCCGTTATGGCGTTAGAGCGCATTCCCGCAGATATCCGCGCCGCGGGCGGCGTATCGCGTATGTCCGATCCTAAAATGATCAAGGGCATTCAGAAAGCGGTCTCCATTCCCGTTATGGCAAAGTGCCGTATCGGGCATATCGCCGAGGCGCAGATTTTGCAGGCGATCGAAATCGACTATATCGACGAGAGCGAGGTGCTTTCTCCCGCAGACGATAAATATCATATCGACAAAACCGCATTTGACGTACCCTTCGTATGCGGTGCGCGCGATTTGGGCGAGGCGCTCCGCCGCGTTGCAGAGGGCGCAAGCATGATCCGTACGAAGGGCGAGCCCGGCACGGGCGACGTCGTACAGGCGGTGCGTCACATGCGCATGATGCAGTCCGAAATCAGGAAGGTCGTTTCTATGCGCGAGGACGAACTTTATGAAGAAGCGAAACAGCTTGCCGTACCCTACGAGCTTGTCAAGTTCGTGCACGAGAACGGGAAGCTTCCCGTCGTCAACTTTGCGGCGGGCGGCGTGGCGACTCCTGCGGACGCGGCGCTCATGATGCAGCTCGGCGCGGAGGGCGTGTTCGTCGGAAGCGGAATCTTCAAATCGGGGAATCCCGCAAAGCGTGCGCGCGCCATCGTGCAGGCGGTCACGAACTTCAATAACCCCAAACTCATTGCCGAGCTTTCCGAAGATTTGGGCGAAGCGATGGTTGGTATTAACGAGAGTGAAATCAAATTGATAATGGAAGAACGGGGCAAGTAATTTGAAAATCGGTGTTTTTGCATTACAAGGCGCGTTCATCGAACATGAACGCGCACTTTTATCCCTCGGCGAGGAAGTCAAAGAAATTCGTCTTTTGAGCGACTTCACTAACGATTTGGACGGCATCGTGCTCCCCGGCGGAGAATCGACGGTGCAGGGGAAGCTTCTCAAAGAAGAGGGACTTTTCGAACCCGTAAAAAAGGCGATCGAGGGCGGGCTCCCCGTGTTCGGTACCTGTGCGGGACTCATTCTGCTTGCTAAAAAACTTACGAACGATCCCAACGTGTATTTCGGCACGCTGAATGCAACGGTGAAGCGCAACGCCTACGGGCGCCAGCTCGGCTCTTTCAGCGCGAGCCTCAACGTAAAGCCGCTCGGCTTTTATCCTGCGGTGTTCATTCGCGCGCCGTATATTGAGAGCATCGGAAAGGGCGTGGAGATTTTGGCGGAGCACGAGGGCAAAATCGTTGCAGCAAGACAGGCAAATATGCTTGCAACCGCATTTCACCCCGAACTTACCGATGACTTGCGTATGCACGCATATTTTTTAGACATGGTGCGAGAGGCCAAGTGAATAAAATCAATTACGACAAACTCATGACCGACTTTTTAAAGGAGCACGGGGGCGAAACGCTGTTACTTCACAGCTGTTGCGCGCCCTGTTCTTCTTATTGCTTGGAAGAGGTCGCACCGCATCTCAAAACGACGGTCTTTTATTATAACCCCAACCTCGACAGCGAGGAAGAGTACGAAAAGCGCAAGAGCGAGCAAAAGCGGCTTTTAAACGAAACGGGGCTTGCAGGGTTTTTGG
>JAAUYT010000015.1 GCA_014804975.1 Clostridia bacterium
ATTTCTCCCATTCCGATGGTGCCACTGACCGGGGTCGAACCGGTACGGTATTTCTACCGAGGGATTTTAAGTCCCTTGCGTCTGCCAATTCCACCACAGTGGCGTTTCTATTCGATTATTCCGCTTGCCGAAATAACCGTAACATATTGTAACAAAGCGCAAACGAAAAGTCAAGCGGAATATTCTTTTTTTGAAAAAAGACGTAAAGAAAGGTTAAAAAACTTGATAAGTATTTTTAAAAGTGCTATCATAGGCGCATGGAAAACGAATCAAAGGAAAATTTAAACGCAACGGATACCGATAGCGAAGCAGAAATCGACGAAGAGACTATTGAAAAAGTGACGGAAGAAACGCCCCCGAAAGACAACGGGGAGTCTGCGCAGGCAAAGCCGCTAACGAAAAAACAGCTCTTTTTGCAGCTTGTAATATTTACTTTGTGTATGGCTTCGGCGGGGGTCATACAATTCGTAGTGACGGGCTTGCTTTCCACTTGGACGGGATTGATGTCCGAAGACAGCGGATATTATTGGATCGCCTATTTGGTTGGTCTGGTTCTTTCGGTAATATGGAGCTTTACCTTCAACCGTAAATTTACTTTTAAGGCGGCAAGCAATTTGCCGCTCGCCATGGTGCTTGTGGCGCTCTACTATTGCGCGTTTGCGCCGCTTTCTACATTCGGCGCGAATGCGATCGTCAAGGCATGGAAAACCGCTGCCGGTGACGGCTGGGATAAAAACTACGAAATGGTGATTACCGTTGCCATGATGCTCATCAATTTCGTTACGGAATTTCTTTGGGAAAAATTTGTCGTATTCAACGACAGAGTGATGGAAAAACTCGAACGCAAGCTTCATATCAAACACAAAGAAAAGCCTACCGAACAGACGGAAGCTCCCACGGAAACGGTTACGGAAGAATCGGCGGAAACAACCGCCCACGAAGAAGCGGAGATACCGACCGAACAGACGACGGAGGAAGCGCCCGCGCCCGAGGAGCAAGCGGCACCCCCTACCGAAGAACAAAATCACGAATAACGAATACGGGCGGAAACCGAAAACGGTTCCCGCCCGTACTTTTTCATTGAAACCCCCGGCCATAGCTTCCCTTAGTTGTTTTCGAAGAATTCGAGAAGGGTGTGGCGCTTCCGCTCCAAATTCTTTTTCTCGTTCAAAAACTCGTGGCGCGATCCCTCGAAGAGCACCATTTTCACGTTCTTCATGCCCGCCTTTTGGTAGTACTTATAAAGCTTTTTCACGCCCTTACCCATATTGCCCACGGGGTCCTGTGCCCCCGAAACGAGCAAAAGCGGCATATCCTTTCTCAGTCCCGCCGCGTACTTTTTCGTGTAGAGCGATTTGAGCCCCTTGAAGAAATCAGAATAAAACTTCTTCGAACAGGTGAAGCCGCAGAACTTGTCCGCATGATAAGCGGCGTTGTTCTCCGCGTCCGCCGAGAGCCATTCACGATTCTTGAATTTTTTGGCGTAGCTTCCGAAGGACTGATCCTCGATAAACTTTGCGGGCTTCTTTTTGTTTCCGCTCCCCGCGACCACTGCGCCGAGGTAGACCTCGAAGTCCTTCTTCTTATTGCTGCCGCCAATGACGGCGCCGTCCACCTTGTCGCCGTACTTCGAGATATAGCACTGCGTTAAAAACGACCCATAGGAAAACCCGAAGATAAAGTATTTCAAATTCGGATACTTCGCCTTGTAATAATCAGTCAACGCCCCTTCGTCCTTGACCGTATCGAAGAACATATTGTCGCACTCGGAATAACCGAGGCAGTCGGGATCGGTATAGCCGTGCCCGCGGTGGTCGTCCGCCGCAACGAGATAACCGTGCTCGTTGAGATATTTCGCGAACTCTCCGTAGCGTGCGCCGTGCTCCGTCATGCCGTGCACGATCTGCACGAAGCCCTTGGGCTCTTCTACGTCGAGCCATTCGTGCACGAAAATCTTCTTTCCGTCAAAGCTTTCAAAAATCATAAATTCCTCCGTGCGGGTTTTCCCGCGTTTTGTTAAGGTATTGGCAATGCCTGTATAACATTATAACAGATTCCAAAAATTTTTCAACCGTTTTCCACACATTCCCTCTATTGCCATGAACATACCTGCATTCTTTTCTTGATTTTGCCCATTGCGCTCTGATATAATAAAGTTCCCGAAAGGGGAAATACAAACGATAAGGAGACGGATATGAAGAAATATCCTGCGATCACCTGCGCCTGTATGTTGGCGGCGCTTGCTCTGCCCGCGTTTGCGGCTTGCTCCAAAGATACCGGTACGGAAGCCCTCGTTCCGCCCGAAGAAATTATAGAACCCCTTGCTCCTTCCGAAGAAGAACCGAATATTGAAGAAGTGATCCCTTCCGAGACCGAACCCGAAACACCCGTCGCTATACCTGAAAAGAAACCTGCCGTCGCCGAGTACGTGAAAATTACGACCGATAATCTGAACGTGCGCAAAGGCGCGGGAACGAACTACGCTTCCCTCGGCACGGTGGAAAAGAATATCCTCATGAAGTACGCGGGCAAGTCGGGCAGTTGGTACGAAACGCGCTACATGGGACAGACGGCGTTCGTGCACGCCGACCACGCGCAAATCGTCACGCTTGAAACAGGTAACGAACAAACTGAAAAAATCATTGAAGAGGGGCTGAATGTTTTGGGCACGCCCTACGTTTACGGCGCGACGCGCTTACACGACGGCAAGGGAAATCTTATAAGCGGCTTTACGACGAAGAAATTCGACTGCTCCTCCCTCATGCAGTTCATGTTTTACAGGGGCGCGGGGATCCTTCTCAATATGAATACCCGCACGCAGATCACGCAGGGTAAAGCAGTTACCGACGAGCTTAAACGGGGAGACTTGATGTTCTTTACGAACGCCTCGCGGAAAAACAATACGGGTATCGAACGCGTGGGACACGTTGCTTTGTACCTTGGCAATAACTATATTCTGCATACCGCAAGCGACTATGCAAAAATCGAACAGATTTCTCAAACCCGTTGGAGCTACTATCTCGGCGCAAGAAGAATGGGTTGAGTTTGAAAAATTACCCCCTTCGCGCATTCCGCGCGAAGGGGGTAATTTTATACGGGGCAAACTATTTTTAGAAAACCATTGACAAATATTCCCCGTTATGGTAAAATTTAGAAGATTAAACCAACGAGGTGAAACTATGATCGATTATACGCTGAAAGGGCTTACGGCAGACGAGCTCTATTTTAAAGTGAATCCCATTAAGGCGACTGCCGATACCAAATTCGAGATCAAACCGCTTTTCTCCCGTCAGATCAGACAGGCGAACGAAAACCCCGAAATCAACGTGGTGATGCTCGAATGCAAGATCGAAACGAACGAGAAAGAACCCAAACCCTTCAATCTTACGGTGCGCTTGATGGGCGTATTCGAAGTGAAGAACATGAATAATGACGACGACAGAAGAATCTTTGCGATCAACGCAACGGAGACGATGTTCCCCTATCTTCGCGCGGCAGTCACAAACCTTACGGCGGACGCGCTTGTAAATCCCCTGACGCTTCCCGTCGTTCCCGGCGCGACTCTCTTCCCCGAGGACAGAGGCGTAGCGGGCTACACCTTGAACGTCGACCCCAATTCTTTAAACTAAACTAATTGTAAAAAAGCCGTCCCTTATCGGGACGGCTTTTTTTCGTATCATTACTTTTGATACTCTTTCGCTAATTTTTCAAAGGCGGGGAGCGCTCTTTGAATCATCTCCGTGGGAACGCAATAGGAAATACGGACGTAACCCTTTACCCCGAAGCTATCGGACGGAACGAACAATAATTCATGTTTTTTTGCGCGTTCGCAGAATGCGTTTGCATCGGGCTCCAAACTCTTTACAAATAGATAAAACGCACCGTCCGGCTCGATTGCAGTGTACCCCATATCCGTAAGCGCACCGTATAAAAGCGCGCGGTTTTTTTCGTAAACTCCGATATCCGAAGTCATTCCGATGCACTTTTTTATCACCTGCTGAAAGAGCGCGGGAGCGCACACAAAGCCGAGGTCTCTGCCCGCGCCCGCGCACGCCGCATACAGCGCGTCCGCGTCCTCCGCCCTATCGTTCACCGCCAGATACCCGATACGCTCGCCTGCAAGCGTTAAGCACTTCGAGAAGGAATAACACACGATCGTATTATCGTAATAGCTTGCGGGGAAAGGGACTTTTGCGCCGTAGGTGAGCTCCCGGTACGGCTCGTCGGAAATAAGATAGACGGGCTTTTTAAATTCCTTGCTCTTCTTATTTAAAAGAGAAGCAAGCGCCTTGATTTCCTCTTCCCGATACACCACGCCCGTGGGGTTGCAGGGAGAATTGAGAATGACCGCCGCCGTGTTCTTCGTAATCGCTTTTTCAAGCGCAGTTAAATCAAGGCGGAAGTTTTCATCCGTCATAACTTCTTTACACACGCCGTGCGCGCCTTCGATAAACACGCGGTATTCGGGGAAGTAGGGCGCAAGAACGACCACTTCCTCGCCGCCCGAAAGGATCGCGTTGAGCACGACCGTCAATGATGCCGCCGCCCCGCAGCTCAGGTAGATATGGTTTGCGGAAATCTCTGCGCCGAACTCCTTACGTAGATATTCCGCGACCGCCTCGCGCACCGCAGGATCTCCCTGCGCGGAAGTATAGCCGTGGAGCTGAGCCGAAGGCACCTCGTTCAAGAGCCGAATGATTTCCTCCTTCACGCAGTCGGGCGCGGGCGCAGAAGGGTTCCCGATCGAAAAATCGAACACGTTCTCCTTGCCGATTTCCTTTGCACGCTGTTTGCCGTATTCGAAGAGCTCGCGGATCGCAGAGCGCTCTTCCCCTAACTTCCGTCTCCTTTCGTTCATATCGTTCTCCTTTTACTTTTTCAATGCCAGAACTCTGCTCTTGTCAATGAGTTCCGTGATTGTGGAAAACTCCACCGAGCCATCCAACAAAACCGTCACCCAACTCTTTTTATTCATGTGCCATGCGGGAGCAAAGCCGCGCCTGTGGATAAGCTCGGGAACTTCGACCTCTTCCGCACGCAGGTCGACAATTTCCACGATTTCGTCTGTGGATAACCCCACCTTATTCCCCGCGACCGTCAACAATGCGGCGTACCACTTGCGGTTGTCCGTGCGGCGCAAAACGCCGTTATCGGGAAACTTCTCCCAAAGATATTCGCAGGTCTCGCCGTACTTTTCCTTCGCGTATTCCAATATTTTTTTGGCATATCTGCTCTTGAACACCGCCCTATCGAAACAACTTTCCGCAATAGTAAGAAGCGCGTCCTCGTACGCCTTTCTCACTTCCCCCACGAAGCTCCCCTCCGCACCCGCCACGAGGTGCAAAGTGTACGGCGCGTCCGCTTCGGGGTCGAAGAGTTCGGCGTTCACTTTTCCGTCGTTCGTCACGGTTACGCGGAGAAGAAAACTAAGCAACGGGCTCTCCCTGTAATACCCTTCTTCCGTTTTCGTAAAACCGTTTCTAAGAAGTTTTTCTTGATTGGGTTCGCCCTGCGAAAATAATCTATCGAAGTCCGTCATGAAAGTACTTCCTTTAAGAAATGCCCCGTGTAGCTCTTTTCGCATTTTGCGACTTCCTCGGGACTGCCCGTTACGACGATCGTGCCGCCGCCGTCGCCGCCCTCCGGTCCGAGGTCGATCAGGTAGTCTGCAATTTTAATCACGTCGAGGTTGTGTTCGATGACGAGCACGGTATTTCCGCCCTCTCGAAGTCTCATGAGAATATCGACGAGCTTCTGTACGTCGTAGCTTGAAAGCCCCGTCGTGGGCTCGTCCAAGATATAGAAGGTCTTGCCCGTGGAGCGCTTCGAAAGCTCAGTCGCAAGCTTCACGCGCTGCGCCTCGCCGCCCGAAAGGGTGGTGGAGCTCTGACCTAATTTGATATACCCCAAGCCCACCTCTTTGAGCGTAGAAATTTTATTATACACCGAGGGCACGGGGCGGAAGAAGTCGCACGCTTCCTCGACGGTCATATCGAGAACGTCGGCAATCGATTTGCCCTTGTACTTGACTTCGAGCGTTTCGCGGTTATAACGTTTCCCCCCGCATACCTCGCAGGGCACGAACACGTCAGGCAGGAAGTGCATTTCGATTTTCATAATGCCGTCGCCCTCGCAGTTCTCGCACCGCCCGCCCGCGACGTTGAATGAAAATCTTCCCGCCTTATAGCCCATCGTGCGCGCGTCCTGCGTGGCGGCGAAGAGCTCGCGAATCGCAGAGAATACGCCCGTATAGGTTGCGGGGTTGGAACGGGGCGTACGCCCGATCGGAGACTGATCGATTGCAATGACCTTATCGAAATACTCCGTTCCTTCCGCCTCTCCGCTCTTGCCCAAGGGAAGGTGCGCGCCGCCCAGCTTTTCCGAGAGCACGGGAAGAATGATTTCGTTGACGAGGGAAGATTTCCCCGAACCGGATACCCCCGTGACCGCCGTGATGAGCCCTGCGGGAATTTCCGCCGTAATGCCCTTTAAATTGTTCTGTTTGCAATCGCGTATTTTGAGCCATCTGCCGTCCGGCTGTTTGCGCGTTGACGGCACCTCGATTTTCTTTCTGCCCGCAAGATAGTCACCCGTGATCGAGCGGGGCTCGTTCATGATATCTTCCTGCGTTCCGCACGCAACTATCTCTCCCCCGTGCACGCCCGCGAAGGGTCCCACGTCCACGATATAGTCGGCTTCGCGAATGGTCTCCTCGTCGTGCTCGACGACGATTAAAGTATTCCCCAAATCACGCAAACCTTTGAGGGAAGCAAGCAGCTTTTCGTTATCGCGCTGGTGCAGCCCGATACTCGGCTCGTCGAGAATATACAGTACGCCCGAGAGCGCAGAGCCGATCTGCGTTGCAAGCCGAATGCGCTGGCTCTCGCCGCCCGACAGGGTCGCGGCGCTCCGCGTAAGCGTTAAATAGTCGAGTCCCACGCCAATCAAAAAGTCGAGGCGTTTGCCGATTTCCTTTAACACGACGCCCGCGATCGCCTTCTGCGTTTCGGAAAGGGTGAGCCCCGCGATAAACTCTTTCAAATTCCGTATGGGCATATCGCACGCTTCGTAAATGTTCTTACCCCCCACCGTGACCGCAAGCGCCTCGCGCTTTAAGCGTTTGCCGCGGCACGCGGGACAGTCCGTCGTGCGCATATACCGTTCGATATCGTACTTCACGCCGTCCGACGAAGTGTTCTTATAGCGGCGTTCGAGGTTGTTGACGAAGCCTTCCCACTTCATTTTATAGCTGCCCGAAAAAGAGCGGGTATTATACGAAAGGTCGATTTCCTCGCCCCCGTTTCCGTACATGATAATATCGTACGCGCTCTTGGGCAAATCCTTGACGGGCGTATCGATGGAGAACCCGTAGTGCTTGGCAAGCGCGGTCACGTACATGAGGTTGGTCGAATTGCTGTCTAACATCCACCCGCCCGCATGGATCGCACCCTCGCGGATGGTCTTGGTTTTATCGGGACAGATGAGGTCGGGATCAACGGACTGCTTAAAGCCTAAGCCCGAGCATTCGGGACACGCGCCCCAAGGCGTGTTGAACGAGAACAAACGCGGTTCGATTTCTTCGATCGAAATGCCGCAGTCGGGGCAGGCGTAACGGGAGGAATAGAGCGTTTCCTCTTCCCCGCAGGAGACCGTCACGAGTCCGTCCGCAAGACGGAGCGCCGCTTCGAGGCTCTCGGTCAGTCGGCTTAAAATTCCCTCTTTGACGACGAGCCTGTCGATCACCACGCTCACGTTGTGCTTGTTGTTCTTTTCGAGCTTGATATCCTCTTGCAAGTCGTAGACGATTCCGTCCACCTTCACGCGGGCGTAACCGCTCTTTCTGTAACCCGCAAGCTCCTTTTGGAATTCTCCCTTTCTGCCTCTGACTACGGGCGCCTCAATGAGGAGCTTGCTTCCCTCTGGCATTGCCATGACGCGGTCGGCGATTTCGTCCACCGTTTGACGGCGAATCTCCCTTCCGCACTTGGGGCAGTGCGGCGTGCCGATCCTTGCATACAGAAGGCGCAGGTAGTCGTATATCTCCGTGACCGTTCCCACCGTGGAACGGGGGTTGTGCGAGGTCGTCTTCTGGTCGATACTGATCGCGGGTGAAAGCCCTTCGATGCTCTCCACGTTGGGCTTTTCCATCATGCCGAGGAATTGCCGCGCGTAGGAAGAGAGGCTCTCCATATAGCGGCGCTGCCCCTCCGCAAAGATCGTATCGAAGGCAAGCGTACTCTTACCCGAACCCGATACGCCCGTAAACACCGTGAGCGTGTTCTTGGGAACGCGCACGGTCACGTCCTTTAAGTTATTCTCTTTTGCGCCTTTTACGTATAATTCGTCCTTCATACTTTTATCCTTTCATGCGCGCCCGCGGGGCGGGTTTAATATAAACTCGATTGAAGAGGCGATATGCTCCCAATTCGAGCCTGCATACTTGATTTCTTTTGCGTGCGCAAGGTTGTGCTTGTCCACGAACATGACCGCCTTTACGCCGAGCTGTTGCGCCTTTTTACAAATTTCGAAATTGTCCTCGATCAAAACCTCGATTCCGTGTTCGCGGCAATACGCACCCTTTTCCCAAACGTCCGCGACGACTTTATCGTATGGAATTTGGTTTTCGTCGAGCTGCTGTCGGCTCTCGTTTACGGGGTCAGAGAACCATTCCGAAATACGCGCGGTCAGAAATATGATTTCGTGTCCCGCCGCCTTCCATTTTTGAATGGTCTCTCTTGCGCCCTTTCGGATAGGCGCGGTCAGAAACACTTTGTCCCCGCCCGACTTTATAAACCGCGTCACTTCGTCGCGCGACCAATCGCAGAGCTCCAATAAAGTGTGTGCATTCGGGTTGACTACTTGAAACGGAAGTCCCTTTTCTTTGAGATATTTTTCAACCGCCGTTACGCGGTCAACCTGGGTGAGCGTGTCGTCAATGTCAATGGCTATCTTCATATACGTTCCTTAATTTTTAGGTTGCCCTCGCTTTCTATAAACGAGCAAGACACGGAGCGCGAGGAAAACCCGAAGGAGTTTACAAAAAGGTAAATGACTAAGGGTTGCCGCAGCGGGACAAAGTATTGCGAAGTTTAGAGGAAGCGCGCTATTCGCGATAGCGGCGGCGAAGCTCCGCTATCGCTTCGCGGATTTCGATCGCCTTTTCGAAATCAAGCTGTGCCGAGGCAACCTTCATAAGCGCTTTGAGCTTTTCGATTTCGTCGGGGATATCCTTCATTTTGATATCGCCCGCCTTTTTCGCCTTACCCGTAATGGAAAGCGTGGACTTGACTTCCTTGACGATGGTTTTGGGAACGATCCCGTGTTCCTTGTTATACGCTTCCTGAATGCCTCGCCTGCGGTTGGTTTCGGAAATGGCGCGCTGCATACTGCCCGTCATTTCGTCGGCGTACATGATGACGCGTCCCTCCGCGTTACGCGCGGCACGTCCTATCGTCTGCACGAGGGAGGTTTCACTTCTGAGGAATCCCTCCTTGTCCGCGTCAAGAATCGCGACGAGGCGCACCTCGGGCAAATCGAGCCCTTCGCGCAGGAGGTTGATTCCGCACAGAACGTCGAACTCGCCCGCACGCAGTCCGTTGATAATGTCGATACGCTCCAACGTGTCCACGTCCGAGTGCATATAACGCACCTTGATATGATTCTCTTTTAAATAGTCGGTCAAACTCTCCGCCATGCGTTTGGTGAGAGTCGTCACGAGCACCCTGCCCTTTTGTTCGATCACCGTGTGAATTTCGGAAAGGAGATCGTCGATCTGTCCCTTGGTAGGTCTTACCGTAACGGGCGGATCGAGTAGCCCCGTGGGACGAATGAGCTGTTCGACGACCTGTCCCGCCTGTTCGAGCTCGTAGGGCGCGGGCGTTGCCGAAACGCAGATGAGCTGCGGCACGCGCTCGTCGAATTCTTCAAAGGTCAAGGGGCGGTTGTCGTAAGCGGAGCGCATACGGAAGCCGTAGTCCACGAGGTTCTTTTTTCTTGCAAGGTCGCCGTGGTACATGGCGCGTATCTGCGGAATCGTCATGTGGCTTTCGTCGATAAACACGAGAAAATTATCGGGGAAATAGTCGAGAAGCGTGAACGAGGGTTCGCCTATTCCGCGCCCGTCAAAATAGCGGGAATAGTTTTCGATTCCCGAACAGTAGCCGATTTCGCGCATCATTTCAAGATCGTGTTCGGTGCGCTGGGAGAGCCGCTGCGCCTCTAAGAGCTTGCCCTCCACCTCGAACGCCTTGACTTCGCCCTGCAAGTCCTCTTCGATCACGGCAAGCGCGGAAGCGAGCCGCTCGCTTCCCACGGCGTAGTGGCTTGCGGGAAACACGACGGCGTGTTTGAGCTCGGACACGACCTTGCCCGTGACGACGTCCTCTTCGCCGATGCTCTCGATCTCGTCGCCGAAGAATTCCACGCGAATCGCAAGCTCGGAGTTGGACGCGGGGAAAATCTCCACGACGTCCCCGCGCACGCGGAAGGTGGAACGCTTGAAGTCGGTATCGTTGCGCGAATAGTGAATTTCCACGAGACGGCGAAGAAGCTCGTCCCGCTCCATTTGCTGACCGGGGCGCATACTCACGCCGAGGCGAAAGAACTCTTCGGGCGCGCCCAAGCCGTAAATACAGGACACTGACGACACAACAATTACGTCGTCGCGCTCGCCCAAGGAACAGGTGGCGGCGTTGCGGAGCTTGTCTATCTCGTCGTTCATGGAGAGGTCTTTTTCGATATAGGTATCCGTCGAAGGAATGTAGCTTTCGGGCTGATAGTAGTCGTAGTACGAAACGAAGTACTCGACGCGGTTTTCGGGGAAGAACTCGCGGAACTCGTTGCACAGCTGCGCCGCAAGCGTTTTGTTGTGCGCGATCACGAGCGCGGGACGCCCCACGTTCTTGATAACGTTTGCCATGGTGAACGTTTTGCCGCTCCCCGTAACGCCGACGAGCACCTGCGTGCGGATTCCGTCCAACACGCCTTCGGTCAGTTTTTTGATTGCCTCGGGCTGATCTCCCGTCGGTTTGAAGGCTGATTTTAATTTAAAATCGAAGTGTTCCATAACAATAAAAGATACAAACAAAAGTTTGTATCAATCATACCATATCGCATATAAAATGTCAAATAAATTGCGTTATCCTAACAGACTTTTAACAAGTATTCCGACAAGCGCAGACAGCGCGCCGCAGAGAAGCGTTACCGCAATTTTATAGTATATTCTGCGCTTGCGTAAAGCGTCGCTTCGGCGGAAGGAACGCCCCGCTTCCCTCATGTGCACGACGAACACGGGCTCGCCCTTCCTGTCGCTTTCGATAAGCTCAAAATAGCCGTCGAGTTCGAGAGAACGGAGCGTACGGTAGAGCTTTTCCTCGTTAAAATTCTGGCGGGGCGGCAGAAGCGCCAAAAGCTCGTAGGGCGCGACGAGAAAGCGTTCCTTCCCCTCTGAAAGCTGAAAGACCGCCGACATGACCGCGTTTTCCCGTTTTGAAAGCGATTCGTTAAACATTCCTTCCCCGTTACAGTAATACGAAAAGCGCGACGATCCCGCCGCCCAACACCGCGCCGAAGAGCGCACCGAAAAATGCGAACAGCGATTCCCTGCGGTTGCGCTTTCGCTCCTCTTTTTTTTCCGCCGCCGCGCGCTCGAAGTAGAGTCGCCCTTCGGGAAGAATGCGCACGCAGTACTCGCCCCCTTCCGCATAGCCGAGTTCGAGATATCCCCTATCTTTTAAAAAGCCGAGCATACCCTTTACGCTTTCCCCGTCCTCGCCCGCAAAAAGGAGCTCCTCTTCTTCGACGATACAGAAAGCCGCCCTTGCGCAAAGCACGTTGAGTTTTTCGAGCAGTTGCCCCGTTCGCCTGTCGAGCATTTCCGTTTTCCTTTTTATTTATTATTTGCCGATTGTCGGGCGGTTATTCAAAAAGACGCACGCTCCCCACTCTAAAAAATTTTTCAAAGATTATGTCACAAAATCAAATTTCACTTCGTCTCAATTACGTAGGAAATATTTTCGACAAAATTCTATTATATCGCAAATCAATTATCAAAATTCGACCGTTTCCGTCCGATTTTTGTAATTGATATCATTTAGAATCGAATTATGAACACGCTTATCCACGATGAAAAATTTATCCGCAACTCCTATTTTGAAGACGACGCTACCTTTCATCTTGCTTACAATTTGTTCCTTTTTCATTTCACGGTGATCGACGCAATCGAAAAAACTTCGCACTGTAAGGCAATCAATTATTTGTATCAAACGCAAAATTCGAAGTATACCAAACAGCGCATTGCAAGCGAAACGTTTTCCAACGTAAAATCGCTTCTTTTGAACCGAAAGAAATACGCCGATTATTTTTATTTCTTTTACCACTACGTAAAAAACAATCACTTCACTGCCGAATCGGCAATTACCTCTTTGCGCTAAGGACAAACGGACATGAATGCAAAAGATACCATTCTCTATTTGAAAGAGCTTCTTCTCACCTATTTAGACGAGCTGAAAGAAATTACCGACAGCAACGAAACCCTGTTTGCATACGGGGAGAAAACCGCTTACACCGAATGTTTGGAAGTTCTGCAACGGTGGGAGAGCGCGAACCTTTACGGACTCGATTTCGATATTGAAAAACGATATCCCTTGATATAAAAAAGAAGCCCCGCGTTTTACGCGGGGCGGTTTTGTTGTCTGTCAGTTAAAATCAAACAGGTTTGCAATGACGGTTAAAAACGAGCCGTTTTCAATAGACAACTCTTCGTAATTCGTTACGTAAATATCATATTTTAACTTATCTATCTTTGCGTTACACGTTACTAAATTTACCCCCGTATCGGTATCAACGGTAACGTCTTGTTTATAAATAATCGAATAATGTGCGTATATTTTAGTATCATAATCTTCATCAATAACAAAATTTTTAAATTCATATTTTTTATTCACTATTACTCTTGCTTCGAGAGTATAATAAGCGTTTACCGAAGTTTCATTGATTGACAGTGTATAATAAATATCATCTCCGCTTACAGAGTCGTACGTTCTTTTTACCTCGACGGTTTGGCCTTCCGTAAATTGTACCGTTAAACCTTTTGACGCTCCAACAAATTCGGTCAAATCAGACTTGGCTTGTACAAAATTCAAATCGTCATATTTAATGTCGCTGCCGCCAGATAAAGGCACCAACGTGCCGACCAAAATTGCCGCGCATACCGCCACGCTCGAAGGAATCGCCCACAACCAATTTTTGTTGCGCTTCGGCTTGGGGTTCTCCGCGACGGACTCCTTTAAGCGGGCAAGAAATTCTCTGTCCGAATCGGTCTCTAACGCTTTGAGGTCTTCTTTTGCTTGTTTTTTGAGATATTTTTTTACGTTCATAATTTAATAAATGTTGATTGCGTATGCGTCGTTGATTGTGGTATTGTAATTGATATTATAGTAACCGTTAGACTTATCTGCGTTACCGGAAGCAACCGCTACGTACTGATATAAAACGCTCGACGTTGCAGTTATATTATAATTGACCTCTTTCCAACCGAAGCCCACCATAACGTGATTTGCAGTAGATTCGATGTAATCGATAGAATCTCTTTTTTCACTTGTAAAAATATCCGCTACGTTATATCCGCTACAAAACAGCGCAATGGGTTGGTTTGCCTCCATATAGCTCTTTGCCGTGGCGTAATCGAACTTTTTGTTCTTCATGCAAGAGGTAAACGTGATCGTCTTCCCCTTGCGGTTACAGAATTTGATCATGCCGTTCTTAAATTCTGTGACCGTCGTCCCCTCGCTGGTCGTACCCATATCGGCATAGAGCTGTCTTACTAAGTCCTCTATGTATCCATCATCCGAACTATAAATGTAGTTGCCCATAAATGCAGTTCCGGAGTTGTGATTGGGAATCAGTTCTTCGTCGTATCTATCGTAAAAACCGATGATGTTCGAGCCTGCAACACAGGCACAGGCGGCCAAATAAGGACTTATCGTATAGTTCGGGTACTTCAACACCATGTTGAACTTATCTTCTGTCTTACTCTCGTATTCAACCTTAACGCTCGTTGCCGCCAAGGGCATAATGCCGTCGTCGCAGTAGGTCGTATCCTTGCTTATCACGGCGTTGCCGCACAGGCACGCTCCGCCGAGAATCACCGTAAAAATAATTGCCAAAAGTTTTTTCATTGTTTTTTCCTCCGTAAATTTTCGTCTGACTTTATAGACGAGGAAAAAAGAAAAAATGTTACAAACTTTTTCAATTTTTCAGATACGGCTCTAATACCTTATAGGCTCTGCTTGCAATTTGCCGAACGTTCACATAGCTCATGTTTAATTCGTCTGCAACTTCGTATAATTTGTATTTTTGCCAATGATGCATATAAAGAATCGTTCGCGATACTTCATCCAAATGCGACATTGCGTTTTGTACGTCGGCTTCTATGATCGACCTGTCCATATCGAAATCGGAGGGTTGCGAATCTAAGAGCTCTAAATCAACGTGACTTGCGCGTAATTTATCGATTACGAAATTATCCGTAACCTTTCTCATCCACGTGGCGGGAGCGCCAACGTATTTCGGCGTTTTCATCGTCGTCAATTTGAGAAAAATTTCCTGTGCCATATCTTCGGGGTTTACTAAATTTCCGAAATGAAATTGCACGCGTTCCTTTACAGACAGATAAAATTCATGATAAATTTCATCGACTGCGTTTGGATCATATTTAATTCTTTTCAGCAAATCATTAAACTTTAGTGCATTCATTTCATTAAAAATTTAGTATTTTCCCCGTCTTGACAATGCAATTATACCATACCGCGCAAATATAATCAATGAATTTTAAATGAAAACGCTCCTCTTGCGAGGAGCGTTTTTTTACAAAATTTATTCCATCATGATTCTGTCGAGGAGCGCGTTGTTCCCCAAAACTCTGCCGCCGCCCGAAACGACTGCGGTCTCCGGATTCTGCGCAACGTGGACTTCCATTTGCAGTTTTTCTTCCATATAGTCGGCAAAGCCTTCGAGCCCGCACACGCCGCCCGAGAAGTACACGCCGTTCTTGCACATGGCGGCGGAGACTTCCGCGGGGAGCTTTCTCAATACGAGCTCCGCGTACTCGATCACTTTATCGATATAGGTCTTTATGGGGAAGAGGATATCTTCGCTTGCGACGGACACCGAACGCGGTCTGCCCGTGGGCACGTCGCGCCCGTTGATAATGGTGCTTCTGCCCGAATCGCGAAGAAGGCTTCCCACCGTATTTTTCAGCTTTTCGCTCGTGAGCGAGCCGATTTTCAGATTGAACATTTCCGCGATATGGTCGATTATGTGAATGTCGATATTGTTGCCGCCCACGTTCATGGTGAGCCCCGCGATCGTGCCGTCGAGGGAGAACGCCGAAAGCGAAGTCTTGCCCGCGCCGATATCGATTGCAAAAATCGGGTTTGATTCCGAGAGCGGAACGTCCTGCCCGAGCGCGGATAGGAAATGCGTCTCCGCAAATTTCACGCGGGAAAGTCCCGCCGATTTCGCAACGCGTAAATACTTCTCGCGCGAAGCCGCAGTACAGCCCGTGGGCACGCAGAAGAGCGCCTCCGCACCCCTCTTTGCAACCTTCTGCACGAAGTATTCCAAAACCGCCGCGGCACGCTTTTCGGATACGATATCCCCCTCCCAAACGGGAAAGCTTACGTCGGTCAGGTCCGCGGTCTTGCCTAAGAGCCGCTTCGCTTCGTTGCCGTAGGCGCGCACCTCGCCCGTATCCTTTTGCGAAGTCACGCAGGTCGCCTCGGTCAAGACGATGCCGTAACCGAGTTTATAAATTTTCGTTGATGCCGTACCGAAATCGATTGCAAGTTTTATCATACGAATTCCCTTATTTAGCGAGCATTTCCCTGACGGTCTCCGTCGGAAGCCCCATGACGTTGGAATAACTTCCCTCGTAGGACTTTACGACGATACCGTCCTGTATTCCGTAAGCGCCCGCTTTGTCGAGCGGCGCACCGCTTGAAACGTAGCTCTTTATCGTTTCTTCGCTTAATTCTTTGAATAAGACTTTCGTCTCGACGACCTTTTCCGTGACGCCCAACTTATCCGCAAGGCACACGCCCGTGAACACGGAATGCGTCTTTCCGCTCAAAAAGCGGAGCATTCTTTTAGCGTCCTCGGCGTCCTTGGGTTTTCCCAAAATCACGCCGTTCAAGGCGACCGCCGTATCCGCGCCGAGCACCCTGCATTCGGGAAACCGCCCCAACACTTCGAGCGCCTTGCCCCGCGCGTTCTTTAAAACGGTCTCCTCCGCGCTGCCCTGATCGTGCTCTTCGAAGCGGGAAATTTCCACCTCGAACGGACAGATAGGCGCAAGTAATTCTCTGCGCCTCGGAGAGGCGCTTGCAAGTAAAAGCTTCATTAAAGAATTTCGAGATTTTTATGGAAGTTGCGTTTGAACTCGCCGTTCACTGCCATTGCCTGGTGAATTTCGAGCGTAGCGTCGCCCGAAAGCTCCGTCTTCATAATCACGGAATCGCCTAAGACGTCGCAGTTGATGCCCGTCACGACCCCGAGCCCGCTTCTGTCGAGGCATTCGGCAATGCGGAGAAGAACGCCGAGCTTTTTCACGACGTCGAGATCTTCCTCGGTGACGATATCGCGGTATCTTGCCCACTCTGCGGCGGGAATATCCTCTTTCTTGTAGCACCCCGCCACGAACGCCGCCAGAACGATTTCGCGGTGCGTCGCGCCGTAAATGCACGAATTCATAATGGTATAGCGCGCGTGCTGTGCGTTGCCGTAGTAGCGCAGACTTCTTCCGCACTCCACGAGGCTTGCCGCGATTTTTAAAATTTTCAGATACACGCGCGGGAATTTATGCAGCACTCTGAGCTGTTTGAAGAGCTGAATGGAGAGGCGCACTGTCTGTTCCGCGTGCTGTACATTGCAGCCGTAGTACTTGACGAGAGTATTCAGCGAATAACTCATCACGTCGGTAATGGGGCGTTCGATCGTCATGGGCACCGCCTGATTGAACATAATGCCCTCTCTGAGTCCGCTTCCGCCGATCGTGAAGGACTCGATATTCAAATACTTTGTGAACGCTCTGATAATGGCAAGCGCCGCGGGCATGATATCCGCACGCGCGGGGGAAAGCCCCTTGATTCTTTTGCGCTTTTCCACGTCGAGATCGCGCACCATTTCGTATTCGGCGTTGAAATCTTCCGTTGCGAACTGGTAGTTGTGCAAACTCGAAAGCGGATATTTTTTAACCACGCGGTTGATTTTATACAGGTTTCTGAACGAACCGCCCACGCCGATCATCTGCGTTTCGGGATCGATTTCGTTGAGCCATTCGATTTTTTTGAACTGTTCGGTGAAGAATTCTTCGATTCTGTCCGTCTGTTCGCGGGTGGAGCCGTCGTCCTTGAAGAGATCGGTCAGCGTGACTGCGCCGAAGCCGAGGGTCACGAAATTGAGAATGGTGCGGCGGTTGTAGTAGACGATCTTCGTGCTTCCGCCGCCGATTTCCAAAATAATGCCCTTGGGAATATCCATAGAATTGATAACGCCGCGGTAGACGTAAGTCGCCTCCTCCTCTTCGGAGAGGACGGTCACCTTAATGCCACAGGTCGCCTGAATTTCGTCGAGGAAGGAGCGCTGATTTTTGGCGCGCCGAACCGCCGCCGTCGCAACGGCGATGATGCGCGTGACGCCGCTCGCGTCGCACAGGCGCTTGAACATTTTTAAGGTTTTTATGGTCTCTGCAATTCTTTGGGGTTTGAGAAAACCGTCGCGGTCCATATCCTGACCGAGACGAACGCTCTCCTTCATTTCGTCCTCGACCATAAAGTGCTCGTCAAAGAGCTTTACGATCACGAGGCGCGCAGAGTTGGAGCCTAAATCGATAATGCCGATTTTTTCCATAGCTCACCGTCCTTCGCGGGCGCGTTTTCCCGCTCCCGCTTTCGTTATAACTTTCCCCCAATTATACGGGAACATTCTAACATAGCTTTGACTGTTTGTCTATACCCTTTTTAAAAAAAGTACCTCTTTTTTGTAATTTTTTTAATATTTTAGGAGAGTTTTTTCCCTTTTTTCATGCGTAAAGCAGAGGCAAACTGGAAAAAAGACAGCCCGATCAAAAAAAGTCCGAACCCCTTGGAAAGCGCCGAATCGGGCAGGTACGCCGCCGCCACCGAAGACAGCGCCGAAAAAAGAAGCGCGGGCACCGTCAAAAAGGCAAGCCCCTTTTTTTTTAACAGCCCGCTCTTTGCGTGAACGCCGAGCGCCACCGCCGACATGGGCAAAAAGCACAAGAGGTTCACCCCCTGCGCCGCAGTCTGTTTGACTCCGCATACGGCGGTCAGAAGCGGAATTAAAAGAGTGCCGCCGCCCATGCCCATTCCGCCCAAAATTCCGCCCGCGATCCCGCACAGCAAAAAAATAAGAAAGCTCATAGAAGCATTCTCACCCCCGCGACGAGCATAAAGATTGAAAAGACGATCGCCGTAATTTTAGGGTTGATTTTTCCCAAGAGCTTTGCGCCCAAGAAGCCCCCGAGGAGCACGCCTATCGATACGGGAAGAAATACGATAAGGGGCACGAGCCCGAAAATCAGATAGACCACGGCGCTGACGAAGGTTGCGGGAAGCACCACGGCGATCGCAGTCGCGTGCGCGGAAGCGGTGGGATATTTTGCAACCTTTTCGAGATAGGGAACGGCGATCATGCCGCCGCCACCGCCGAAGAGTCCGTTCGCCGTTCCCGTTAAAAGTCCGCCGCCCACGGCGTACCAATTTTTTCGATTCATACCTTCTCCTTATTTCCAAAACTTCATAAAATCGCACCCGATTGCATTCAGTTTGTGAAATTTCATAAAAAATTTTCTCAAAACAATTTATTTACGCACGGAAATGCTTGTCTTTCCGCGCGTTTTATATTAAAATAGGAATATCGTGAAAAATTTCGCGCTATATAATGTTACGCGCGCATAAGGAAGTTTTTATGGCTAAAATGAATGGATCGGGAAAATGGAAAAAACGTTGGGCGCTGGGGCTGTCCCTTTCTATGGCGGCGGTGCTCTCTCTCGGCGTTTTTGCCGCCTGCAATAACCCTGACGACGGGAAGGATGACGAGGAAGAAGAATCCGCGGCAATGCCTACGGATACCCAACTTCTTAAAAACGGAGACTTCGAATTCTATTCCGAAATGACGAAGGAAGAGGACGAATTGAGAGCTATTCTCAATACGCCCACGAGCTGGTCGTTCTCCTCCGGTTCCCCCTCTTCCGATACGAAGTCGGGACTCGTAGATCTCAAATATTGGGATTCCATTACGAAATCGGAATACGAATATAAATCGGTTAGGGACGCATATACGAGCTGGGACAAGGGCAGCATTTACGACAGGCTGAACTTCTTCTATAAATGCGACAACCCCTCGAACAACTCTGACTACGACAAGTTCGAGGACGAATACGACGCGCTTTCTTCAAGCTCGGCGGAGAAAAAGTTCTTCAATGAACAGGAATTCTCCTCCGTCGATTTCGAGGACGTTCAATATCTTCGGGACGAGCTCGGCGAAGCCGTCGCTCTTCACGGCGGTGAAGCGCAGGAGGACAACAGCGGAATTTTGATGATCCACAACCGCAGAACCTCGGACGGCGCGGTTGGTACGGCGCAGAGCTATTCCTCCTCCACGACGATCACTTTGGCAGCGGGCACTTCCGCGAAAATTTCCGTATGGGTCAAAACGGCGCAGCTCCGCCACTACTATGCCGACCTCAACAAGGAAGGAGAGCCCGACGGACTTGAAGTCACTTCCGAAGCGGGCGCGTATATCGGCGTTACGCAGACGGTGGGTGGAACGACCCTCGACCAAATGCAGATCAAAAATATCAACACCGAAGTAACGAACAAAGCAGGCGCAAACAACGGTTGGGAGCCGTACACGGTATACGTTCGCGCAAACACCTTTGCGACGACGACCGTCAAGCTCGTTTTGGGTCTTGGACAGGGTAACTCGGACGACAGATACGAGGCGGTCAACGGCTACGCACTCTTCGACGACGTGGAATGCGTAATTCTCGACAATAGTCAATTCCCTACGTCGGGCACCCAAGCCTGCAATATTAAGTCCGAAAAGGAAGACAAACTCTTCGACGCGACGGAGCTCAACGGCACGGCAGGTTATAATAAGACCTTTTCGATCGACCTCTATGCGGGTGATTCAGCCGCCTATCCCATCGGTTCAAGCTTAAAGGAAGTCGGGCTTACCGCAGAGAAATCGGGTAACACCACTTACACTTCCGCAAAGATCGACCCTTCCCTTGACGACAACCGTAGCAGCGATAAGGTTAGCGACGGCGACAAGAACAGCATCGTCGGTATTAGAAATGCCGGCACGATCGGATCTTCGTCGAACGGCTATTTAAAGAGCATTGCGGACAAAGATTTCGAAAACTTCCCCTTTGCGCAGAAGGACTTTCTGCTTATCCTCTCGACGAACGGCGCGGCTTACACCGCAAAGAGCACGACGTTCACCGTTGAAAAGGATAAGCCCATTCTTATCTCCTTCTTCGTAAAGACGAGCGAAGTGATTACGGGGCGCACGGGTGCTTCGATCACCCTCGTCGACGGAGAGACGAAGACGACGATTTCCGCATTCGACTCCACGAAGATCGCAACGGTGGATATCACGAATCCGAAAAACGAGGATCTGAACCAAAAGGATATTTACGACGGTTGGGTGCAGTGCTTCTTCTTCGTATCGAACGATACGGACGACGAAACGAAATCGTTCTCCCTCGAATTCTCGTTGGGTCCGACTTCGATCGCGGGTTCCGATAAGTACGACTACGGTCAGGGCTATGCGGCGTTTGCAAACTTCGAAACGAGAACGCTCACCAAGACCGAGCTCTCCTATGCCTCCACGGGCGACAGAGCGAAAAAAGTTTCGCTTACGGGTATCACGGAGGATACGACGGTATTCGATAGCGTGACCGCGACCTCGGATATCAAAAACGGACTTGGCACTCCCGCCAGCTTCACGGGCGTACTTGCGGGAAGTAAGTGGATGGAATCCGGTTCGGAAATTCCCAACAAGGCTCCCAACGGACTTTTAACGGGACTTCTCAACTATAAGAACGCAGACAATTACGGTAATATTTTCAAAGAGTTCACCACTGCAACGGGTGACGCGGCTTGGACGGAGCTCTTCGGCGATAATAACAACCGCACCGCGCTTCAACCGCTCGTCATTATGAACAGCGACAAGACAAACGCACAGCCTTCTTACGGATACTTTGCCGCGAACGCGACGGTTTCGGCAAGCTCCTATCAGAAGATTTCGCTCCGCGTGAAGCTCTCCGCAGGCGCGAAGGCGACCGTATACTTGACGGACGTTTCCGAATTCAGTAATTCGGGTTACAATAATTTCCTCAAACCCGGCGCGCCGAAGGTCACCTATTGGTACGACGAGGAAGGAAATATTCTGTCCGGTGATCCCGATGACGACGAAAGCGAAATCTTATTCGAGCTGCAAACGAACGGACTTTACCGCAACGCAAAAGATTCGAACGATAAAAACTACTACGCCAACCTTCAAAACTATAAAGAAAAGGACGGCAACCTCGTGCTCGGCAACGGCTCGACGATCGCGTTCTACGGACACGACGACAAATACTTTGCGTACCGCACCGAAGACAAGAACGGTACTCCCCAATACGATCAGGAAGTAAAAGACCTCTACACCGTCTGCAAGGACCATGCGCGTTACGACTATAACGATGAAGTAAATAAACTTCCCGAAGCGAAGATCGAAGTCGTCAACCCGAGCACCACGGAAGCAAGCGAGTGGATCACCGTTACCTTCTACGTGCACACGGGGAACGAAGCGAAGAATTACCGTCTTGAAGTTTGGGCGGGCGACAGAGACAACAACACCGACGGTATTCCCAAAAACGGATACGTGTTCTTCGACCGCTACTCCTCCGCTTCGATTTCCAACTACGACGCACTTTTGAAGGAAGCTGTTGCTGACCTTGAAGACGACGGTGACAAACTCAACGACGAAGACAAACTTATAGATTCGATTGCCAAGTATTACACGTTCACCTTCTACGATTCCGTGAACTACTTGCGTTACGACGTAAACGAGGATAAAGACGAAATCGGCAACCTGTACGCTTCCTACGACCAGAGCGCGTATTCGGAAGAGCTTATCTATCTTGTATACGACGATATGAACGGGGAAAGAACGGGAACGCCTTCTACGATCCGCTTTATCAACTATGCGGCAAGCGACGTTACGGTTGAGCCCGACGAGACCACACCGGACAACGGCAATAACGATGACGATAACGAAAGCAAGCCTATTTCGACGGGCGATATCCTTCTTATCGTATCCTCTGCGCTCCTCGGTATCGTCCTGATCTTCGTAATCGTCATGCTCCTTGTAAGACACTTTGCGGGCAAGCGCAAAAGAGGAACCAAAGCGACCGCCGTACAGGATAAACGCTATAAGCCCTCTGCGAAGAAAACTGCTTTGAAGGAAGAAGAGGACGAGGAAAATCCCTTCGTGAAGAACCGCAAGGCAAAGGAAGCGGCGGAACAAGCGGAAGAAGCGCCCATTGAGGACGAACCCGCAGAAGAGCCTGCACCCGCCGAAGAACCCGAGGAAGAGAGCGAAGCTCCCGCTGAGGAAGCTCCTGCGCAAGAACCCTCCGAGCCGAACGGCGACGAAGAATAAAAGTTAAAACCCCGCGCAAGCCGCGGGGTTTTTGTTATGAAAAAAGAGCCGCAAAAATTGCGGCTCTTTTCGATTTGAATTTTTTACTGCCAATCGCAGACGTTGACCCACTTTGCAAGGAATTCCATTTCCTCGGGCTTGTTCTTGACCGACTGCGAAGCTGCAACGATCGGCATGATCCTCTGCACGTATTGCAGAGCGGTATCCGTCTTTTCGCAGAAGAGCTTCAAATACTTTTCCGCGATCTCGTCCTTCTTCTGCAATTTGAAGAGAAGATACGTTCTTGCGGCGTCCGCCGAACCGTTACCCTGCGTCGCGTGCGACCAGTCGATAATGTAGGGCGTGCCGTCCTTCGTAATAATGATGTTGCTGGGCTGGAAGTCACCGTGGCAGAGCTTCTTGTGGCGGGGAAGTCCGTCCAAGCGCACGTGCAAATCGTAGCGCACCGTTGCGGGGAAGGAGCTTGCCGAAATCTTCGCGTGCATTTTGTCGCGCAGATGTCCCAAAAGCGGTACGCGCTCCTGGCTCATTTTGATTTGCAGATCCACGAAGAAGTTGAGGTATTCGTCCTCTTTCTTGGGGTTCTTCTTCATGAGCTCTTCGAGCGTTTCGCCCTCGATATATTCCCATACGAGCGACCACTTTCCGTCGATCACGGAAACGCCGAGCACTTTGGGAATGTTGAGCGAGGTTTCCTCTACGCGCGCCTGGTTGAGCGCCTCGTTGAGAATGCCGGCCTTGGAATAGGACTCGTCGAACGACTTAATGAGCTTGTCACCGTCGCGATAGAGCTTTTTTCCGATACTTGTGTGAATGAGTTGCATAATGTTTTCCTCCTATACCGCGGGTAACTATCCCGCAAAGAATATTCGCACACATTATAACTTAAAATAAAGAATCTGTAAATACCTTTTTGAAAAAATTTTTGCACCTTTTTTGACGATTTTATAAAAAAGCGCTCCCGTTCGGGAGCGCTTTTTTATTCTTCGTCTTCTAAAATGCGTTTCAAGCAATCGAGTTTGTTACGTAAACTTTCGAGGCGGGCGCCGTCTTCGGTCGAGGAGAGCTGTTCGTTCCTGCGGCAGAGCTTATTCGCGCCCATGAATTTCAAGAAGAATACGAGTGCAATGACGAACGCTATTAAGGTAAGCCCGCCGAACACGCCCGTGAGTATTACGGGCACAGACGAGAGCGTGCGGACGATATACGAAGAGCTGACGATCGTTGCGATCGCGAATAGCGCAAGCACCGCCAAAAACGCCAATAGCCGTACGGCGTAGTACTTTCTGTTGTCCGCAAACGCCTGCCGCCGCTCTTCCTGCTTTGCAAGCACTTCGGGAGCAAGCTCCTTTTCCTCTTTTTCGATCTCTTCGCGCTCCTTTAAGAGCGTTTTTTCCACCTTTTCGCGTACGAATTTTTTCGACTCGTCGTCGCAATAGGAAAACTCTACGGCGTATTCCTCGTTATAAAAGGGCTCAGTCGTCGTGAAGTTTTTCGTGCGCGCCGTCCAAAGTCCTTTCGCTACGCGCTCCTCCTCGAAGCCGTAGCTTGCCGCCTGTGCAAAGAATGCCTCCGCCTTGTCGAACGCACCGCCCGCAAGCTCTTCCTCTGCCAGAGAGGCGAGATTTGCGCACTCGGCTCTTGCTTCCTCTTCTGCCCTTTGGCGGCGCGCCTTCTCCCGCGCAAGCTCGGAGGGCGTAAGCCCGACCAAGTCCTCGTCGTACTCTTCCTCGTCCTCGGGAAGGGTAACGAGCACCTCTTCTTCGGCGGGCGGCTCTTCTCCCTCGGGAAGAGTCGCGTCCTCGGCGTCGACCTCGTCCGCCTTCTTTTTCAGGCGGATCAGTCGTTCGTCGTCTTTGTCAATGAGTCTTTCTTCCATATCAATCTCCTTCAATCGAATAGGGATTCGAATACTTTCTTTTTTTCTCGGCGGGATAAACCGCGTCCACCGGATAGCAACGGAATTTTCCCCTGTACCTGCTCTTTGCCCACTCGCACAGCTCGCGCGTTTCGAAGAGAGCGAACGCCGCGCTCCCTGAACCCGTCATGCCCGCGCCGAGCGGAGAAAAGCTTTTTAGTAAGGTGACCGCCTCGCCTACGTCGTCGTTCAATCGCTTTGCGCTCTCGAACAAATCGTTCCCGAAGAGCCGCGCCGCCTCCCCTAAGCCCATGCTGCGGTAGGCTTCCAAACAGCGCTGAGTGCGCCCCGCCTTGTTCGTTTGAGGCAATTCGTCGTAAGTTTTATAGCACTCCGCCGTGGAGACGTCGCTCTTGGGACAGAACAGTAAAAAGTGCATATCGGGCGAATCGGATAAAAACTCTACTTCGTCGCCCCTGCCGCGCATTCGGGCAAGCCCGCCGCGGAGCATATAGCCCGTGTCGCTTCCAAGCCCGTCGGCAAGCCCCTTGACTTTTGCAAAGTCCGTGATTTTATAAAGCTTTGCAAGTGCGTTCAAAACCCCCGCCGCGTCTGCGGAAGAACCGCCCAAGCCCGCGCCCATAGGAATGTTTTTATAGACGGTGATATCCGCGCCCCGCGTCCCGAATTTTTCCACGAACCGCTCGCCTGCGCGGACGGCGTGATTCTCTTGCGGGTACAGCTTGTCGCTCCCCATGCCGTGCATGGTCACGCTGATGAGATTGTCTTTCCGTTTTTTAGCGACGATCTTATCGTACAAGCCCACCGTCACGACGAGGGAATCGAGCGTATGAAAATTACCCTCTTTCCCCGTAATATCGAGCGTAAGATTGAGCTTTGCATAGGATAAAACCTTGACCGTCTCCATATTAGACATTGTAACACATTTCGATTCCGATTGCAAGAAAAAAAGCCCCGTCCGCTTGCGGACGGGGCGCTCACGCGTTAGAGATTTAACGCTTTCTTTCTGTAAATGACGACGCGCTGACCCTCTTTTACGGGGAATTCCAAATCGGGGTTGTTTTCTTCGACCTCTTCGGGAGACTTTTTGAGGGACTTAGAAAGCTCCCAAAGTCCGTCGCCCGCCGCGGGAATAAACACGCTGACCGCGTAGTCGGAGACGGGTACTTCCGCGCCCTCTTCCGCAGCGCATACGAATTTTGCGCGAACCGTTCTGTGTTCCTTGAAGCTGATCTTTAAGGTTGCCTCCGCATCGATCTCCCCTTCCTGCCGCTGACGCGCGTTCATGGAGCAGACGAGAACGGAGACGTCCGCGTTCTCCACGTCCGCCGCGACGGAGAAGGGAAGGCTGATTTCCATGCCTCTGACGCTTCCGTCCGCGCCCTTTACGACGAGGGTCGCAAGCGCGACGCCCTCGACACGCATACCGTCTTCGGTGCTGACGAGATTCGCCTCGGCGCGTTGCAGCGTGAGCGCGAGCAGCGTATCCGAGAAGTCCACCGTGGACGAAAGCGCGGCTTTGCCCGAAACGCGCTCCGTGAAGCCGTGCGTTTGCCCCGCGCCCGAGGTCTCCACTTCGTTATAGGTAAGGTTTACTTCGTGCGTGCGGGAGAATGCGTCCGTCACGACGGGGAGCGCGGTTTCCTCGTATACGCAACCCTCTGCGCCGAGCATAAGCTCCGCGGTGATCTTGCACTTCTTTTTGTCCTCGTCCGAGTCCGCTTTGAGCGCGACGTCGAGAACGGAAATGCGCAGCTCTGCGTTTCTGCCGGGGAACGCCTCTTCGCAGGGGATCTCGAAGCTGAAAGGTACGAGCCGTTCGAAGGAGACGAGAGAATCGTCGCCTTTGAGCGCAAGAATACAGAGGTTGATTTCACCCTCGGCGCGGACCGTTCCCGCAGAGAGGGTGATCTCCGTTGCGCCGACCGTCTCGGAATGCAGAAGAATATCGCCGATAAATTCCGTTTCGAATTCGTCCTCCGTCTCGGTGGTGCCGCCCACGAGCCGTGCCGAAATGACGGGCGCCTCTTCGCGCTTTACGATAAGCTCCCCGCCCGAAAGATAGTCGAAGCTTTTCTCACCGTACAGCGAGATATCCGCGCCGATGAGCGCAGTCGCGTAGGTGCTTGCGCCCTCCCGACGGGTCGAAAGGTTTTCGAGCGAAAGGATAGCGCGCGCCGTAAGCGCGGGATAGCACCCCTCGTTCTCCGCGCGGGCGGAAAATTCGATTCCCTTTTCCGCACGGCAAATGCGTTTTTCGGAATCTTCGTAGACGATCAGAAAGTAAGTCTTTCCGTAGTAGCGCACTTCACCGTCCGAAACCTCGGTGCCCGTTAAGATGACGCGCGCTTCGGAAGCGATAATTGACTCCACTTCCGCGCCGAACTTGCACTCTACCGCCGTTTGGTGCGTGAGCGTTAAAATTTTGCCGTACCCGCGATAGGTAGCCGTTTCCGTATTCAATGCCATAGTTTTTTCTCCTCTATTTTGTTCCTTTCATTCTATGACCGTGAATTGCGGGTTATGCGTTTTTTGTTTTTCTTTCGTGAAACTCTTTTTGACAAAATTTATCGAAAAAGATTTTATATATAAAAAAAGTCCCCGTGAGGGACTTTTTCGTTTTGAATTATTCTGCTTTTCTTGGCTTTACGCGAACGCTTCCGCAGAGAACTTCCGCATAGGAATAGGAAGTCTTGCCCAAAAAGCCCTTGTCGTCCGGGCGGACGGTGAACAGGGACGGATACACTCCCGAAAGCTCACCCGAGTATTTGAGGATCTTGTTCCTGCCGAGGTTTACGACCACGTCCACCTGTTGGTTGAAATAATCGGCTATTTTTTTCTTAACGGTTGCAATGTCGTTCTTCTGCTTTATCATGGACTAATGATTGACAAAGCAAACGGAATTTATACCTATATAGAATCGGTTATGCCGAGAAGATAGTCGGAAGATACGTGAAAATATGCTGCAAGGATTATGATTGCCATTGCATTTGGGATTCTCTTTTCTGTTTCCCAAAATCCGATTGCTCCTGCACTTAATCCCGTCTCTTTTGAAAGTTGCATTTGCGTAAGGTTTTTTTCTGTGCGTAACTCTTTTAATCTTTCTGCGAATTTTTTCATAAATATATTCTACAACAAATGTAGTTGAAATACTTGACTACTAACGTATATTGTTTTATGATATAACTACAAACGTGAGCGGAGGTGAAATATGAAATCGGCAATCGAAGAAATACGCAACGGAAGTCTTAGCGGAAAAAGTCCTAACCTTGGGAAAGAGTATAAAAAAGCAGTCGCGGCAACGGCAGAGAAAGAAGCCGCAATATTAGAGCTTATAAAAGATAACAAAGAAACTTTAAAAGCATTTAAAGAATATCAAGACGCCGAAGAAGAAAGTTTTTATTTGGAAGTGCGGGGCTATTACAAGCACGGCTTTCGCCACGGATTCCGCATTGCCATAGACGCATTGGACGAAGAGTAAAAAATGCGCGGGAATCGCTTTGCGATTCCCGCGCATACTTTTTATTCCTTACTCTTCGGACCCTTCGGATTCCTCGGAAGTTTCCGCCTCTTCTTCGACGACTTCCTCTTCCTCTCCGCTCTCAACAGTCGTCTCCGTATCTTCCTCCTCCGTTTCGGGAGCTTCTACGGGAACGTCCGCCGCGGTCTCTTCGGGAATCTCAACTTCCGCTTCTTCGTCGCGCTCGGTGATCGCCACCGTCGCCACCTTGCCGCCGCGCAGTCTCATGAGCCTTACGCCGCGCGTGTTGCGCCCGATCTTCGAGATACTGTCGCCGTGCATACGAATGACGATACCGCTATCGGAAACCATCATGACGTCGTTGTCATCGTTGATGAGCTTCATGTTGACGAGCTTGCCCGTGAGCGCATTGAACACGCCCGCCTTAATACCTTTACCGCCGCGGCCCTGAATTCTGTAATCTTCGGGGTCGGTGCGCTTGCCGTAGCCGTTCTCGGATACCGTCAGAATATCGTAGCCCTCTTTCACGACGAGCATATCCACGACCTCGTCGCCCTTGGAAAGCCGGATCGCCTTTACGCCCATCGTATCTCTACCCGTTGCGCGAACGTCGGATTCGGCAAAGTGAATGCACTTGCCTTGCCTACTCGCTACGATAATGCTATCCTTCTTATGGCAGGGCTGTACGGAAATGAGCTCGTCTCTCGAATTGATCTTGATCGCGATTTTACCGCTCTTCATAATACGGTGGAATTCGCGCATTGCCGTCTTCTTGATAAGTCCTTTTTTCGTCGCCATGACGAGGAAGCCCGAGCCCTTTTCGCTCATGGGAAGCGCCGCCGCGATCTTCTCGCGTGCGTCGAGCTGAACGATATTGACGATCGCTCTGCCGCGCGCCGTACGGTTCGCTTCGGGAATTTCATAGCCCTTGATCGAGTAAACCTTACCGAAGTTGGAGAACAGCAAGACGTTGTCGTGCGTGGAGCAAATGAACATCTGCTCGACGAAGTCGTCTTCCTTGGGGCGGTGACCCGTAATGCCCACGCCGCCGCGGTTCTGCGCTCTGTATTCCACGACGGGAATGCGCTTGATATAACCGCCGTCCGTCATGGAAATGACGACGTCCTCTTCGTCGATCAAGTCCTCGTCGTCGATATTGCCGACGTCTACGGAAATCTCCGTCTTTCTGTCGGACGGGTATTTCGCCTTGATCGTAATGAGGTCGTTTTTGATAATGTCATAAACGCGCTTTTCGTGCGCCAAAATGTCCTTGTAGTCCTTGATGAGTGCGCGGAGCGCTGCGAGCTCGTCGCGGAGCTTCTCCACTTCGAGAGAGGTCAAACGCGACAGCTTCATTTCGAGAATGGCGTTCGCCTGCTTTTCGGTGAGCTCGAAGCTATCCGTGAGTTTTTGGATCGCTTCGTTCTTGTCGCGCGATTCCTTGATGATCTTAATGACTTCGTCGATATTCGCAAGCGCAAGCACCAAGCCTTCGATGATATGCGCGCGCTCTTCCGTCTTGTTGAGGTCGAAACGCGTTCTGCGGGTGATGACTTCCTTTTGGTGTTTGAGATACTCTTCGAGAATTTCGCGAAGATTCAGCACCTTGGGTTCGGTGCCGTTCTCGACGAGCGCAAGCAAAATGATACCGTCCGAAATTTGCAGGTTCGTATGCTTGTACAGCGTGTTTAAAACGACCTGCGCGTTCGCGTCCTTCTTGCACTCGATGACGATTCGAAGTCCCTCTCTGCCCGATTCCTCGCGGATATCCGAGATGCCCTCTAAGCGCTTATCGCGCACCATGTTCGCGATCGTTTCGATGAGCTGCGCCTTGTTGACCTGATAGGGAAGCTCGGTCACGATAATGCGGCTTCTCGTGTTGCCGCCCGTGCCGTATTCCTCGATCTCGCACTTCGAACGGATAATGATACTTCCCTGTCCCGTGCGGTACGCCTTGCGGATTCCCGCGCGTCCCATGATAATGCCGCCCGTGGGGAAATCGGGTGCGGGGATATAGTTCATTAAATCTTCGATGGAAATTTCGGGATTGTCGATCATTGCGATCGTGCCGTCGATCACTTCCGCAAGGTTGTGCGGGGGAATGTTCGTCGCCATACCGACCGCGATACCGTCCGACCCGTTCACGAGAAGGTTGGGGAAACGCGCCGTCAGAACGGCGGGCTCCATTTCGTTGCCATCGAAGTTGGGGAAAAAGTCGACCGTGTCTTTATCGAGGTCTTTGAGCATTTCCGCCGCAAGCTTCGTAAGTCTTGCTTCCGTGTAACGCATTGCCGCAGGGGGATCGCCGTCCACCGAACCGAAGTTTCCGTGCCCGTCTACGAGCGGGAAGTTGATAGAGAAGTCCTGCGCCAAACGCACGAGTGCGTCGTACACCGAAGAGTCGCCGTGCGGGTGATATTTACCCATGCAGTCACCGACGATACGGGCGCACTTCTTATAAGCCTTATCGTTATACAGTCCCATCTCGTGCATGGAGTAAAGGATACGCCTGTGCACGGGCTTTAAACCGTCTCTTACGTCGGGAATGGCACGCGATTTATTGACCGCCATTGCGTAGGCAATGAACGAGCGTTTGAGTTCCTCGTTGACTTCTACGTCGAGGATCTTCGTCATTTCAAGCGTTTTCTTAAATTCTTCCGTGAGCTCGGGGCTCGTCTCTCTTTTCGCCATGATTTATCTCCTCTTTAAATATCAAGATCCTTGACCAAGGTTGCGTTCTCTTCAATGAACTGTCTGCGGAGCGACGGGCTCTCACCCATGAGGACGGAGAACATTTTGTCCGCCTCCACCGCGTCCTCCATGCGCACCTTGATGAGCGTGCGGGTCGCGGGGTTCATGGTCGTATCCCAAAGCTGTTCGGTACTCATTTCGCCCAAGCCTTTATAGCGTTGGTATTCCACTCTGTTATTGTTCTCTAAATCGTACGCGGTCTTTTCCTCTTCGGAATAGAGGTACTTGTCCTCTCTGCCCTTCATGCTCGCCTTATAGAGCGGAGGCATTGCCGAATACACGTGCCCGTGTTCGATCAAGGGGCGCATATAGCGGAAGAGGAAGGTCAAAAACAGAATACGGATATGCGCGCCGTCGACGTCGGCATCGGTCATGGAGATGATGCGGTCGTAGCGCAATTTGCTCTCGTCAAAGTCGTCTAAGATTCCGCAGCCGAACGCCGTGATCATCGCCTTGATCTCCGCGTTTTCGAGTACGCGGTTGAGGCGCACCTTCTCTACGTTCAAGATTTTACCGCGGAGAGGCAGGATCGCCTGAAATCTTCTGTCGCGTCCCTGCTTTGCCGTGCCGCCTGCCGAGTCACCCTCGACGATGTAGATTTCGCAAAGCTCGGGGCGTTTGTCGGAACAGTCCGCAAGCTTGCCGGGGAGAGTCGTCGATTCCAGAATGCCCTTGCGGCGGGTGAGCTCGCGCGCGTTCCTTGCCGCGTCGCGCGCCTTCTGCGCCGTGATACAGCGAAGCACGAGCTCGCGCGCTTCCTGCGGGTGCTCTTCGATATAGGTACCGAAGCGCTCCGCCACGCTCTTCGAAACGAAGGTACGGATAAACGAGTTGTTCAGCTTGTCCTTGGTCTGCGATTCGAACTGCGCGTTTTCAAGCTTGACGGAGACGACTGCGGTAATGCCCTCGCGCACGTCCTCGCCCGTTAGCTTGTCGCTGTCCTTTAAAATATTCAGCCTTTTGCCTGCGTCGTTGATGATTTTCGTGAGCGCAAGCTTCAAGCCCTCGACGTGCGTTCCGCCGTCGATCGTGTTGACGTTGTTCGCGTACGAATAAATAACTTCGTTGTAGCTCTCGTTGTATTGCAGTGCGATTTCGCAGACGGTCGTTCCCTCGTGCTCTTCGAAATAAAGAGGCTCCGCAAAGAGCGTTTCGTTGCCCTTGTTGATCTCCTGCACTAATTCGCGGATACCGCCTTCGTAGAGGAAGGTGTCCGTGCGCTCCTTACCCACGCGCTTGTCGGTAAGCGTGATCGTAAGTCCCTTGTTCAGGAAGGCAAGCTCCTTTAAGCGGACTTTGAGCGTATCGTACTTGAAGACGATCGTTTCGAAAATTTCCTCGTCGGGGAAGAAGGTGACCTTCGTACCCGTCTTATCGGTATCGCCGATGATCTGTAAGGAACGCTGCGGCACGCCGCGGTTATAGACCTGCTTGTAAATATGTCCGTTCTGCGAGACCTCGACTTCCAGCCATTCGGAAAGCGCGTTGACCGCCTTGACGCCCACGCCGTGAAGTCCCGAAGAGACCTTATAGCCGGAGTCGCCGCCGAACTTACCGCCCGCGTTGACCTTTGTAAACACGACTTCGACTGTGGAAATCTTTTCCTTGGGGTGAATACCCGTGGGAATGCCGCGCCCGTTATCCACAACCGTGCACGAACCGTCGGGATTGACGGTGACGTCCACTTGGGTACAGTAACCCGCAAGCGCCTCGTCGATCGAGTTATCCACAACCTCGCTTACAAGGTGGTGAAGTCCCTTTTCGTCCGTGGAGCTGATGTACATTCCGGGGCGCTTTCTGATGTGTTCGAGCCCGTCGAGAACCTGAATTTGTTCCGCACCGTACGTTGCTTTGACCTTTTCAGCCATACTTCCTCCTGCTTTCACAAATGGTTTTTAGGTTGATTCCTCGCGCGTGCGCGCACGCGTGCGCGCGCGAAAGAAAATAGCGCATTTTTTGCGCCTCTGTTCCTGAATATTATAACATAAAGTAAAAAAATTGTACAGTGAATTGTCGAAAAATTTTTGGAATTTTCCACCAAAAAATAAAAGTTTTCCACTGTGGAAAACTTTTTGTCAACAAAAAATTTCTTCTGCAAGGCGAGCAACCTCTTCGGTATCCTGCGCCTGAAAGAGTCTTCGTTTATACTCCGCCGCGCCCTTCACACCCTTCAAATAGAACGCCGCCATTTTGCGCATAAACACGGTTGCAAACCGTTCGCCGTAGAGCTCTTTCGTCTCTTTAAGCTGTTTTAAAAAAAGCTCTTTCATGGGCGGAGGCTCGATTTCCGCGATATCCGCAAACACCTGCGGGCGGTACAATGCGGCACGGGCGATCATCACCCCGTCCGCACCCGTGCGCGCGATCGTCTTTTCCGCGTCGCCCTTTGACCATACGCCCCCGTTTGCAATGACGGGGATTTTGACCGCGTTCTTTGCCGAAGCGATCTCCTCGTAGTCGGGCGCGCCCGCGTACACTCTTTCGCGCGATCTGCCGTGCACCGTGATCATGCACGCACCCGCCCCTTCGCACAGTCTTGCGAACTCGGCGGTGATTTTTTTGTCGTCGGTGATACCGATACGGAACTTAACTGAAATCCGCTTCCCGCTCTTCACGCATTCGGAAATGATTTTTTCGGCAAGCGGAAGATTTTCCAAAAGCGCGCTCCCCTCGCCGTTTCTCACGATCTTGGGCATAGGGCAACCCATGTTGATGTCAATTAAATCAAAGGGCGCGAGCGCCTCGCTCTCGCACGCCGCCCGCATAAGGGCGGGCTCGCTCCCGAAAATCTGCGCCGCCTTGGGCGATTCGTCCCCGCAATATAGAAGCTTTTTCGTCTCTTCGCTATTGTAGTGAAGCCCCTTTGCGCTGACCATTTCGGTAAAAGTAAGCCCCGCGCCAAGCCCCCTGCACAGCTCGCGGAAGGGGTAATTCGTGTACCCCGCAAGCGGAGCCAAAAAGACGTTGTTCGGACACACCATGCCCGCGATATCAATTTTGGGAAACATTCTCTTTCGCCTTTTTGTAATATGCGCCCCGCTCTTCGCTACTAAGTGCGTGCACGTCCTTGCCGTCCGCAAGCACGAGCTTTTCCCACTCGGTGTAAAGCCTTGCTTCCTCTTTCACCTTATCCAGAAGCGCCTGTTCGCTATCGATTCCCGCCGCATACGCGATTTGCGCAAGCTCCATTAAAACATCGCCGAATGCCGCCGCAATCGCCTCTTTATCGCCCGATTTCACCGCTTCGCTTAATTTCGATTCGCGGTCCGCCGAAGGAGCAAAAGTCCAGCCCCCCTTTGCCATGCGCTTGACGATCTTCTGCGCACGCAAAAGCGCGGGAAAGCATTCGGGCACGTCGTTCACCGCGTCGGAGAAGGTCGTCTGATGCTTCTCGGTCATCTTGTTCTTGTCCCACACGGAGAGCGCGCCGTCCGCGCCCTTCGCGCTGTCGCCGCCGAACACGTGCGTGTGCCGCGTGACGAGTTTTTTGCAAACCCCGCTCACCATGTCGCCCGCGTTGAACCTTCCCCGTTCCTCTTCGATGAGCGCGTGGAACACCGCCTGCATGAGAACGTCGCCCGTCTCCTCGCACATCTTTTCGGGATCGTCCAAGTCGATTGCGTCTACGAGCTCGTACGCTTCCTCGATCATGTTGATGCGAATGCTCTTATGCGTTTGCACCTTGTCCCACGGGCAGCCGTCGGGCGCGCGCAGACGCTTTAATATGTAGAGAAAGTCCTGAAAGGTGAACTTCTCCTTTTTGACGAGCTCTTCGTCCGAAAGCGTTTTATAGGCGCAGCAGTCTATCGTATAAACGCCCTGCTCCCGCATAAGCGCGCAAGCCGTGTTATCGTCGAACACGCTCCCGCCCACGCAGTAGCAGGCCGCACTTTTTTGCGCCTCTTTTAAAAGCTCTTCCGCGGAAGGAGCGCACTCTTCGAATTTGATTTTCTCCTCTTTAAAATCGGCAAGCGCCGCGCCGCCGTTTTTGACGAAAACCTTATCCGCATTTTTGAGTGCTTTGAGTGCGGAGAGCGTTAAATCTCCCCTTTCGTTCCCGAGACCGATGATTGTAAGCATTTTCCTTTACGCCTCTTCTTTTGATTTTAATGCCGCCACAAGCTTGGGCTTCCTTAACTTTCCTCTCCAAGTATAAACCGAATCGAGGAAAAAAGCAACTAAATAGCAGGCGTTCGAGGCAATCGCGGCGCCCACGACGGAGAGCGCGGGATTGGATACGAGAATACATTGCAGAACAAGCTTTACGATGACCGCAACGAGCATTCCCCGCGCGGCGTACTTTGCCCGCCCCATACCCGTAAGGCAGGCGGCAAGCGTGTTGACGGCGGCAAGCGACACGGCGGACACGGACGACAATCTTACGAGCGCGACGACGGTTTTCAAATCGCTTTCGGAAAGGCTTGCATACAAGAGCCGCACGACGGGCGAGGCGCACGCGAATAAAAACACGGCGCAGGGAATGGAGATCGCAAAGGTAAAGAGCAGCGCGAGCGCGGCGTTCTTTCTTGCGCCCTCGCTGTCCCCGCGCGAAGCGCTCGAAGAGACGAGCGGGATCGCCGCGGCAACGAACCCGCCCGCAAGCGTGGCGGGCAGATCGATCAAAGACATGACTCCGCCCGAATACAGTCCGTAGAGAGACACGGCACGCCTCGTGTAACGCGCCATCAGCCGCACGATCACGATACTGTCGAGGGTGCGCGAGAGGGGCAGGAGCGCGGCGGCAGCCATGACGGGGAGCACCGCACTGAAAAGCGAATAGCCGTTGATTTTGCGGAGCGACTTTATCCGCCGTTCCCCCTTATAGCGGTTAGCAAGATAAATGAGCGCACCGAGCTCCGAAAGGCTTACCCCTAAGAGCGCAAGCATAGCACCCCGCACGGGATCGCCCGCAATACGCGCCGCAAAGAAGCCGAAGCCCGCCTTGATCGCCTGTTCGACGACTTCCGAAAAGGCGGTGGGCACCATGTCGTTTTTGCCCTGAAAATAGCCCCTTAAAACGGAGACGAGCGCGACCAGAAAAACGGAGGGCGCAAGCGCAAGATAGCAGACGGTCAGATTTCTGTCCCCCTGCAAGCCGCTCATGAATGCGGCAACGGCGCACATCAAAAGAGCGCCGAAAAGTCCGATGAGCGCAAAGAGGCGGAGCGCCGTTTTCATATACCCCGTCGTTTCCCGCCCGCGCGCGTACTCCGCCGAAACGACGCGCGAAAGCGCCGACGGTATTCCCGCCGACGAGAAGGTCAGAAAAAGAAGAAAGAGCGGATACGCCATTTGATAGAGCCCTATGCCGTAGCCGCCCAGAATTCCCGTGAGCGAAATGCGGTAGAACGCTCCAATCGCCTTTGCGACGAGAAACCCCGCCGTCATTACCGCCGCGCTTTTGATGAATTTCGCGTGCTTCATATATGTAAGTTTCCCCACAAAAGGGTGGGGACTTCATCCGCTTTCTATGAACGAGCAAGACAAGGAGCGCGAGGAAAACCCAAAGGAGCTTACTAAACGGTAAGTAACTGAGGGTTGCCGCAGCGCGACAAAGTATTGCGAAGTTCAGAGGAAGCGGAAACTTACTCGAATTGGTTTGCTAAAATGTCGGCAGTAAGTCTAGCCAATTTAACCGCCGAAGCCTCCATCTCCGCGCCCTCTTCCCGCGAAAGAAGAATGACCGTGCCGAGGCAGTCGCCGTTGGCTACGACGGGCACGATGATTTCCGCAGTGTATTCGCCCTCCCCGCCGGACACGGGGTCGTACACGACGCCCCCTTCCGCCTTGTTGGCAAGATAGCTTCTGCGCGAATTCATGATTTCCGTCACCTTTTCCGAAACGGTCTTACCCACGAGATCGCGCTTGTTCGTGCCGTATGCGCTGAGTACCGTGTCGGTATCGGTGATTGCGGCAAGGTATCCGCTCTGTTCGTTCAGGGACTTTGCCGTCCCCTCCGAAAAACGCCCGATAGAGGCGATCGGCGAATACTTTTTGAGCATGAGCTCGTCGCGGTCAGTAAAGAGTTCCAAGGGGTCGCCCTCGCGGATACGAAGCGTGCGGCGTATCTCTTTGGGAATAACCACCCTGCCGAGCTCGTCGATCCGTCTTACGATTCCCGTTGCTTTCATATAATAAAACCTCCGTATACCGTCATTATGCGGAGGCTTGGAATATTTATACATAAATACTTTTTTATAGCCAAATTGCGGCCCCTTTTTTCACACATTTTCACGGTCACCCTGTCCCTCCTTTTGGTCATTCTGAGCTCTGTCCTGCGCGCCTTCGGCGCGCAGGACAGAGCTCAGAATCCCATTGGTTCCGTCATTGCGAGGAGCGGAGCGACGCGGCAATCTAGTTAATGAACAACGATAACGTCTGGATTGCTTCGCATTCGCTCGCAATGACGAAATGAAAAATGCGCACCTTTGAATGACAATTGGGGAAGCCTTATTCTTCTCCTAACGAATCCGTCATGAGCCGAACGGCGTTTTTAAAGCCCGCTTTATAATAATCACATAGTTCAATGCAGACCGCATCTTCATTTGCTTCTCTGAATTTCTCAAACGCTTCTTTCGCTTCTGCGTTTTCTTTGAGGAGCTCCGTTAAATTTTTTGCAAAGCGTTCCGCTCTGTCCGCCTTCTTGGTATATTGCTTGCTTATTTTTACGTTTGCCTGTCCGCCAAAATCTCCGTAATATAATTCTTCGATTGCCGATTCCATTTTTATCCTCCCACTATTATGGGTATATAATACACCCATAATAGTGGGAAGTCAAGCATTTTACCCACTTTTGTGGTAAAATTTAGTTATGGAAAAATTTACGAAAAGATTAAAAGAATTGCGTTTAGAAAAAGGCTTGTCTCAAATACAGCTTGCAAAAGAAACAGGACTTGGGAAAAGCGCTATTGGCGTATGGGAATTGGGACAAAGAGTCCCAAGCGCATTAGCAATAATTACCCTTGCGAAATACTTTGGCGTAACGGCAGACTATCTGCTTGGAATGAGTGATTAAAAATAGCCCCCGAAGGGAAATCCTTCGGGGGCTATTTTTAATTATAGCCTTCCCCTACCGCAAAGCGTTAGGGGAAGGTGGCGCGCCGTTCCGTTAGGACGGCGTGACGGATGAGGATTAGATTGTTATTTCTTTGCCTCATCCGTCCGCACTGCGGACACCTTCCCCTATCTCAATAGGGGAAGGCTATCTTGCAGTTACTTTTTATTTTCGCAATCCTTTGGGCAAGTGATTTTTTAAAGTTCCGTTCACCGCCTTTGCAAACCCTAACGGGTATTTATCAAAGCCGACCACGCACCAACCGTTTGCGATATCCTTTGAAAGCGTTTCGCCCGATAAGTAGCGTTCGCACTCTTCGGGAGTGAGCGCAACGAACTTCTTTACTTCTTCCCGCTTTACGCTCATTGCAAGCGCGTGTGCGGGCTTAAAAATCTTGCCGTCGAACTCGCCAAGCTCCACGCCGAGCCGTAGCGTGCGCACCCCAAGCGCGGGCATACCCGCGGGCACGAGATACATTCTTCCGTCGTCAAGCGTCGTCACTTCTCCCTTGGGCGTTTCCGCAAAGAAGTCCTTTGCAAATTCCGCAAACGCTTTATTCGCCGTAGCGTTGCGCTTAATAGGATAGGGCTTTGCGTTCCGCGTTCCGCCTTCGGTTTTTTTAAGCCGTGCACAGTAATGCCCTTCGCCCTTGACCTCGTGCGGATACAGCTTGTGCTCCTCTTCCAAAACGAATTCGGGGTGGCGCTCCAAGAATGCGCGCACCTGCTTTTCGTCCTCTTCCTCGGCAAAGGTGCAGGTAGAATACACGATACAGCCGCCGCCCGCAACCGTCAATGCGGCGCAGTCTAAAATTTCCTTCTGCCGTGCGGCGCAGAGGGCAACGTTGTTCTCGCTCCAATGCGGGATCGCCTCTGGCTCCTTTTTGAACATACCCTCGCCCGAACAGGGCGCGTCAACGAGTACCAAATCGAAATAGCAAGGAAGCTTTTCGGCAAGCTGAGAGGGCGACGCGTTCGTGACGGCGCAGTTCTTCACACCCATGCGCTCCGCGTTCTGCGATAAAATCTTCGCGCGTCCCGCGTCGATTTCGTTGGAAATCAAAACGCCGTTCCCCTTCATTTGCGCGGCAACCTGCGTAGTCTTTCCGCCGGGGGCGGCGCACAAGTCGAGCACGCGTTCCTTACTTACGGGCGCGGTCAGCTTGCCCACGCACATCGCCGAAGGCTCCTGACAGTAGTAGAGCCCCGCGAAGTGCTCGGGATAAGAGCCCGCCCTTTCCTCTTCGATATAAAAGCCGTTCTCTTCCCACGGGACGGGGGAAAGCGCAAAGGGCGCGTTCTTTAAAAATTCTTCGCGGGAAATTTTGAGCGTGTTCACGCGCAGCGCCTTATGGGGCGGTTTCTCGTAAGAAGCCAAAAAGGCGGGGTATTCCTTGCCCAGCCTTTCTTGCATTCTATTCAAAAATTTTTCGGGAAGATTCATAACTGCTCCAAACCGTTCTCCAAGCCAACGGCGATCTCGTCGAGCGGAACGAACTTCGCGCCGTTCTCCACGGCGTTGAGGTAGCGCTTGCCGCCCTCTTCCTCCGCAACGTAGATATCGCAGTCCTGCGGACGGGAAGTGTATCTACCGCCCGAAGCGAACACCGCGCCCGCAAGCTCCACGGAGAAGGGAACGTTATTCTCGATTTCTTTCGAAAAGCAGAACCGCTTGCCTGCGTTCACGCCCTCCCGCTTTTTGCGGTAGTTGTGCTTGTTCACGAAATTGAAAAAGGTCTCCCGCGCCGCGGCGCGTTTTTTGTGCTCCTCGTCCCGCTTCTTATAGTAAGCGCGAAGCCCCTCCGAATCGGGCTGAGAAATTTTGTACGAGGAAATTTTTCCGGGGCGCATTTTATAGCGTTCGCAAAGTCCCTTGATATCCGTGCCCTCGCGCTTGCACAATGCTTCGCACACGCGCATGGTGGCGTAAGCGTCGTCGGCGGCGCGGTGCGGCACGAACTCCACGCCGAGCTGTTCCGCCATTGCACCCAGCCCGCACTGCCGCGTATAGTCGCCTTCGGTATTCATATAGAAGAACTGCGTGTCGTGATAGCAGAAACGGAAGGACGGCAGCTTATAACGCTTGGTCTCCAAATTGAGATAGTTCACGTCGTTGTGCGTGGCGTGTCCCAAAACGATTGCCTCGGGATCCTCTAAAAGCGCCTTGATTTTTCCGTAGACCGCGGGAAAGACGGGGCAAGACTTGAACTTGTCGTACTCGTATGGAAGTTCAAGTCCGTCGCTCCCCTTCCGATCGGTCAAATGGAACTTGCCCTTGGGATTGATAAGAATATCTTCCTTAGCAAGAACGTTATAATTCTCGTCCGTAACCGTGTAGCCGAACGCGCATATCTTCGCCGTGTACTTATACACACAGGCGCACTCTATGTCGAAAAAAACGTACTTCATGCGTTCTTGACTTCGATCTTCTCCTTTCCGCCCATGTAGGGACGGAGTACTTCGGGAATCTCGACGCTCCCGTCCGCCTGCAAGTGATTCTCGATAAACGCGATCAGCATACGCGGCGGAGCCACCACGGTGTTGTTGAGGGTGTGCGCAAACGCGTTGCCCTCTTTCGATTTATAGCGGATACCAAGGCGTCTTGCCTGCGCGTCGGTGAGGTTGGAGCACGACCCCACTTCGAAATATTTCTTTTGACGGGGAGACCACGCCTCCACGTCTACGCTTCTGAATTTTAAATCGGCAAGATCGCCCGAACAGCATTCGAGGGTTCTCACGGGAATACCCATGGATACGAAGAGTTCCACCGTATAATTCCACATTTTTTCGTACCACGCCGCGCTCTCTTCGGGCTTGCAGATGACGATCATCTCCTGCTTCTCGAATTGGTGAATGCGGTAGATGCCGCGCTCCTCGATGCCGTGCGCGCCCTTCTCCTTGCGGAAGCAGGGGGAATAACTCGTGAGCGTTAAGGGGAGCTTGCTCTCGTCAACGGTCTGTCCCATAAAGCGTCCGATCATGGAGTGCTCGCTCGTGCCGATAAGGTATAAATCTTCACCCTCGATCTTGTACATCATGCCGTCCATTTCCTCGAAGCTCATGACCCCCGTCACGACGGACGAACGGATCATATAGGGCGGAATGCAATAGGTGAAGCCCTTGTTTATCATAAAGTCGCGGGCGTAGGTGATGACCGCGGAATGCAGTCTTGCGATATCGCCCGTCAGATAATAGAAGCCCTGTCCGCTCGTGCGGCGCGCGCTGTCCACGTCGATACCGTCGAGCTTTTCGAGGATATCGAGGTGATAGGGAATTTCAAAATCGGGAACCTTGGGCTCTAAGTAGCGCTTGCGCTCTACGTTTTCGGAATCGTCCTTGCCGATGGGCGTATCGGGAGAAATGATATTGGGAATGCGCATCATCACGTCTTTTAAACGGGCGGCAACCTCTTCCGATTCCTTTTCGACCTCTTCGAGGCGCTTCGCGTTGGCGTTTACCTTCGCTTTGACTTCTTCTGCCTCTTTGACTTTTTTCTCGCGCATCAAAAGCCCGATTTCCTTGCTGAGCGAATTGCGCGACGCGCGAAGATTATCCCCTTCCGTTTGAAGGGCGCGCTTCTTTTCGTCGAGCGCGATCGCTTCGTCCACGAGGGGAAGCTTTTTATCCTGAAACTTCTTTTTAATATTTTCGCGCACCTTGTCGGGATTCGCGCGTAAAAAAGCGATATCTATCATAATAACACTCCTTTTATTTCCGCCTACTATTATACACCGTTTTCACTTTGAAAGCAAAGGTTTTAAACGCTCCTTTGCAAAAACAGACAAAGAAAAACTTTGACAAAACCGTATTATGTGGTATAATAGGAATACATTTCATTTTTTGAAGAGGTTACTTTGGAAACCAATCAGACTGAAAACCCTTCCGAAGAGAAGGAAGAGGCGGCAAAGGTAAAGAAAGCCGCAACGGAAAAAGCGCCCGAAAAAACGGAGAAGGCGGAAAAAGCCGCTCCGTCTAAAACCACGCGCGCAAGATCCGTAGGAAAGAAAACGCCGTCCGCGAAGCCCGCCGAAGCGGAAACGGGGGAAAAGCCCGCGCCTAAGGCGGAAGAGAAAGCCGTAAAACCCGCAGAAGAAGCGGAGGCAACCGTCCAAACCGAGGCGGAGGGCGAAGCAAACAAAACGGAAAGCGCAGAGCCCGTGCACGAAGTCAAAAAGCGTGCGCACTTCTCTTCGCGTATGCTGAACAGGGGCACGCCCGAGGAGCTTGAAAAGAAGAAGCGCAAAAAGCTCATGAAAAAGTTCCGTCGGGCAAAGAAGATTCCCAACAGCTCCGACGTGGAGCGCTTCACTCCCCCCATCGACCAGGGACTTTCGCCCGAACAGGTCGAGACGCGCTTTAATCAGTTTCTATTTAACGACGTCAATAAAAAATACTCCAAGTCGTACAAGAGCATTTTCTTCGGCAATATCTGTACGGTGTTCAACCTTTTGTGCGTGTTGGTTGCCGCCGCCCTTGCCTTTGCCCGGGCTCCCATAACGCAGTTCCTGTTCGTAGGCATTTTTGCCGTGAACTTAGTGATCGGTATCGTGCAGGAAATCATTGCAAAGAAACAGACCGATAAGCTCTCCGTTTTGATATCCTCGACCACGAAGGTCGTGCGAAACGGCATAACGGTGGAAATTCCCATACAGGACATCGTCGTCGACGACGTCATTATTATGGAAGCGGGACAGCAAGTCCCCGCCGACTGCATTATGGAGGACGGCAACGCAGAAGTAAACGAATCCCTTTTGACGGGTGAATCCGTGCCCATCAAAAAATCGCAGGGCGATATTCTCTATGCGGGAAGCTTTATTGCAAGCGGCTCGTGCAGGGTCCGCGCCGATAAGGTCGGAAAAGCGACTTATCTTAACAACCTTACCTCCAAGGCGAAAAAGTACAAGCGCCCGAAGTCGGAAATCCTCAACTCCATTCGCTTGTTTATCCGCGTGATCGGTATTATGATACCCTTCGTCGCAGCGGCAATGTTCTGGCGCAACTGGGAGCAGACCGATCACAATATGTCGCTTTCCCTTCAATATACGGGCTCGATCGTTATCGGTATGATCCCTTCGGGACTTCTCCTTCTTACCTCGCTTGCAATGGCGATCGGCGTAAGGCGGCTTGCTAAAAAACAGACCCTCGTGCAGGACTTGTACTCTTTGGAAATGCTCGCGCGCGTGAATACGCTCTGCCTCGACAAGACGGGAACGATCACGGACGGCAGAATGACCGTGAACGATTGCATGGTTCTTTCAAGCTTTGTGGACTACACGATCGACGAAATCATGGGCTGTATGCTCGCATCGCTCGAAGACAACAACCAAACCTCGATCGCGCTCTTCAACCGATTCGGGCATTCGAACGTGATGCAGCCGACGGCGACCCTGCCATTTTCGAGTAAGCGGAAGCTTTCCGCGGTCTCCTTCCAAGGCGTGGGCACCTTCGTTATGGGCGCGCCCGAATTCGTGCTCCGTCCCATGCCGCCGAAGATCGACAAGATCGTAAAGCAATACGCGCAGTCGGGCTTGCGCGTGCTCGTTCTGGCGTTCTCGCCCAATCAGATGAGCGGCGGAAGAGTCCCCTCTCTTCTGCGCCCCACGGCGATCATTACCCTTGTGGACAATATCCGCGAGGACGCGATCGAAACGATTAAATGGTTCCGTGAAAACGACGTGGATATCAAAATCATTTCGGGCGACAACCCCGTGACCGTTTCGGAGGTTGCCCGCAGAGTCGGCGTGAAGCACGCGGGGCAGTATATCTCCCTCGACGGGCTTACCGATATCGAAGTCGAAAACGTCGCCAACCAATACACGGTGTTCGGACGCGTCACGCCCGAACAGAAGGCGATTTTAGTCCGCACCATTAAAAAGCAGGGCAACACGGTTGCCATGACGGGCGACGGCGTAAATGATATCCTCGCCCTCAAAGAAGCGGACTGCGCGATTTCCGTTGCCTCGGGCAGCGAAGCGGCGCGCAACGTGTCGCATATCGTCCTTATGGACAACAATTTCCTGAACCTTCCGAACGTCGTTTACGAGGGGCGGCGGGTCATCAACAACATTAAAAACAGCGCTTCCCTCTATCTCATGAAAACGCTGTTCATCACGATACTTGCGATCATCTGCTTTGCAATGAATCACAAGTACTTCTTTACGACGGACAATATGCTCATCTTCGAAACGCTCGTCGCGGCGCTCCCGTCCTTCGTCATTTCGTTGCAGCCCAACAAGACCCGCGTGAAGGGAAAGTTCCTACTATATATCCTATCGCGATCTATCCCGTCCGCACTGACGCTTTTGTTCTGCGTAATGACCGTGTTCCTTGGAATACGCTTTGTTCCGGGAGGACAGCTCGGCGCGCTCGACGTCATCTATAAGGACGGCGTTCTGAACATGAACCCGACGGAAGCAGAGCTCATTGCCGCGGGCAACGACACCATCACAAACCCGCTCATGATGCTTGCCGTGACCGTCGGCGGTATGGTGACGCTGTTCAGAATTTTGCAACCGTTTAACCTGTTGCGCTCGCTCACCTTTGTCGTGGCGTTCGGCGGTATGCTCGTCATACTCTGCGTGCCCATTTTGGGAACGATCGTGTATAAGGGTTGGCTTGACGTGCATTTGACCTTTACGCAGATTTTGTATATCGTATGTACGATCCTTGCGGCGTTCCCTCTATCGAGCGGACTTATCAAGGCTTGCGATTTGATGAACAGTAAAGATTAGTAATAAAATGATTCAGCCCTCGGCGTTCCGCCGAGGGCTGTTTTTATGTAATCGCTTTTTAGAATTTATCCGCAAGCGCGGCGGCTTGTTTGACGCCGTCCGTTTTGTCGATATCTCCCACGTTCAACACGCCGGGGATCAACACCTCTCCGACCGACTTCCAATTAAGAAGCGCGGTACTCTTTTCGTAGGGGAGTTTTACGCCGTCCATGACCGTAACGTCGTCCTCCTCGCAGCAGGTAATGAGCGCGCACTCCTTCCCCGAAATATCCTTTTCCGCAACGCAGAAGGAATACAGCCTGTCGATCACGCCCTTGATCTGCGCGGGGAAGGAATACCAATACACGGGCGTCGTAAACACGATCCCGTCCGCGTCCAATATGTGCGGCGCGATTTGATTAAAGTCGTCGTCGAAGCTGCACGCCTTGCCCGTTTTGAAGCAGGTCGTGCAGGCATGACAGCCGCCTACCTTTTTGAGCGCCGCATCGAATCTTACGACCGTGTGCCCCTTTGCTTCCGCCGCCTTGATAAAGGCGTCCGTCATTTTAAAGCTGTTTCCGTTCTTACGGGGACTGCCCGTAATTACTACGATTTTTTTACTCATAATCCCTCCTTATTTTTTAATCGTATTTGAATTTTGGTTATACGCTTTTGCAACGCACTTCCATTCGCCGTTCATCTTTAAAAGCAACAGATAGTCCGTAAAGTCGATTCGATTCCCCCAGCCCTCTTCGAGAACGCGCACCACGGCAAGTGTTTCTTCGAGTGCGATAACGTCGATACGCGCCTTGAAATTTTTGTCGCCCCCGACGGTATCCACGTTGTGATAAAACTGCTGAATGGAACCGTGTTCGAGCTCCCCGTCCAAATATCCGAACAACACCGCTTCGTCGACAAATAACTGCTTTGCGTATTTGCTGTTGCCCTCCGCAACGCTTTTCACGAAATTCATCGCCGCTTTTTCTACCGCTTCATACTCTTTTAATTCCGCTCTCATACAAAATCTCCTTAAAAATTTATTCTTGACAATTCGTATTATACGGTATATAATAATTTTGTCAAGTACGCACATGAATGTGCGGTACTAACCAAAAGTAGAGTGTAAAACGGATATGGAAAACAAAAGATGTATCGCTTCCGAAAAACTATGCGAAACGGGATTCAGTTATACCCTGTCGCTCATCAACGGAAAGTATAAAATGACGATTTTGTATACGCTCATGGAATTTACCGTAGTTCGTTATAACGAACTACAACGGTACATTAAGGGAATCTCTTATAAAACGCTGAGCCTGTCGCTAAAAGAACTTGAAAACGACGGACTGATTATCCGCAAGGAATATCCGCAGATCCCGCCGAAGGTGGAATACAGTCTGTCGGAACGCGGAAAATCGCTGATGCCGATTTTAGACGGAATGTGCGAGTGGGGTGATAAAAACAGAATGTAAAAAGCGGCGGTATTTACCGCCGCTTTTTTAAATGCAACTCACGCTTTCTATAAGCAAGCAAGACAAGGCGAACGAGGAAAACCCGACGGAGTTTACTGAGCGTAAATGACGAAGGGTTGCCGCAGTTCAACGCCGTATTGCGACGCTTAGAGAAAGCGAAACAATTTAACCGCCGAGCTCTATCATCTTATCGATACACTTCTTTGCTGCAAGCCGCAAGGGCTCGTCCAAAATAATTTCTTCGCCGCCGCCCAAAAGACAGTCGTACACGCTTTTCAGCGTCGTCAGCCGCATATCTTCACAAATAAGCTTTTTTGAGAGCGGATAAAACTTTTTATCGGGACATTCGTATTGCAGATGCTCTACGATCGTATTCTCCGTTCCGATAATGAACTCTTTGCACGAACTCTTTTTGGCAAAGTCCATAATGCCGCTTGTCGAGCCTATGTAGTCCGCCTTGTCCGTGACCTCTTTCAAGCATTCGGGGTGGACGAGAATGAGCGCGTTCGGGTGTTCCTCCTTTGCCCGCAGAACATCGCTGAGCCCCGTCTGCTTATGTACGGGACAGCCGCCGTCGAAAAAGTGAAAGGTCTTTTCGGGAAGGCTCTTCGCGCAGTAGCTGCCTAAGTTACAGTCGGGCACGAACAGTATTTCCTTTTCGGGAAGACGGGAAAGTACCTTCACCGCGGACGAAGACGTTACGCAAACGTCGCTCATCGCCTTGACTCTTGCGGTGGTGTTGATATAAGCCGCCGTGACGGCGTTCGGATATTTCTTTTGAAGATCGCCTAAAAGCTCGGGCGTAAGCTCGTCCGCCATGGGACAGCCCGCGTCCTTTTCGGAAAGAATCACGCGCTTTTCGGGTGCGAGAATTTTGACCGTCTCCGCCATGAACCGCACGCCGCACATTAAAACGGTATCCTCTTTTGCGCCCTTGACCGCCGTCGCCAAACGGTAGCTGTCACCCGTGACGTCCGCGATCTCCAAAATTTCGTGCCGCTCGTAGGAGTGTGCAAGAATGAAGACGCCCCTCTCTTTTTTCAGTCGCAGAATTTCATTCTGCAATTCCCGTACCGTCATTTTTTGACCTTCTTTCGATTTCCTCGATTATTTTTTCGGAAGTGAATCCGTACTCTTCGAATAGTTCGTTAAGCGTGCCCTGTCCCGCAAAGCCCTCGATCGCGTGAACAGTCACTTCGCATTTCCCCGAAAGTCCCGCCGCAAACTTCTCGCCAATACCGCCCGTCTTGCTTCCCTCTTCGAGGAAGTACACGGTCTTTGCGCTCTTCAAAAGCGGAGCGATTTTTGCAAAGTCAAGCGGGAAGATTTTTTTAAGTCTCAAAACGCCCGTCTTACGCTTTTCATTCAGAATCGCCGCCGCCTCGCGCGCCACGGAGGCAACCCGCCCGTAGGTGACGATCACGGTTTTTGCGCTCTCGATTTCGGGCGAATAGGCGAAGTCGTCCTCTTCCGTCTCTTCCCTCTCCCCTGCAAGCTCCCCGCCCTTGGGGTAGCGGACGATTGAAATTTTATCGCTCGCAAGAGCACGGTCAAAAGATGCGGAAAGCTCCTTATAGGTTTCGGGCGCGTAGATTTCCGTATTCGGGACTGCGGTAAACAGAGGCACGTCGAATATCCCTTGATGCGTAATTCCGTCTCCCTCGACGAATCCGCAGTGGTCGAGAAGCAGGGTAAGCGGAAGCTCTTGCAGCGACACGTCGTGCAGCAGCTGATCGCACACCCTTTGTGCGAAGGTCGAATAGAGTACGAGTACGGGCTTTAAGCCGTTCCTTGCAAGCCCGCCCGAAAAGGTGACGGCGTGCTCTTCGGCAATGCCCACGTCGAAGAAGCGTTCGGGGAACCTCTCGGAAAATTCCGTAAGCCCCGTTCCATCGCACATGGCGGCGGTCAGAGCGCAAATTTTAGGATCGCTTTCCGCACGCTCCGAAAGGAGCCTGCCCGCTTCCCTCGTAAAGCTCGTAGAATCGGAAGGTCGTACGCCCTTTTCGCGGTCGAAGGGCGCGACCGAATGATAAACGTCGGGCTCTTCTTCCGCAAACTTGTAGCCCTTGCCCTTCTTCGTTTTTACGTTGACGACGGCGATCGTGTTGTGCGATTTCGCCTCGTTAAAAATATTGATCAGCTTTTTAAGGTTGTGCCCGTCTATGGGACCGTAATATTTAACGCCCATATCCTCGAACACGGTGTTGCGCACGAACACGCTCTTTAAAAACCGCTTGAACCCGCGGAGCATTCTGTCGATGGGTTTCCCAATAAGGGGAATCTTACTTAACACCCGCTCCAAACGGTACTTAAAGCTGAAATAGCGTTTGCTCGTGCGGAGCTTCGTCAAGTGGTTGTGCATTCCCCCGATGTTCGCGGAAATGGACATATCGTTGTCGTTCACGACAATAAGCAGGCGCAATTCCTTGTCTGCGCAGTTGTTGAGCGCCTCGTAGACCATGCCGTTCGTGAGCGATCCGTCGCCGATCACGCAGACCGTGTAAGCGTCGCTTCCGTTAAGTCTGTTCGCCGCCGCAAGCCCCAACGCCTGCGAAAGCGAAGCGCCGCTGTGCCCTTCGCTCAGAGCGTCGTATTCGCTCTCTCCGCCCCGTTCGAAGCCGGAGATTCCGTCCTTTTGGCGGAGCGTGGAAAATTCCTCCTCGCGCCCCGTAACGAGCTTGTGCGCATAGCTTTGGTGCCCCACGTCAAAGAGGAACTGATCCTTGGGCGCGTTGAAAACTCGGTGCAGGGCAAGCGTGACTTCCACCAAACCGAGGTTGGAGGCCAGGTGCCCGCCGTTCTGAGAGACGGTATTTATAATTTTTTCTCTGATTTCGTCCGCGAGCGAGGAGAGCTCTTCTACGGTGAGCACCTTCAACACGTCGGGCGAATGTAAGTTTTCAAGCACAGTTTTACCGCCAAAGCTTTTTTTAATCATACCACTTTATCATATCCACCGTCAAGTAGAAAAGTGTAATTCAAAGCTTCTATGAATTTAACAATACCTCTTTCAATACGGGAGAAAATTCCTCTTCGGCGCACGCAGTCAAGGCGTAACCGTCAAGCGCATATTCCCGAATGGGGAGCGCCGCGCCGCCTCGAACGACCTCTTTGCACAGGTCGACCTCGAACTCTTTTGGGGAGGCAAGCCCCGTTCCGAGGAATTTTGCCGCGCTCTCCTTCGCCGTCCAAAGGCGGAAGAACGCCCCCGCGCGCTCTTCTTCGGAAAGATCATATAGATACGCGCACTCGCGCTCCGTGCACACGCGTTTTATCAGCTTTTCTTGTACGGGGGCTATCTTTTCAATATCTACCCCGACTTCTCCGCCCCCAACCGCCAACACCGCAACCGTTCCGCTGTGCGACAGATTGAAGTGAAACCCGTCGATATAAGGCTTGCCGTGCTCGCCGTAGGATACGGCAGCTCCCGTAAGCCCCGCGCGGCTGAGCGCGCAGTCCAACAGATACCCCGCCCCCGCCGAAAGATAGGCGGCGCTCGTCGTGCGGTAACGCTCCGCTCTTTGCCTGCGCTCTTCGGACAGTCTATTCAATAGTTCCCGATATTGCTCCGCCGTAAACGAAGCGGTATCGATATAACTAATCTCTACCACTTTCGCTCCTCAAATCAATTTTCTTTTTTCTGCGTTCCGCAACGATGAGCGGTATAAGCGCCGCCACGAGAAGCGCGGGAAACACAACCGCCACGAGAATGCCCGTATGTAAATCGTCGCCGAACGCGCCCGCAACGGCGGGCCCGAGAATACAGCCCGTATCCCCCGCAAGTGCCAGAAATGCAAACAGCGACGTTCCGCCCTTCACGGTGTTTACTGCGGCGCTGAACGCTCCCGGCCACAGTGCGCCCACGGAGAACCCGCAAAGCCCGACGCCGACAAGTCCCGCAACCGGATCGGGAACGAGGGCAATCATTAAATACGCCGCAACGCACAAAAGTCCCCCGAACAGCATTAAATGTTCGATCCCGATTCTCTTGCTCAGCTTACCGTAGATCAAGCGGGAAATTCCCATAAGAAGCGCGAACACGGCGGGGCCCGTAAGATCGCCGACCGTTTTGGAAACGCCCAGCCCTTTTTCCGCAAACAGCGAAGCCCATTGACTGATCGCGAGCTCGCACGCGCCCGCGCATAGCATGATGAGCAAAAACAACCATAGATATTTGTTTTTGAAAATTGCTTTAAGTCCCGCGCCGCCGCCCTCCGCCGAAAGCGGCGCAAGCGGTACAAAGATAAAATAAACGAGATTGCAAACGGGTACTGCCGCCCAGATATAGGTCATGATCTTCCAATTTTCGATTCCGCACAGCGAAAAGAAGAGCGTGGAAAGCCCGACGACCGCAACCGATCCCCAACAGTAGAAGGAGTGCAGAATCCCCATGATCTGCGCCTTGTTTTTGGTGGGACAGGCTTCGACGATGGGACTTACGATCACTTCCAAAAGCCCGCCCCCAAACGCATAGACGATAACGGAGATAAGAAGTCCCCAGAATGCGTTCGTAAACAAGTCGGGCAAAAAGGTCAATAAAATCAAGCCCGCCGCGGCGAAGCCGTGCGCCATAAGTCCCGCCGCGCGGTATCCGATTTTATCGATAAAGAATGCGGACGAAAAATCGACTGTAAGCTGAACGGCAAAATTTACGGCAATCAAAACCGTAATTTCGCTCAGCGGAATCTCGTACTGCGACTGAAAGGTGACAAACAGTAGCGGTACGAATATGTTCACGATCGCCTGCACGACGTAGCCGATAAAGCAAGAAGCGACCGTATGACGGTGGGATAGTTTCATGACTTTTACAAAAGGTTATTGTTTTTCGTTCGTATCTTCCTGCGGCTCGGCTTCTTCTCTTTTAGGCTTGCCTCTGTAATTTACCTGACGGTAAATACTTTTGCACATTCTGAACTTGCAAAATTTATCGATCAAGATAATGCCGAAGAAAATGATCACGCCGAAAAACGCGACGATAATATCCCATATCGTATCCCAAAGCGGGTTGTATGTCTTGAAGAATTCGTTTACGGTCAATTCGCCGACCTCGGCAAAGTCGGGCGCCCAGCGCTGTAAATCGGCGCCTGTGATCGCGTTGACGGTGTACTCGAAGATTTCCCAAAGGGCGGCAAGCCCCAACACGCTAAGAAGAATCACGAGAAAGAAGCACCACGGCTTCATTCGCTCGCCCTTGCCGTAAAGGAGCACCATCATCACGCCGAACCCGCCTACGATCCCGAACGCAGTGTGCAGCATTTTATCGAAGTACGGCACGAAGTCGTAAAAGCACAGAACGGAAGCAAGGTCTAATCCGCAGAACGCAAACGCCGCGACTGCGATATTGAACGCAAGCGGGATTCTGATTTTAAAAATCAAATTGACGAGCGGAATCACGAGCGCGCAGACGGGCACCATGCACGCCTTAATTACGTCGAGATAATAATTTTTGTGGAATGCAAAAAAGTATACGAATAGACAAACGACGCTCAGTGCAACCGCCACAAAACAGGGAATAAAATCAATCAGCCTTTGTTTCTTTGTCATAATAACCTCTATGCTCGAATACGGACTTGTTTGTAAATAGTATTGTATCATATATTTAAAAATTTAGTAACAAAAAAACTCCGCGTACGCGGAGTTTTTTATTTTATCCTCGATTATTTGCGGGGATTCTTGATGTTTGCCTGTACAAACGTGTTACCCCGAAGGGCGATAATGCACCTTACTTTTTGTCTAACCCTACCCACTTCATACTTTTATTCCACAAATCAATGCGGTTTTTCTCGTTGTAAGAAAGCTCGGACGACGGCAC